>JAEOSZ010000042.1 GCA_016840095.1 Candidatus Heimdallarchaeota archaeon
CATTGAAGCACCAGAGATGTTATAAGATCCATCAAATTCTGCCTTTGACCAGTTTCTGATAGGCATATCTCCATACATATCTATTGCAACATCAACATTTCCGGCAGTACCTAAATCTCTTAACATTTCAGCTGCAAAATCCTCTTTTATATCTTCATAAGCTGCTCGAGATACTTCTTTAAACCTTGTTGGGAGGTTGAAATCTTTATATGTACCTTTAACAGCAATAGCTTTGAGGTTTTTTGATCCCATGACTGCTCCAAGACCTGTTCTTCCAGCAGCTCTTGCTCCATCATTCATAATGGAAGCAAACCTAACAAGATTTTCTCCAGCGAGTCCAATACATGCGATTTTGAAAGTCCTGTCATCTAAGTCTTTTAGAAGATTCTTTTGAGTTTCATAAACACCTAAACCCCAATATTGAGTCGCATCAATTATCTCAACTTTCTGATCTTCAATTTTTAGAAATACTGGTGAATCTGATGCTCCTTCTATTATGATTCCATCGTAACCTGCAAATTTCAAATGTGGTCCAAAGAAACCTCCTGAATTAGCTTCACCCCAGAATCCCGTCAATGGTGACCTTGAGCATACAGAATACCTACCTGAACATGAAGTAGGTAGTCCAGTTAATGGACCAGTCATAAATATCAAAGGATTATTAGGTGATAAGGGTGCAACATTGGAACCTCTAACAATATTATAATAATAATATGCTCCTAATCCACTCCCCCCAACGAATTTCTTAGCTCCATCAAAGTCTAAAGGTTCTTGAGTTATTTGTTTAGTAGTTAAATTGACTCTCAAAATAACTTCTCTATAACCTCCTGTTATCTCGCCTAACATATCGGAAAAAATACTCCTTAAAGCTTCAGTTGTTATCTCTCTTGGATTTACAATTGAACCTGTATCGTTTAAAGCAAAATCACTAAGAAGTTGCATGTTATCTTCAAGTATCTTTTCGTTGACTCCAAAACTTCGCAAAGAAGTTCTAAGACCAATTTCCTCTATTAACTCTTCTACTCTTTCTATTAGTTTCTCTGCTCCTTGTTTAACTGATTTAAACTCAATTCCAATGGCATGTGCAATCTCTGAATAATGTTTTGCAGTTTTTTCTTCTTCTAAACAGAATTTCATCATGTGAGGTAAAGCAACAGCAATAATCTCGCCATGAGGTATCTTAAGTACGGCTCCAACAGAATGAGCAATCGAATGTGTTCCTCCTATTTGACTATTACCGATTGCTATTCCAGCCATTGTTGCAGCATTGTGCATTTTTTCTCTGTTCTCAATATTCTGACCATCTTTCACAGCTTTAGGTAGATATTCAAAAACTAACTTAATTGCTTGTATAGCCATCGCATCTGCAAAATCATTCTTCCAATCAATAGTGTAAGCTTCTATTGCATGAGCAAGAACATCCATACCAGTTGATGCTGTAAGTTCTGGAGGAAGTTTTATCGTTAGCGATGGATCAACAATATCGATGTCAGGAATTAAATCTCTATGTCCTACAGATAGCTTCTGTTTGGTTTCTGGGTCAGTAATTACAATAGCCCAATTGGCATCCGAACCAGTACCACTTGTAGTTGGTACTGTAGCTAATTTAGCTTTATTTCTAAGTGGTAGCGGATCTTCAGGAAAAACACTATCGATACTCATTTCAGGATTTTCATAATAAACCCATATAGCTTTTGCACAATCCATTACTGATCCTCCACCAATTGCAACAATCCAGTCTACTTGGTTTTGCTCTGCAATTTCAGCACCAGCTTTTGCCATTGGAATTGAAGGTTCATAGGAAACTTGATCAAAGATAGTTATCTTGAAGTCATTCTTCTCTAAAATTTCAATTGCTTTTTGAGGAATACCAAGATTAAGTAGTACTTCATCAGTTACAATAAGTGCACTTTTCCCATGTATCTTGTTTAGCTCATCAATTGAATCTTCTCCAAAGACAATTTTGCGAGGAGCACAATAAAACCACATAATGGTATAAAACAAAAATAGTACTAAAAAAAGTTTTAGAGAAATTCTGTCTCTACTTCTTGTGCGGAATTAACGAGTTCCATAGCTGCTTTAGCTGCTCGCATAACTTTACCTTTGTTTCCTTTGAGTTTAAACTTCCCAGTAAGAATTCCTTTTATTGGATCAATATCTCCATTGATAACTTTGAGCCAATTTGAATATGTTCCTGAATACTCGAATTCGGTTGTTGGAAGTTCATGTCCATCTTCAAAATAGTCAACACTTCTACAATCTCCATGCCAAAGATCTAAGTAGTAGATTTGTTTTTTATCCAACTTTTCATCAGGTTCAATTACGAATAGAAAGTCACCTTCCCATGTTCTGGCAGCCTCTTTGTAAGCTTGAGAGTTGTTCACTACATCCATAAATTGTTCTATCCATTCTTTGCTAGGAAATTTTATTACCATTTATTAACCCCGTTCAGTTAAATCCCTATTGAGTAGTTCTATTGCTCAAAAACTTGTTTTTAAAGCTTTATTTCATACAAATATAACAAAGCAAAAGTCTCTTTTTTGCACAACTCATTTAAGATATAAGATGTATAGTATTTTAAGGTGGTTTAGTGGCTCAGCTTATGGGAATTAACTGTGAAAATGAGATAGAAATCGATTTTTCGTTTAAAGGTTCCGCAGCAGTTTCAGGGAAAAATCCTGATGGTTGGGGTTATGCATATTTTAAGAATGATAGCTGGATGATTTTCAAGGAACCTTTCACTGAGAATCAATTTGAATTGAAAGATTTCCAATTAAACTTTCCAACAAATTTCTATAGCAACAATCTAATTTCTCATATCCGTTTCGCCTCTAAAGGAAACAAAACAATGGAAAACACTCATCCATTTGAATTGGAGTTGTTTGATAAGAATTGGGCTTTTGCTCATTCTGGTCATTTGACAATTTATAAACATGTGTTGAGATATTCTGAAGGTATAGAACCTAAGGGAGATACTGATTCAGAAGAAGTGTTTTGCACTATTTTGACTGAAATAAAGAATTTAGGTCATTTAGTGAGAGATAAGGAAATTGCTATCAAAATAGAAAAAACAACAAAGGAATTAGCTAAGGAAGGTGGAATGAACTTTGTTCTTTCAGATGGAGAGTTTTTGTATGCTTATTATTCTGGATACAAATCTCTTTATTATACTGAATTAAGACCTCCTTTCGATAAAAATATTGTAGGTGAAGATAATCAATTATGGTTCACTCTTTTTGTCAAAGATATAGATGTGCAAATTGGAATTGTTGCATCCGAACAAATTATTCCTGAAGTTGAATGGAAAGAACTTCAAATGAATACACTTTATGCATTTACAAATGGGAAAAGAACTAAATTTCTTATCTAGTTGAGATGAGACAAATGAGGATTTGGTCACTCCATCCAAAATATCTAGATGCAAAAGGATTAGTAGCTGTTTGGAGAGAATCTTTACTTGCTCAAAAAGTTCTAGAAGGAAAAACTAAGGGATACAAAAATCATCCACAATTGAACAGGTTTAAAACCAGTAATCGACCAATAGAATCTATTGGATGTTATTTATCTCACATCTATGAAGAATCTTCCAAAAGAGATTATAATTTCGATAAAAACAAAATACAAAATTTCTCTCTATGTGAAAAATTTATATCTGTTACTGAAAGACAAATGAAATTCGAGTTAAAACATCTTTTATCTAAGTTAGCAGTTAGAGACAATGAATTGTTCCAGACCTTAAAAAATATCAGAAAAATAGAACCTCATCCTCTATTCAAAGTAGTAGATGGAGATATTGAGAATTGGGAGATTTTTGAAAAATAACTTGTAATTTTAGATAAGTTAAAACATAATTCTGAAACTATCAAATTAAATGTGTAAAAATTCTTAAATTACAGTGTATTAGAACAAATTCCATGAATTCAGAAATAAACCTGAGAAGTGAAGAGAAGAAGCCATTCAAAAAACGTTATCTTGATTGGGTCATAGTATTGTTTTTCTTCATCAATTTTATATTTATTACATATATTGTTGATATAGAGCAGCTAGTTATCAAAGATCCAGCAACATGGGTTTCTGGACCTGGATGGCCTCCAGACTTCTTTATTCAAATTATTCATAATTATGGAACTAATATAGATCCTTTGCAATTTGCCAGACCAACTTGGTGGAAGGCTACTATTTGGGTGGATGTCTTGTATTTTGGTCCTTATTATCTCGTTGGAATGTATGCATTCATTAGAGGAAAAAGATGGATACGAATCCCAAGTTTTATTTGGAGTGGTGCAATGTTCATCAATGTTACCACTATCATGGGTGAAGAATTTTTTGGACCACATCAAGCTATCAAAATGTGGTTAGTAGTTCTCTTGAATTTGCCATGGTGGTCATTTCCATTCATAGTTACGGCAAGATTATGGAATCCTTATCCGTTCCATAAAAAATTACCAAAACAAAAGGATGAAGATAGCACACCTTTGAGACCAGAATCAGAAGCAAGTCAATCATTACCTCTTAAGAAGAGATGGTATGATATTCTAATCATTGCTTGGTTTCTAATTAATGTGATATTCATAATTTATATTATTGATTTAGAGCAGATAGTGATAAAAGATCCATCAAGTTTTACTTATCCTGGATGGCCCCCAGCATTTATGGTAAATGCAATACACTGGTGGGGTTCTAATTTTGACCCTGTTTTGATGGTCAGAGGTGTTTGGTATAAAACCTTGATTTGGATAGACGTTATCATGTTTGGCCCATACTATATAGCAGCTACTTATGCATTCATTAAAAAGAAGAAATGGATAAGAATTCCAACAATACTTTATGCGGCTCTTATAGTAGAAAATTTGATTATTATCTTAACAGAAGCATTTTTCGGTCCGAACAAAACCACAACTCCAGGAATTTATCTGGCAGCTTACTTACCTTATATGTTGGTTCCAATACTCATTGGTATTAGAATGATTCTGAAGCCTGATCCTTTTGCTAAAGGAACAATTCTAAAAAGAAAGAAACAGTAATCTAAGTAAGACATTACTTCTTTTTCTCCTTTTTTTTGCACAAACTTCATTTAGTAGAATAACCTAATGTTTTGGTACTATGAAGAAAATAAAAATTACACTTACAATTGTTCTAGGAATATTAATGACATCTGTTTTAGTTTCCAATGTTTCCAATGCTATACTTGCCTCAGATGTACTTGAGGTTGGTGCCTCTAGTTATGTAGAGGGAGAGTTATATCTAGATACAGCTGTTGCAGCAGACAAGTTACAAGCATATGTCACTATTGCTGTTACTAGAATATTCAATCCTGGGGGTATACTTGATCAAGTCATCGAATTTGAAATAAAGATAAGACCTGTGGAACCTTATGGGTTTGGAATTCTTGATGATCCAACTGATATTATTTTAAAATTCCTAGTTTTCACTAACAATAGAACTACAATAATACTTGCAGAACTATTTGTTCAAAATGCTACTGAATCAATCGAAATGACTGTGCTACACGAAACAGATTATTTTGCAATGCTAAAACCAGAAAATAGAAAGATAACATTTGCAAACGGAACTACCGCAATAGCCGGATCACTCGACACTGCTGATCCTAAATATCTATTACTAGAGCAATTTAGTGATATATCTAATGATTTCTTATTCTGGCACAAATTCACTATACTTGCAATATCTCCAACTGCTGTATTGGGAGATGATATAAGTTATGATCCCACTCTAGGTGAAGTTATTGGAACTCCAGCAGTTACTACTTGTGAAGATGATTCGTATGATTCTATTCTTGTTGAATATTATAATACAGGTCTTTTCAACAAAATGGGTGATGCGTATGAAGTTCATGCATACTACGAAGCTGCTTCTGGCTTGTTAATTCAGATTTATGAATTCATTGAGCAAGGTACTGTCACATGGAAATTCATTCCTTGTAGACTAAACACAGTTGTTGTACCATTTCCAACAATATCAGTGATAGCAAGTTTAGCTGTAATAGGTTTAATTATTGTATTTATTAGAAGGAAGAAATAAACCTTCTTTCTTTTTTCTCTATTCTTTAGTTTTTGCAAATTCTTTATAAATAAGTTCTGAAACTGAAAAGAACATGAAAATCAAGCTAATAACAGATGGTTCTTCTACAATGCCTCTGGAGATGATGAAGAAAGAGAATATTGGTTTTCTTGAATCTATGGTAGTTATTTATGAGAAATTCTATAGAGAGCTAACAGAAATGGATTTTGAAGACTTTGTAGGTAAATTATATAATTATGATCCATATCCAACTACTACTCAAGTTACACCTGAGGATGCTTTAAACGAATTTAAGAAGGCAGTTGACGAAGGATATGATGAAATATTATATCTTGGTTTGACACCTAAGGTTTCTAGTCAAATGAACGTTGCTCGTCTTGCAGCTAAAACATTAAAGAAGCAAATCAAAATTCACATATATCCAACTGATCTAAATTGTGGATCTCAAGGTGCGATGACTTATAATGCTTGGAAGCTTCTTAAGAAAGGAAAATCAGCTGAAGAAATTATGGAATACCTTGATAGCATAAAAGAACAAGTATATACAATTGGTTTAACTGAGGATGTAAAAACACTTTTCAAAACTGGAAGAGTAAAAAGAGGTTCTATTAAGGGAATAATGGTGTCTCTTCTCAAAATGAAACCAATTGCTCATCTAACTGTAGAAGACGGTTGGCTGGGTTATGGAGCTAGTACAAGTTACGATGGTGCAATCAAGAAAATGGTTGCTGAGATAGAATCAAGAACAGATCCTAAAATAGAGTATAATCTTTTCATGTCAGATGCTGTTAATAGAGAGTTAGTCAAAGTATATGCTGAGGAAATTCAAAAAGTAAGAAATATCAAGGAAGTACATTATTGGAATATGTCTCCCGTACAAGCTCTTACTTCAGGTAAGAAGGCAACTATTGCAACAATAGCACCAGTTGTTGAAGAGTAAATATGAGTCTTATGTAGATTCGTATTCTTTTTCCTTTACTCCTTTAGGGGGGTCAGGTAGACCTTTAATATCTGTTAGCATTTTCTCTGTTTCAACCTTTTTGTAAAAAGATTTAGAAAGCTTGATTTTCTTCAAAGTTTTCTCTATCTCTTCTGTAGATTTTCTCTGATATTCTCCCCAATCTTTGGAATAAATCCCTTGTTTCTTTGCAATATCTACTTCGAAATCATTTAGAATTTGTTTAGTATTCATTATAGACATCTTGTTAACAATATAAACACAATTATCTATTATCTTCCAAATTTGAACTCGTATTTTATTGCTTAATGTTTCCTTATCTACATTCTGCACTAAGGTGTCTGTTAAATTCGATATTGTGTCTTTCAACGCTCTTAAGGTTTGTTCATCTAGATATTCTGGTATATTTGAAGCAATTAGATTAGTTTCAGAAAGAGTTCTGGTAAGCTGTCCTTCTAAGAGAGCTGTGCTTTTTGAGAATTTTCTGACTTCGAATCTTTTGGTAAGACTTTGGAGAGCTTTTGTTGAACTCTTAACATTAATCTCAGTTTCATTATGGAAGTAAGAAAGTATTTTTTTATTTACTGAAATGCTTTCTTTAACAAATTTGTCTGAATATTTCTGTTTTGCTAGTTCATCTAATGCTTTCTCAACAAAACCTAGAGTATCACCATTCGAACTATCCAATTTCATGAGAAAATATGCTAATTCAAGTTGTGTATAATAGGGGGCAGTTTCAATTTCTTTCTTAAGTAATTTCTCTATTTCTTTTCTTACTTCTTCATCAATCTGATTAAGTGCATCAGAAGTATCAAGTAAATGTAAAAATCTAAGTAAGTTGGTTAAGCTTAATTCCTCTGAAACTTTCTTATCAGTCAGAATTTCAAGAATAATTTCACTCACCATTATACTACTGGATAAATTCTTTGAACCAAGAATTGACCATAAGTCAGACATCATAGCTAGCCTGTTCATCTGATCTTCATCTTCCTCGAAATGTCTCAAGAATCTTTCCACTAAGAGTATTTCGTGGGAGTAAGTTTGTCTAAATGGTTCATAATTGTTTAAAGTTTGTTTAAGGTTTGGAGAGTAATGGCCATCTGCGATATACTCATCTATTTTTTTCTCAGCTTTTTTATCACCAGTGAGGTAGTTTTCAAAAAGCTTTTCACTCAACTCCATTGGAACTTCTGAACCAGAAATTTGTGATTCATAGAGAATATTGGTTGAAAGTTTGACTATTAGTCCTTCAAGTCTATCTATCTTCTCAATAATAACATCATGATCCTTTGATAATTTCTGAACACCTTTAAGTATCATTATGTCAATTTCTTTATCTTGAACTCCATAAGGACCAAGTTCTTTCTTGAGAATCTCTCGAAATTCTTCTAAACTGTCTGCTGAGACAAGTTCTTTTTCGATATTCCTCTTGTGTTCTTTCTTAAATTTGGCCTTTATTCGTTTGTAAAGAAACTCTCCCGCAGCTTGCCCTCCCATACGTTTAACAATTTCAATGAGAACCCCTGCGATGAAAGTACCGATGGTTAAAGAAACAATCATATTTTCCAATTATATCTCGTGTTTTATGATATATATTTCTGTTTAAAGTGCTAATAGAAAAATAGAAGAAAAACTTGTTCTGCTCTTTTGTAGAGAGAACAAAAAATTTCTATACCATTCCAATACGTATAAGAAAACCAAATAGGCCATTAAACAATTTCAAAGTAAACTTCTGACCAAATGAGAGTTTCATATCGACAAAGAATTTCTTCTTAGAATAATATCTATAATCAGCTAAAGATTCATCAGCCTCTCCTTTATATACTGCTTTAAATGCCGAAAACCAAACTAGATGGCCAAAAGAGGGCTTATAATTAAATGGCTTTTTCATTTTATTTGCAAATTTTGTTGCTTCTTTTTCTAATTTCTTAGATTGTTTTTCTCTTTTCTTATCATTCATACCGGGAGAGTTCATGATACCAATTCTACCAATAACTTTCCCACCTGAAGCCATAAGTGACAAGGCATTTGATGCTTGTTTAATCCCTCTATAACTACCACTTGTAATAAGAATCAAAAAACGTTGATGAAAGTACCGAGGTCTATGCATCAAATATGAATAGCGGTCAATATAATTTTTCATCCGCCAATTAACATTCATCGTATGATTAGGACTTGCTAATATTACTCCATCAGCAGATTCAATTTTATTAACAATAACATCGTGATCATCCTTCAAAGGACAAAATTCTTCTCCCTTTGTTAAACATATATGACAACCTCTACAACCTTCCAAATTGATCTTATTTAGAAATAAATACTCATATTCACAATCGTAATGCTGCTTATGAATTCTTTCAATTTCCTTTATTGCATTGTATGTGTTTTTTCTTCGTGGGCTACTAATTATTGCTAGTATTTTCATGATTTATTCGAAAAAGGGTTATTGTCCAGATAAAAAAAGTTTATTGTCAGTTTTGAAATATAACTTTCAAGACTGATTGTCTGAATAAACTATAGAGAAAGAAATAGGATTTACATTATTGTTTAAAGTGCAAATGAAAAAAAGAATAAAGAATTGGAATTATCCAATTTCAATTTGTTTTCTATATGCTTTTTCGGTATAAGTGAAACCATGTATTTCTAATTTGACTATTTTATCTAGTTCTGCTATCATTCCTATGATACTAAGTACTGCAAAGACTATTACTAGAGATTTTATAATAAGTGGAATGTTAGCATCTACGAACTTATTTTGTAATGCTACTTGGATAAGATCTGGATTGAAATGTAGTCTTAAGAGCAAAGCGAGATTAAGACTTGATGGAATGATATGCAAAGCAACAAACATTTGTTGTAACCTTAATCGTTTTCCAACTAATGCTTGAGCGAATCTAATGATACCACCAATTATCATAGCACCACCAGCTAGTTTCAGCCATTCAGCAAATCCTATCATGTAAGTTGCCATGAAAGGTTCATTTATTGTAGCAAATGGATAGAAAATTAATACTCCTCCGATAACAAAACCAACAATAGCTTCAAAGAGATAGCTACCTGATGTTGGTAAGACTGCCTTAGGTTTCTTTTCTCTTTTTCTTCTGGTTCTTCTAGTTCTTGGTTCCTTAACAGGTTGTAATTTATCTTCATCTACCAGTCGTTTGAAATCTTCAGGTAAGAATCCTTGATAAGATAATTGAACAAATAGTATTGTTATACCAGCAAATGCAAATGCAAAGCCTACAAATATCTCCCAGAAAGCATTACCGACAATAGTTACTGTGTCACCTTTTCCTAGTTTGAATGCCATAGTAATCATATTAACTAAGATTGATACTACTCCTGCAAAAATCAGAGATCTGTAGTACCATGGCCAAAGCTCTTCTGTAATAAAGAACTTAGGAGTTCCTCTTGTTCTAAATTCTTTGGCAATTTTTCTTGGAGATCCCATCTGAACTATGGCTTCTCTTACGTGCATAAGCTTAGGATCTGCTCCATCAGCTAGTTCTGAAGCTTTATCCCAGATATGATCTTCCAATTCATCTAGGAAGTCTTTAAGTTCTGATTCCTTAGTTTTTAACCAAATAGGTAATTTTTTCTTTACCTCTTTCTTAAAAGCGTCAATCATTTCTCTTGATTCAATGTTTATATTCATCTTTTTAACCTCATTTTGACAATCCTTCAATATTTAATCCACAAATATTGCAGAATCTTACATCTTGGTCCTGTGGAATTTTATTGGTACAATTTGGACAGTATATGAACTTCTTTTCAGGAAGTTTGATCTCTATATCCATCAATGGAGTAATTGCCTCAAGAAGTTTTGAGAAAAATCCTACCATGTGATGATATAGTTCTGTTCCTTTTTTTGTTAATTTATAGTACTTTCTAGGACGGCCACCAGACTCTTTCCTTTCGGATACTACAAGTTCATCTCGCTCCAATTTTCTAAGGATAGGATACAAAGTTCCCTCCTCAATTATTAGAGTTCTACCAGTCTCTTGTTCAAGTTCTTTTAGTAATTGATAACCATAAATTCCCTCTTCAGGATGTCTCTGAATTATTGACAATGCAGATAGTGTGGATATCCCTCGGAGCAATTCAGATTCAAAGCTTTCAACGTATGATTTGATTTGCTCATCCTCTATCAGAGCTCCTTCTCGATATGTTTTGATGTTTCTGAACAAGTTTTTACACCTTTTTCAATGTTTTTTAGTATTTCTGTTATACTAACAAACAGATACTATAACACGTATAGTATTGGACATATATAAACATTTTCAATTGAGCTCGAAATGAAAATTACATCATAAAATAGAGTTAAAAAGCCAGATAGTAACCTCTCAATGTAACCTTGATAGGTGTATAGAATGACAGATGATGATCAAGATAAGAAAATTGAAGAGTTGGTAAAGCAAGGAACAGAGCATTATGATAAATATGCGTTTGAAAAGTCTTTAAGTTGTTTTCAAGAAGTACTAAGGATTGATCCAAAACATGTAGATTCATATAGAGCTATTGCAAACATCCATCGTTCTCTAGGACAAATTCCAGAAGCCATAGAATCTTGTCAAAAAGCTCTTGATATCGATCCAAATGATGTTGTTGCCTTGTTACTTCAAGGAAATTATCACTTCGAATTAGATGACATAGAGAATTCTTTTCGATGTTATCATCAAGCAGCTGAAATAGCTCCTGACAATACTGATGTGTGGTTCAATCTCGGCAATTTACATAAATCTCAGAAAGAATATGAAGATGCTTTGAGAGCTTTTCAGAAAGGTGAGTCATTAGATTCTTCAGATTTAGGCTTGTTAATAATGTTTGCAGACTTATTTGAAGAATTAACAAAGATTGATGAAGCTATGGAATATTATTACAAAATTGTAAAACTAAGTCCAGATGCCTATTCAATTTGGATTAGATTGGCTGAATTGCATTTCGATAGAGAGGAGTATGAAGATGCTGTAAAGTGCCAATTAAAAACACTTGAACTTGATCCTCAAGATTACATTACTATGAATAACTTAGGCTATACAAAGCTTAAACAAGGAAAACTAGATGAATCTTTCGAACACTTAGGTAAAGCAATAGAGATAGGTCCAGAATATGCAAATTCTTGGGATAGTTTAGGTGAAGCTTTCGAAATAAAGGGGGATTTGGACAAAGCTCTAGAACATTATACTAAAGCTGTAGAGTTAGATCCATCTGTAGAATTACACAAAGAAAATCTTTCTAGAGTAAAAGAGAAAATGGAAAAGAAATGAATTCTGAAATTAATGATAACACAAAGACCAATTATCTTGGAAAATGTCAATCATAGTCATTATTTCGTTATATCCTACTGTTGAAAAGAAAGGTTTTGGACACACTTGATCTCCTTTATAACTGACATCGAAATGAATATGAGCACTCTCCTGAACATAGAGAAATCGTGCAATTTCCTGTCCTAGTTCTACCCAGTCTCCTTCTGCAACCTGTAACATTGCTAACTGTTTATCTTTATCTGCAGGATTTTGAGTCCAAGGTTCAAAGTTATACCAAAGAGTTATTGTCTTGTTGTATCTGATTTGAATACCTACATAGTATCTATTTTCTATCCCTTCACCATTATCTTTCCACCTAATTTCCACAACTTTTCCTGGTGCAGCAGCTATCACTTGTGAGTTATTTAGAAGGAAATAATCCAGTCCATTATGAATAAATCCCCATGGACAACTAATTGTCTCGCTGTACCCTTCATTAAATCCATAGTTATCTGAACGATTCCCATAAATTACTGTCATGAAATTAAGATTAGTAGAATCATATCGCTCTCCAGCATCAAAAAATAGACTGTCCCACATGTATACTAGAAAAAGAGTACCTACAGCTATGATTGCAATAAGTAAAATCACTAGAAGTATTTTGACAGCTTTATGCATGATTATATATGCATACTAAGAGCATAAAAGTTTTTGTTGGAAGAAAAGAAAAAAATGAGCAATCAGAGTTCTTTCTCAAACATTGAAGATTTACTCTCTTGCTTGAATCCCATACCTTCGTAATCCTTTAGTTTCTCCATCATTCCACCAAACAAGAATGATTTTAGTTCAAAGACTTCTTTTTCTTTACATTCATTTACAATCTTTGAAACTAATTCTTCTCTAAATTTATCCTCTGTGGCATAGATGTATCCAACATAAGCTACATTTAGCTCGGGATCAATTTGTGCATAAGTTCTAGCTGTAATTTTGTTGTCTTTTCTAATAACAAAGTGACCAAGAATGTTTTCTGCTGTATCAATTACTTCGAAGTTTTGAATGGCTTGTTCTTCAGTCATTCCTAGTTCTTTAACGAATATTGCTACAAGTTCATCAAGATCTCTTTCCTTATCGTAAAGTAAAACATCTTCCTTAACTTCAGTAGTACTGATATTGTCTAATTTTTGAGATACCAGATAAGCTGTATCCCGTTTAAATTCAAATCCATGTTTCTCAGGTACTTTTGCGCTTTCTCCCCAGGAGTCATTTGCAAAGAATCTGATAATCTCTGCACCTTTAATCTGTAAAATTTTTACTCCTTCTGAAAGCAAAAGACCAAATGCTTCTTCGTGTCCTTCTAATACTAAAGGTGGACTAAGAGTAGCGATTGTTTTTCCTTCTTCTTTCTCTGGAATTACCCTAGATGTTAGAAATCCTACCATCTCTTCTCCCTTAAAGCAGTATAATCTAGTTTCTGGATCAAAATCTGGTTGTGAATAAGCTTCCTTGAGTCTATCAACAGGTGTTTGACCAAATAGCAACCAATTCTTACTTACTTCAGTACCTATTCTAACTTGATCTTCAATAAATTTTTCTTGATAAGTTTTGATAACGTAATCTGACATAACAGAAAAGAAGTAAAAACTGTTATATAAATTTGCTTTATTACCAAATATCGGGTAACCCTGTGTGAATTTTGGTAACACACTGGAACTTAAATATTTAGCGCTTTTGCGGGAATATTAGGTGTTATTATGGACATTAAAGAATTTTTTTCAAATATTTGGAATAAAAAAGATGCCGCACTTTGGTTAGTATTTCTACGGATTATTGTTGGTTTTGAGTGGTTTTTTGCTGGTCTGACCAAAATAATTCAAACAGCACCAAGCTTTCCAGAAGGAATGGCTGGGACATTAGGTTTCTTTTCAACAGGTGCTCCAACTTGGATGAGCAATTGGCTTACAGCTATGTTACCTGCTGCTACTACTTTTGGATATCTCGTAGAAATAGGAGAATTACTCATAGGTTTAGCTTTGATGTTTGGAGTTTTAGTAAATCTTTCAGCACTAGTTGGAATTTTCTTTAACTTCTTATTCTTCTTTGCTGCAGGATGGTTAGGTGCATCAACAATTTCAATAAATTGGATACTATGGGCAATTCAAATTATCTTTATACTAAGCCCAGGTGTCAAGAAACTAGGTGTTGACGGATGGATTGCGAAGGAATATCCTTTCTTCAGACGTTTGCTAGTAGATTGGTTCGGCTTTGAAAAAGAATTAAACAAGTAATAAAGTAGCTTTTCAGCTACACATTTTTTCCTTTTCTTCTTCCAAAAAAATATATATCACCATGCATGTTTCTATTTATCTATCAAAGGTGCAATCGATGAGTGAAGATTTATCCAATTTCTTGAAGAAGCAAATTGAGCTAGAGGAGAAGATTGTCAACACAGCAGAAAATTCTGTAAAAGACATGAAAAACACTCTGATTAAGGAAATGATTCTTTCTATAGCTTTAGATTCAAAGAAACATGCAAGCATGCTTACTGCTCTTTTATCAATGCAAAAAACAACTCAACCATTTATATCTGAAAAAAAATCTAAAGAACTACATAAAAATATCAAAGAACATATAGAGTTAGAACAAGAAGCGATCAGGACCTACAAGAATCTTCTAGAGGAGATAGAAGATGAACAAGTGAAATTGGTAGTTCAAGCTATTTATCATGAGGAAATAAGGCATCATGCTTTGCTTATGAAAATTTACGATGTTTTGATTGAGAAAGAGACTTTAGATGAGGGTGAAATGTGGGAATTTATTAAGGATGATTTCATTCCTCAGTACTAATTCTTCCACTAACTTTTTTTATAACCAAATCATCTCTTCTTTGATATGAACGTTCAGAAAGTAGGCTCAAGAGGATATGTTTTTACTTTTGAGGATCCTTACAAGCTAAACATTTATGTTATCGATGGAGATAAACATACTTTCATTTGTGATACAGGATTTGGATCTGATTCTGTTAATCAGATATTAGATTATTTAAAAGAACATTCTATTCAATCCGAACCATTTGTAGTTTTTAACTCTCATGCAGATTATGATCATGTTTGGGGGAATCATGTTTTTGAGGGTTCAGATATAATAGCTCATGAACTCTCCCCAGAGGTTTTTCAGAGAGAAGGAGAGGAAATTTTGGAAAAGTATGGGGAACATAAAAAAGGAGAAGTGATATTGACTCCTCCTAATAAACTGTTTAAAGATAAGATAGTTTTTGAGGATGAAGGAATAGAGTTTTACCATTCCCCTGGTCATACTCTTGAATCATCCTCATGTTTTGACCATAGAGAGAAAATACTTTTCGTTGGAGATAATATTGAATCTCCCTTTCCATATATTAACTTCCTAAACCTAAAGGAGTATGCGACTTCACTTAGGGAGTATCTAACTAGAAATGCTGATATTGTTATTTCAGGTCATGATGAAGTTATGTATGAGGATAATTTGATTAGAGAAAACCTTCATTATATTGAGGAAATTGAATCTGGTAAGGTAAGTAGAAATAATTTTACTCCAAAGCATCTAGGTATTCATTTTAATAACGTTAAGAGATTAGCTGAATTATACAAAGAAGAAGGAGAAAAGAGTCAGTCAATTAGATTTTTTCAAGAAGCACTAGAAATCTTGGAAGAAGCTGAAAGAAAACCAGCTATTGAAGAGGAAATGGAGAAAATAAGGAAAATCATTGAAAAACTGTAATGAAATCCCTAAAATTTTTAATGTAGTTGTTAAAATGTCTTCAATTACTAATTAGAATGGAGTATAGATTCAACTTAAATAACAGAATCATGAAGGAATTAAAAATGACTGTTGATAAAGATCTGAAGAAAACTACAAAAAATACAGAAACTAAACTCTTAATGGGAAACAGAGCAGTTGTTCAAGGATTATTGGAAGCAAAAGTTGGTTTAACCACTGCTTATCCTGGAACTCCAAGTACAGAAATTCAAATGCAACTTTATAGATTGAGTAAAGAAGGTCAACTGTTCTTCGAGTTCTCAGTAAATGAAAAAGTTGCATTAGAAATTGCAGGTGCTGCAGCAATGTCTGGAGTACGATCAGCTGTAATAATGAAACATGTAGGAATGAATGTTGCATCTGACCCATTGATGGCTTTAGCATATTTTGGAGTATTAGGTGGAATGGTTATAATCATTGTTGATGACCCAGGATGTCTTTCTAGCCAAAATGAACAAGATTCACGCTTTTGGGGTAAGTTTGCTCATTTACCCATTCTAGAACCATCAACTTCTCAAGAAGTTAAGGATACAATAGTAAAAGCATATGAACTATCTGAGAAGCACAATATGATATTTTTTGTTCGATTGACAAATTATACCGCATTGAATACTTCCGAAGTTGAAATGACTGTAGTTGATGAGAAGTTGGGTAAAAATGGACAATTTGTTAAAGATGTTAAATATCTCATACCAGCTAGATATATCTACCATAAAGAATTGCATGGAAAGCTTCATGCGATTAGTCAGGATCCAACTTTTCAAGCTTTTAATGAACTTAAATTTTCAGATTCTACTTCAGATAAATTGGTTATAACTCAAGGTGCTATTTATCCAATGGTAGAGTATGCTCGTAACTATGCAGGAGTAGATGTTCCTATTCTAAAGATTGGTGCCATTCATCCTTTCAGCGAGAAGCATATAGTTAAGCTTCTAAAGAAGTTCAAATATGTTTATTTCATTGAAGAGTTAGAAACCTATGTAGAAGATGAAATATCAAGTATAATAGGGAAGTATAATCTGGATATCAAAGTGTTTGGAAAGAACAAATTAGGAATACCCCAAGAAAACAGAATTCTTCCAGATTTATTACTCCATCCATTTAAATTGATAGCTAGCGATCCCGATGATCCTCAAACTTGGGATTTCAAATTACCTGAATCCTCTCCTTATCCTCAAGTGTTTAACAGAGATGGATTATTGATTCCCCGAACTCTCCCTAGACTTTGTGACGGTTGTTCTCACAGAGGAGCTTTTCATTCAATTAAACAAGCAGTAAAAGCTGATTATATTGTACCTTCAGATATTGGTTGTTATGCATTAGGCCAAGTATCTCCTGTTGAGGTAGGAGATTACTGGTTGTGTATGGGAGCTAGTATTGGAACTGCTATAGGTCAATCTTTGGTCAATAAAAAACCTGTAATCGCAATAATAGGTGATGGAACATTCTTTCATGCAGGAATACCACCTTTAATTGATGCAGTTCTCTATGATCACAATATTACTGTTGCAATTTTGAATAATCGACTAACAGCTATGACTGGAGGACAGCCAAGTCCTTCTTCTACAGAAAAGATAGCAAAAAATCAAAACGAAATTGATATCGAACAGCTTGTTAGAGGAATAGGTGTAAAATGGGTTAAATCAGTCAGTGTAGAAAATGTTCAAGAAAATACAAAATTGCTCAAAGAGGCAATTGAATATGAAGGTCCAGCTGTAATGATATTCTCTGGCAATTGTGTTGTTGAACTACTTAGACATGACTTTGATCTTGGTCAAGCCCCATATGTAGATCAAGAAGTTTGTATTTACTGTGGAATCTGTTATATTGATTTCTCATGCCCTTCAATTATTAAGAAGGATGGAAAAATAGAGATTAGAGAAGAAACTTGCACTGCTTGCAATATCTGTGTGGATGTCTGTCCGCATGATGCAATAATTCCGAGGAAGAAATAAGAGGTTGAAGATGATGAGTGAAAATAGAAAACAAAACGAAAAACCGGTCAACATTGCTATAGTAGGCTTAGGTGGTCAAGGTGTTATAACCTTAGCAAAACTTATTGCTTCAACTAGTTTTGGATTAGGAAAGAAAGTGTGTTTCAACGAAATGCATGGTTTATCTCAACGTGGAGGTTCTGTTCAATCGTTTATTAGAATTAATGAAGCTAATAATCCAATTTTCGCTGCTGAAGATGTAGACCTTGTTATAGGGATGGAAAAACTTGAAACAATCAGATATCTCTATCTAGCAAAGAAAGCTCAGCCAAAGGTAATCATGACAAATAAATATGATATCAGATCTACACATGATTTGGGATTGGTGGTTTTTCCAGATGAGGATGAGATTGATAAAGAGATAGCAAGATATTCTTCGGAAGTATATCTCTTTGATGCTCTAGGGTATGAAGAGAATTTCAAGGGTAAATTCAAACCTCTCAATGTTCCTGTTTTTGCAATTTTAACTACATTCCCAGAGTTAGGTCTTCCTGAGAAAGAATCAAAAGATTTAGTTTTGGATTATCTTGGTCGTAATATGTTTATCAGACAAATTAACAAAAAGGCATTCGAAGAAGGACCGAAATGGCTAAAGAAGTTGGAGGAGAGCTCATGAATATCGTAGTAGTTGGACCTGGTGCTATTGGCTGTGCAGTTGCAGCAAGTATTGGAAGTAAAGGTTCTTCAGTTTATCTTCTAGGAAGGGAATATCATAAGGAACACTTTACAAAAAATCCAGCAGTATTCAAAACTAAAGATGATGAAATCAGTTCCGAAGTCACTCCTATTACAATTGATGATTTGACAAAAGACAACATAAAACCTGACGCTGTTCTGATTACTCTAAAAGCAAATTTCACTATTGAATTCATGAAAGAACTGGAAAATCATATTCCTCATGATACATTCATAGTTTCTCTTCAAAATGGACTTATTGCTCAGGATATTTATGATCAAACAGCTTTCAAAAATGTCATAGCATGTGTTGTTGGTTTTAACATATTTACAGAAAGTATTGGTGTTGCAGTACAAGCATCAGCAGGTGATATCGTTATTGGAAGAGTGATGGATGATCATTTTGGTACAGAAACAGGAGATGTCCCAGAATTCATTCTAGAGCAACTAAATCTAGCTGCACCTACTTCAATATCATCGAATATAACTAGTGATGTTTGGATGAAATTGATGATAAATTCAACAATTAATCCAATCTGTGCTCTTGGAAATCTAACACTTGGTGAACTATATATGCAAGCTGATGCTCTGAAACTTGCTTTGTGGGTTTGGAAGGAGTTAGTACACGTTGTAGATGCTTTGAAACTTAAACTTAATCCGTTCCAAGGTCAACTACATGCTAACATGCTTTATACCTATGATATCATCAGTTATGGAATCTCTAGAACAGTAGTATATAGAATGACTGGACTTCATGGTGATGCAATTGTTTCTATGCTCCAAGATTTAAGAGCTGGTAAAACAACAGAAATTGATTTTCTTAATGGTAGAGTTGTCGAAATAGGCAAAAAGTATAAAGTTGATATGCCAATTAATGAATTACTAATCAAGAATATCAAGAAACTTGAAAATGGAGATTCTAAACCAAGTAAAGGTTATCTTAAGAAGATATATCGTGACTTAGTTTTAGCTTAGAAGAAGGATTAATTTTCTTCTCTTTTAATTTCTTTGGCTTTTTAAACGAAATTCCTTATAATCTATTAGTTAATATACGTTAAACTTAAGATTAAGCGAATAAACTATAATAGTGAAAGTTCTTGAGTGGTTAGTATGAAAATTGAAGAATTAAAACCAGATGCAAACTTTGATGAATTGAAAGTACGTATTCTTTCAAAACAAGGACCCAGACAAGTTCAGTCTAGAGACCGAGTTTTACATGTTTGGGATATTTTAGTAGCTGATGAAACAGGAACAACTACTCTAACTCTATGGGGTGCAACTGCTGGGGATGAATACAAAGTTCAGCAAGTAGTTACAATCTCAGAAGGTTGGTGTAAGATGTTTAGAGACAAGAAGCAAATTTCCTTAGGCAGAGGAGGAAAGATATTCCCTGCAGAGGATGATCCTAATCTCCCAACAAAGATTCCGGAATAAAAACTTTTTACCAAAATCCTTTTTTCATTTCTTTTATTGTTTCTGAATCTTTGTATGTCTCTTTCCAGTTTGTTATTTCTTCATCTACTATTTTCTTAATTTCTTCTCGTTCTTCATCTTCAATGTAAGTACAAGCTTCTTCATCAGGTATAATTCGCTTTATTCTTTCCATAAGTTTCGATAACATGAGTTTTACATCTGATGGTGAAATTTCATCTTCTAACTGTTTAATAAGTACAATTCCAAAACAATTAGCTGTTTCTAAATACACTTCATTAGATTCAGTTGTTACCGTCCTAGGCTGTCCTACTTTTACCTCTACCATTAAATTTTGAATTGCTGTAATTAAACCAGAAAACAAGATTGCGTCTGCAACTGAATCTTTTTTCTCAACTGGATCATAATGATATATTGGAACTCCTCCAACTGAAAGTATGTAGAATGATTTTATCATTGTCAATCTTCCTCTGCTAACATGTTAAATGAATGGCCAAGGCTGCGTTTTTTCCTGTTTTTGTTAATTCATTGAATTTTTCTGTCGCTTCGCTAGATTTGTAAACCATTACATCTATGTTCATTTGTTCTAGTTCTTTAATAACTTGTTCAGGAACTTCCATTTTACCTATAGAACCTGTTCCAATAACTAGAACATCAATTTTTCTTTTATCTAGGATATTTAAATCTTCTAGCTGCAATTTATGCCCTTCTTCTCTCCACCACTTCTCTTGAATGAAATCTTTGAATATAATTAAATCTGAAGAATAAGATTTACCTGAAACCACAATTTTTCCAAAACGGTATTTATCAATTACATTCATCATTTAATTGTTGTTCACGAACATATTTAAGTAACTGTTTCTTATAGTCTACAATAATTCAAGGAGACATAAAATATGGCATTATGGTGGTTGGGCCCATTAATTGGAGTTCCAGCTTTTATTTTGGGAGTCTGGTTCCTTGCAGGAATCAAAGTAGTTTTAGAATACGAGAGGATAGTTGTTTTCCGTTTAGGAAGATATAAGAGAACAATGGGTCCTGGAATTGTGTATGTTCTACCAGTAATAGAATCTGCTAGAAAAGTGGATTTGAGAATCATCACACAAGATATACCTAGACAAGAAGTTATGACAAGAGACAACATACCTGTTTTAGCAAACACTGTTGTATATTTCAAGGTAGAACGTCCTGAAGACGCAGTTATCAAGATTGAGAATTATGTATATGCAGTAAGGCAATACACTCAAGCAGCATTAAGAGACACTATGGGAACAATGGAACTTGATCAAGTATTAATTGAGAGAGACAAAATTGCTCAAGATATTCGTGAGATTGTTGATAAAGAAACCAGTGAATGGGGTATTGATATCAAAGGAATAAAGATACAAGAAATTGAGCTTCCAGCTGAAATGAAAAGAGCATTTGCTATGCAGGCAGAAGCTGAGAGAGAAAAACGAGCTGCAATAATTAAATCAGAAGGAGAACTTCAAGCTGCTCAAAATCTTGCATCTGCTGCTAAGCTATTAGCTACTGAACAAGGAGCTATTCAGTTACGAACTCTTCAAACAATCAGAGATATTGCTCAAGATCCAAGTGAGAAAATAGTTATTTTCATGCCTAATGATATAACAGAAGTTGCCAAGAAAGTAGTTGGTAAGAAATAGAAGAGGCGACACTTTTGGGTTTACGAACTCTTAAGAGATATGTGCAAATAGCATTCAATGGATCTGCACAACAGGTAAGAAGGATACTTCCACATATTCCATATGATCCTCGAATCATTATTGAAGCAGGAACACCGTATGTCAAACTTACTGGTATGGCTGGTGTCAGACTAATCAGAAGAATGTGGAGGGGATTAGTTGTAGCAGATATCAAAGTAACTGACGGAGCAGCTAAGGAAGTTATGTATGCTGCGGGAGCAGGTGCAAATGCTGCAACAGTAATGGGATCTGCACCTGTAGAAACACTAGACTTCTTTGTTGATTTCTGTGCTAAGCACAATATTTATTCTATGATAGACATGCTAGGTGTTGATAATCCATTAAGAAAGATGCTTCCAATGAAAACTAAACCTGATATAGTTGTAATACACAAAGGAAGAGATGAAGAAAGTAATAGACAGAACATCATACGATACAAAGATATAACAAAAATTAGGTCAAAATATGATAGCTTAATTTCTGTTGCTGGAGGACTTGAGCATGATCATGTTCGTACAGCTTTCTTCAATGGAGCAGATATTGCTGTACTAAATGTAGTAGCAGCTAATGACCCAAATGCAGGTCTTCATGAAGGTTCTAACTTTAGACA
>JAEOSZ010000006.1 GCA_016840095.1 Candidatus Heimdallarchaeota archaeon
AAAATTCAATGAAAAAGATTGGATTCAATTTGAAGCATTGAATAAAGAAGCTTTTGCACGAGAAGGTTTACAAAAGGAAGGTTATCTTCAAACAATCGAAGATGAAGGCTTTATCGGTGCATTTTATGAAAAGAAGCTCATAGGTTACATCAGATTAATAATCCACAGAGAATATGGTCACTTGGGACAAATCGCTGTTTCTAAACCTGAAAGAGGAAAGGGGTATGGTAATAATCTTATGGAACAGGCTCGTTCATACTTCAAAGCTAAGGGATTGTATCGAATAGGATTGTATGTTGAAACAGATAATGAAATCGCCATCAGATTGTATGAGAAACATGGATTTAACAAACAATATGAATCGTGGAACTTTTGGATTAATGAAGATCAATATATGGAAATGGAAGAAATCAAACAAAGAAATGAAACTGTAGAGCTACGAATTCTAACTTCGAAAGATTATGGTACTGTTGCAAACACTTTTCCTGAGACCAATTTGGATGAACTCAAATCTCATTTGACCGATGAACAGAGGGTAGGGTTTACTGGTACCGAATCTATTCCTCTTGGTTTATTTGTTGATAACAAATTGCAAATTTATGGTAGATTTAATCCAGAATTTCCTGGTTGCAGACCATTTTTAGTTATTGACACCAAATACTTCGAAGAGTTCATTTCATGCTTGAAGCCATACAAGAAGAAGAATTTTATTCGCTTAACTTTTGATAAAGATTCCAGATTAGCAGAATTCTTTCTTGAAAGAGATTATAAACTCTGGCATCACTTATGGTTTATGCAAAGAGATGACTAATTTCTTTGCAAACTAGTATCTCATCTCAATTTTCAGCTTATTCTAAGTTTTTTTGTCTTTAAATAGTATTTTTGAACTATTATATTAGATGGAAAAAGAGAATACTAAACAAATTTATGAAACTACTATTAGAGAAAAATATCCTTGTTATAATTACGCTTTGCTTTTCCTTAAAGGAGATACCATATCCCAAAGGAAAATTGGCTATTCTTTGTTAGCACCTCTTTTTAATCAGCTTCCTCAAGAATTACAAGAGTATATCAGACTAGCTTGGCAAGTCGATCCAGAAAAATACAAAATGCCACGTTCTTTTGTTAAATGCTGCGAGAAAATATTCACAGAATGAATTGATTTTATAGTTTTATTTGTATGATTGATACTCTCACCTGCTAATCTTATGCATCAGCAGAGCTCATTGCTCCAGAGACGAATCATATAGTTCATCTAACCAATTTCAATTCACTGCTCACTGGAACACATTTTAAGAATCAAGTGAGATATCTTTATACATTCTTTCCTTTTATCAAAATTAACATTTTTGGTGGAAGATATCGAGTAATGCTTAAAAAACTGCTAAACTATTCTCAGTTGAAGTGCCTTTGAATGAATGATAATCAATACCAAAGTAAAAGAATATTACCAAGACCACATTCTCAACCCTCTTTCAAACTAAACATCAAACACTTGAGAATTCCAATGAGAGATGGAATTCGTCTTTATGCCAAATCTTGGCATCCTGAAGGAGAAGGTCCTTTTCCAGCTGTTATCAATTATGATCCCTATCGTTCCTCTGATTGGAGAACTATGTCACGGGGTAATTTCTTTCATTATCTAGCTAGACATGGTTATGTTGTTCTACACTTGGGAGTACGAGGAACAGATGGTTCAGAAGGAAATGTTACCGATGAATATCCTCTACAAGAACAAGAAGATGGTTATGATGCTGTTGAATGGATTGCTGCTCAACCTTGGTGTAATGGGAAAGTAGGCATGATAGGTACTTCATATTCAGGTTTTACAGCTGTTCAAGTAGCAATGCACAAACCACCTCATCTAAAAGCAATTGTACCTCTTTATGCAACTGATGATCGCTATACAGATGATGTTCACTATGATGGCGGTGCTTTATGTTCTCTCTTCGATTTAGCAGGATGGGCAACTATGATGGTTTCTATGAATGCATTACCTCCAGCTGAGAGTATAGGAGAGGATTATGAAAAAATCTGGAATGAACATTTAGAAGGTAATGAACCATATCAACTAAATTGGTTAGAAAACCAAATTGACGGTCCATATTGGAGACCTGCATCCTTAAGATCAGATTTTGATTCGATAGAATGTCCAGTTCTTATCATTGGAGCTTGGAGAGATTTCTATAGAAATAGTGCTTTGAGAATGTATGAACACTTAACTGTTCCAAAAAAACTTCTAATGGGCCCATGGGGGCATGTTTTTCCAGACTGGGGTTATCCAGGTCCTTCAATCAACTATATGCCACAAATTGTTCGTTGGTTTGACCACTGGTTAAAGGATAAAGACACAGGTATGTTAGAAGAACCCGACTTCATTAATTTCATGAGAGAATCGAGTTTTACAAAACCAAACTTCAAGGGAGGGTCTGGTTATTGGACAGAACTAGATAAGTGGTCTTCTAGAGATAAGGAAGAAAAGAAATTGTTCTTAGAATCTCACCAAAAACTAGAAAGAAAACCTATAGGAGAGGGGAGTGACAATTTTGTTTATCTTGCAGCTGTTGGTTTAGGAAACCCAACATGGCATCATGATCTAATAAAATGTGGAAATTCAGAACAGAATTTTGATGAAGAAAATTCCTTAATTTATACTTCAAATCCTTTGAATCAGAGATTAGATATTCTGGGACAGCCCAAACTGGAACTAACTTTTTCATCTACAGCTCCAATAGTTAACTTGATTGTGAAACTATTTGATGTTGCACCTGATGGAAGTACAGACATAATCACATGGGGAGTACTAAACTTAACTCATAGAAATTCACATACAGAACCACAGAAACTAAAACCTGGAGAAAAAGTAAAAATAACAATGAATCTTGATGCAACTTCTTGGATATTTCATCCGGGACATACAATAAAACTTTCCTTCGCAAGCTCTGATTTTCCAAATATATGGCCTTCACCTTACTCTGCAGAAAACACTATTTGGTGGGGAGGGAAACACGAATCATGTTTAATTTTGCCTGTTATTCCTGAAAGCGACCCTGAAGAAGCTCCATTGTTTGGAGAGATAGAAATGCCAATGAATGTCTACAAAATCAATTATGCTCCATCAATATCTGAAATATCTCAAGACTCTCAAAATGAAGAAACAACTTTTCAATTCAGTCAAAGTCAAAATGGAAAATTATCAGAGGATGAAATTTCTCTATCTTTCGAAGATAAATCATCATTTACTATTTCAAATAAGAATCCTGCAAATGCAAGCTTATTGAATGAACATAATATACAGATAAGCACAAAGAAATTGAGTAGTCGAGCTATAACAAAAGCTCAACTTAGGAGCGATAGTGAGAATTTTCATGTGAGTTATGATCTTGTTCTAACAGTAGATAAAAAAGAGAAATTTAGACGAAACTGGTCAAAATCATTTAAACGAAATCTTGTTTAAAATGTAGATAAAAAAGAAGTAGAAGGTTTTACCTCTTCCTTCTTCTGTAAAAATGCAACAATAAAGGCAAAACCATAATAGAAATTATAGCAGAATAGGAAGTTAAAGAGGTATTAGAAGCTCTGAGATCTCTATTATAAAATGCATAGAGTGTTTCAATAATATAAGGTTCATCTTCTGAATCTATTGTAATTTTCTTCTCAAAATAGGTGTTTTCTATCAATGTTCCTCCTTCAGTATATTTGAACAAACATGTGGTATTGTACTTGATATAAGGAGTAAAAGTATAGTTATGATGAATGGGATCATATTCTCTTTTATAGATGAAATTATCAAAAGTAAATTCAAATTTCCATTCATGAGCTGGTCCGGGAGTATCTGAGCTATCAGGAAAACCTTGTACTCCAGTAAATTGATAATGAGGTACTGAATCTAGAAAATCTCCAAAAGTGATGTTAAGCGTTGTAGAATTATAAGAAACAGTATCGATAATCCTATCTCGATCACCTATTTCAGCGAAAATATTGTTGTATGAAACCCAATCGGGATTAACCACAAAGTAGTAGGTTTCACCCCACATAAGAAAACTTGTTAACCTTGATTGATTAGCCACATCATCCCAATGATATTCAAACTGAAAGAGACGATCTAATATAGTTTGACTTGTATTAGCTGCACTGCAATTCCAAGAGGCAGATTCTGAATCGTACCATGCTGAACTAAGATTTGCAGAAGCTTCTTTTTGTTGATCGTCTATAGCTGTTACAATATACATGAGTTCTGAATCTATAGCATAAACAGTAAAGATATCCTTGAGATTACTTGCTTCATTCACATAGATTTCCTTTTCAGAAATGATGAGTTTATAATTGAAGACATCCCCAGCATTCCAATCTCTCTCATTTGATGCATTAATCAAAGAACCACTGTTCAAAAGAACTAAAATCATAACGAAGTTCAGAATAAAAACTATCTTACTTTTTTTCATTATATTATCAATATTTTTTTGTGTTTATAGATATATAAGGAGATAGTTAATTCCCGCTATAAGATGGAAGAAGAGGGTTTTAGTCTCCAAAGTGTGTTTTTTGTTAAACACACAAATTGTTTATATTTAACTGTTTTTTCAAAGATATTAATATGGTGTGAAAATGAGTCAGGAAGAAAAAATAGAAAGAAAAGGATTGATAGTTATTGGTGGAGGAATGACAGGATTAACATCAGCTGTTACATGGGCAAATTTCCACGATACTAAGAAGGATCCAGTATTAATAATAGAAAAAGAACCTAAAACTGGTGGTTTTGTAACTTCATACAAACGTGAAGGATTTCTTTTTGATACTAGTCAAATTATTCCGAATTGCAATGATATGTATGACCTCTTAGGTATTAAAGTTGATTTAAAACGTTTCAAAGGTTATTATACACGGGTTTTCCTTGTAGATCCAGAAACAGAGCAAGTAACAAAAATCGAGTTACCATCAGGAGTAGAAGTCTTTAAACAGAAATTAATGGAGGAATATCCTGAAAATGCAAAGGAAATAGAAAAATTCTTAGACCATTCTAGAGCGATGTATTTGGAATTATTTAAGTTAAAAACTGAACCATCCTTAGTTGAATTACTAAAAACAATTGTCTCTTGTCCCAAAATTGTTAAGCATGGTTCTAAAACTTTCAAAGATTACTTTGATCAATTTGGCATAACTAATCCGGAAGTAGTGGAAATCTTTGATGCATTTGCAGCATTTAGTGGCTTACCAGGTGATAGAGCAGCTGCACTTATGACACTTGGTGCTATGAATTCAGTACTTGACAATGCCTATAGACCAACAAAAGGCTTCATTGAGTTAACTAAACAATTTGAGAAACGATACAAAGAATTAGGAGGAGAACTTCTTCTAAGAACAAAAGTAGAGAAGATATTAGTGGAAAATGGTGAAGTTAAAGGTGTTCAGCTTGAAGGTGGAAAGAAGATTTACTCTGATTATGTAATAACGACCATCGATCCAAAAGTAGCAATGAAAGAACTGGTAGGATTAGACATAATTAGAGATGTTGATAAGAAATTTGCAGAAAAGGTAGAACAAGTAAAAATGTCTCCTTCTTCAATAAACATCGCTTTAGGGTTAGATGATAAGATAGATCTTGACGCACTAGGAATGGATTGTGGTTATAATGTTGTTACTACAGGTGGGAAATCATTTTCTAGATTATTCAATGAATATGAAAAAGGAAATATGGCCTTTACAGAAAAGCAATTCCACATGGGCGTTATTTGTCCATCATTAACAACTGGTGGAAAACCCAACATCACTATTCGTGTTGTGCCTGTAGGACTAGGAGATTGGGCAGAATTACGAGAGAGTAACAAAAAAGAATATGACAAAAAGAAAGAAGAGTTATCTCTTTTCTTCATTGATTTAGTTGAAAAGTATCTAATTCCGGATTTGAAAAAACATATTCTTGTTAAGGATATTTCAACCCCAGCAACATATGCCCGATATTCTGGATCACCAACTGGATCAATATATGGAATGGCACCTTACTCAGATAATTTCGGTAGAACACGATTGAAAATGCGAACGCCAATAAAAGGACTATTTCAGCCACTCTTTTCACATGGAATTTTCGGAAGTATGTTAGGTGCATTGCAAGTAAATGACATGATACTCAATCGGGAAATATTAGGTGGAAATGCTCGTTTAAAACCAGAAGAGTAAAATTATAATGGTGGGGACTGGGTGATTTGAACACCCGACCAATTGGTTTCTTCGTGGTTCTTTGCTCGTGCAAAGTTCTCTGGAGCCAACCACTCTACCGGACTGAGCCAAGTCCCCTACCGGTTGCTCGATTTTTTCTCACTTTATATTCTTTTAAGGTTTTCTAATCATAGCCCAGTTTATTATTTCTGTATCCAATACTTTTCTTTCATCTATAACCTCGAAACCTAGATGTTCGTATAATCCTACATTTCCTTCAAAATTTGTTTCCAGAAAAACAGGATATCCTTCTTTTTCACTTCTCTCTAACATTGGTTTGATTAGTTTACTTCCAAATCCTTTTCCCTGATGTTCAGAAGAAATGCCTATGCTAGCTAAATACCAATGGGGTTCTTTTACTAAATCTTTATGAATCTTAGTAATTTCGTCTGTGATTTGTGCTATTCTTCTAGGGGGCAACTTTCTTTCATCCTTTTGTTTTGCTAAAGCCATACCCATTTTTAATCCACCAGAAACTATTGTTCTCCATACTCCCAGATGTGCTTTTCCAGGAGGTAACCACTTAGCAATACCTTCAATTTCTGCTGAGGGGGCATAAACTTCACCATAACGAATCCCATCTTTTGTCAAGAATTTCCAAAGTATGGGAGTTAATTGCCTTCTTTCTTTTTCATTTGGATAGATTAGTTTAATCAAAGGATCTTCATGAAATGCATTAGTTAGTACTTCAGCAGCTTGATTAACATCTTTCTTCTTGACCAGATACAAATCTTTCAATACCATTTCTTCTTCAACTCTCTTCCAATGCAAATAGATAGAATAAGTAATCTGTTGACACTCCTTTTTTACCTAACTTCTTAAGCGCTGTCATCAACTGACCTCTATGGTAGACTGTATGTGTTAGATAATGACAATAGAAATCTTCTTGTGTCATTTCTATTATTCCTTCTCCTTTCATGAAATTTGGAAATTCTATCTCCTCTTCTCCAATGTTTTTAACTTGTTCTAGAAGTCTTTCATCGATTTCTTTCCATTTTACCAATAATTTTTCTTTTGGGAGTTCTAATAGTTCTTCATACATTTCTTCCCAATCAATACTTCTTTTATTGATTATATTTTCAGTATTCCACTCTATTGCTAAAATTATATGACAACATAAATTTTGGATACTCTCTTGTTTAAACTCCTCTTTTGTTAGATTTTCTATTATCTCTCTTACAAGATTATTTGCCCATATTTGATATTGTGCAAATTTTACTAAATTCATAATTCTCATTTAAATGAGTATTAGTTTTGCTAAAAAACCTATGCTTCCATTTCTCTCCTCAAACGCAAAGTCAGAGGCAAATCTATATTAATCTTGTTTTAACTTATCTGGTGATAATTATGGTTAAAGCGGTAGTTCTCTATAACTCTCGTACCGGCAATACTAAAAAAGTAGCAAAAAAAATTGCTGAGGGACTTGGTGTTGAAAGCTTCGATAAGAAGAAGATTCCTGATTTACAGGATTTCGAGTTGGTTGTTCTTGGTTCATGGGTTATCATGGGTAGAATCAGCTTTGGTGGTGCAAGATACTTAAGAAGAATTAGAAAAAAATTAGCTAGTAAGAAAGTTGCTCTATTCTTTACAAGTGCTGGACCTGATGAAATTCACTGGAAAACTGAGAAAACTGTTCCTCGAACAATTGGGGAACTCATGTTTGAATCTATGGAAAGAATAATTAATCAAAATCAGAACGTTACTGTTCTTCAAGAACGCTTCTATTGTAAAGGATACATTAAGTTCGGTGGTCAAGAAGATAATATTGGTCATCCTACAGATGAAGAATTAGAACAAGCCAAAGCATTCGGAGAACAACTAAAAGGCATACTAGAGGCTTAAAGATTAAAAAAGAGATGTGATTTGAAAAAGATCTCAACTAATTACTTTTTCTAATTCATCTACAAATCTTTCATATTGTTTCATGCCTTTTTTCCAGAAATCTGGTTGAGTAATATCCAATCTCATTAAATCGCCAAATTCCTTTGGTGATTTACTACTGCCAGCCTTCAAAATAGCCTTAAGTTTTGGTGTGAAACTTTCACCTTCTTCAAGATATAATTGGTATAATGCATAAACAAACATTTGAGCGAAAACATAAGGATAGTTGTAGAATCTGAAATTCGATATATAATAATGAGGTTTCATGGTCCATTCCCAATCCATCTCTTCAAACCATTCTACAGCATCACCATAGATTCTATCTCTTGCAGTTGTCCACAATTCTGATATTTTCTTACCATCCAGCAGTTGTCCTTCTTCTATTGCATCATACATGCTTTGTTCAAACCACACTCTCGCACTCACTTGAAATGTAGCCATACCTGCACCATCTAGAACTCTACCTAGAATTGCTTTTTTCTCTTCCTTTGTTTCTGCTTTTGATAATAACAGATCAGTTAGGAGCAATTCTCCGAAGATTGAAGCTACTTCTGCTATTACCATAGGATAGCTAGTATTGGCATATGTTTGTTCTCGTGTTACTAAGTATCCATGTACAGCATGTCCCATTTCATGTGCTAGAGTATATACATTTGATAATGCTCCAGTAAACGTTTGTAGAATATACGATGTTTTTCCGTTATACCATGTAGAACAAAAAGCACCATTACGTTTACCAAATCTTGGACTAGCATCGATGTGGTTTCTCTCGAACATATCTTTTGTAACTGAAAGAAAATCTTCGTCGAACTCACCATAAGCTTCAATAAGCAACTCTTGAGCTTCCTCCCAAGTGTACCTCATATCTGGAACATCTGGGAAAGGTGCTACTACATCCTCACAGCCTAGTTTAGGAAGATCAAGTAATTTAGCTTTAAGTGTAAGATAACGTCTATATAAAACAGAATATTCTTCTATTACTTTCATCAAATTATCAATTGTATCTTGATTAACGTCATTATCAATTAGACTTTGGTGCATTGGAGAATCATACTTTCTTCGTTTAGTAATTTTCACCCAATCGCTGCAAACACTACACATAGCTGATGAAAAAATCTCTTGGTCTTTTCCTAATAACCCATAAATTGATTTGTTTGCTGAGGTTCTTGTTGCTCTATCAGGATGACTAAGTAATCCATTTGCTTCTCCATAAGAGAGTTGTTTCATCTCGCCTTCTACTTCCACATCAAACATTCTTGTGTTCAACCATTTAGATTGCAATTGTTGCCAACCAACTATACCATATTGATCTTTTTCTATGATAATTTGCTCTTCTACTTCTGATAAGTTATGGGGATATGATCTGATGATTACTTCTAGAAAATGTTTGTAATCTTCGAATCTTTCATCTTGAAGTATTGATTGATTTTCAAAGGCATATTTCCCCAAATCAATTTCGAGAAAAGCTAGTTTTTTTCTGATTTCAGCAACAAACTCTTGAGTCTCATTGAACAGCTTTCTAAAATTAGGATCAGTCATATTTCCAGCAAAAGACAACCTAGCGAATTGGTTTACTTCTGACAAATTAGCTTGAAAGGTCTCTTGATCTTTTATTAGTTTAAGTAAATCGTCAAAAGAAAACTCTGGGTAAGACATTTTTCCCTTATATTTACTTATGAATTCATCAGATTTATCATCCAATTCATTCATTTTGGAAGCTATTTGGGGGTCATCTGTGCTTTTAAAAATTTCAGATAAATCCCAAGCAATATCCTTGTCACTCATATTAATCAAAGTAAGAGGAACGGTACTACTGTATAAAACTTGCTTAATATACAGAAAAACATTATTTATTCTATATAGTAATTTCTATCTTCGTAGATGAAGCCCATAATATTTTCACCTACTTGTTTGTTCAAAGGTATTCTCTTTAAATCGTCATCAAAATTCTCATAATTGTCTAAAGCCATTATTACAACATTCATACCATCAGATGAAACAAGGAGAAATTCTCTTTCAACAACAGATTCAGTTAGTTTCTTTCCTCTGTTTTCTATTCTTTTTCTATCAAACTTCTTCTGTTCATGGTTATCAAAAGATTCAAGTTTAATTTGCCTTTCTGTAATCTGTTTGACTATCCACATTTTGTTTTCAAATTCTATTATATCTCCAGAAGCATATTCAGGTAGTCTGACTAAGTAGGTGTTTTGATAAACATCTATACCTTCTTTGTTCTTTGTTTTGAGCTCATAAGCAACATTCATCTTTCCAGCTGTAGCACTTTTTATTTCACGAGCTATGGTTTCAGCAAGATATTTTGTACTTACTTTACATGTAAAACCATCTACGTCGGTTTCAGGATCGATTATGTATGACATTTTAGCATCTATATATCGGGTCATTATTCGATCAACAATCCCTTCAATATTCTCTTGTTCAGTTTCAGTAAGTTTACGATTTTCACCTCGAACTTGTAATATTGCTTCGAAATACCCTGCTTTGTGTCTAACACATAAATCACAACTTGTTCTAACCATTTTGATTCTTGTGTGATAATTTTTTTCGAACTCACTGAACTCCTCAAAAGGTTTAGCAGTGATATTAGTCCTTAATTCAAATTCCTTAACTCCATAGTTCATTATCTTAGATTCTTCAATATTATCTTCGAATTCATAATGATAATCTATATCAGTGTGGATTTTTTCTAAAATTTTTCTTTCAACCATTTCGCGCATAATATCTTCTAAACCATCTTCTTTGTTCCAAGTATCTACAACTGTGTTCTGAATCTTTATAGATAGACATAGTGGGCATATTATTACATTGATTTTATTTTGTATATCAAATTCTATAGGATTTTCTTTTTTGTAACATTTTTCACAAAGATTCTCTAGATATGGACCTTCAGTAGTCCCACAAACAGCACAGAAACGACCACTTTGCGAAATTGTTCTCACCTTGCTTGATTTTCCTTCCCTCTTTGTAAAATAAGAGTGTTTTTACTCATGCTATTAGTATAGCATGACCAATTTTTTCACTTTTTTTCTCGGGGTTTTTTAACCATAAGACAGCATCTTCATGAATCATACGGTTTTCTATTAATAATTTAATTACTTTAATTCCAATAACATTGGCAGAGGTACAACGTTTAACAGCATCCAAGAATTCTTTTTGTGTTACAAGTTCTTTTCCATAAAACATAGGACTAACTTTTATTTTTACACCATGACTGTCTAATACCATTTCCATAACTTCCTTGTCACAAGCGGCAACTAATCTTTCATTGTTCTGTTCAATTACTTTCATGAAAAAGACTGTCATAATTCAAATCAACTCTGAATAGTTATTTTCTAAGAGGTTTAACTGCAATTGACGCACCACAAGCATCACATCTTTTCCTCAAGATTCGTGATTCTGTGATAAATTTAGTATCAGGTTTTTCGCATTCACCACAAATAACATACTCTTTCACATATCTTTCTAATAGAGTTTGTAGTGTTACTTTGGCATGTTTTCCGGCAAATACAGCTCTGGTTCCTTCCATTGTTACTGAAGTTGCGAGCTCTCCAGCCATATATTTGAGAAAATGGTTAGCTTCCCTATCTATTCCAGTCAAAACATCTCTAATATTAACAACGAAGGTTTTATTTCCTTCAACAACTGAAGCAATTTTAGGTATCTCAAATCGTGATTGCTCAAACACTTTTTCTGGTAATTGACCACGTGCTCGATCTAATAAATCTTTATAGCTCATTTTTGTACCTCAACTTCTTCTTTATACTATCCTTTTTGTTTGTTTCGTTCTGGAAGTCTTTCAACTCTAAAAAATTCTTAATTAAACAAAAACTATTTTAAGCTATTCCCTTTCTCTGGTTTGAGGATAAGATTTGAGTAATAGAAAACCCACTAAACCTAAGAAGAAATCAAAAGGTACAGGAGCTAAGGACTGGGTCACAGCAGACTCTGATGCTATAAGAGCTCAACTTCCCAAAGAAGGAGAGATCTTTGGAATAGTCATTCAGATATTAGGTGCAAGCATCCTTTTAGTGAAGTGTATGGATGGTTTTACAAGACAAATACGCATTCCTGGAAAATATAGAAAAAGAATGTGGTGTAGAGTTGGCGATATAGTTATTATTATGCCATTTTATGGTATGAATCCAGATGAAAAAGGTGAATTAGTACACCGTTTCAGGAAAAATGAAGTAAGATGGTTGATTAACAATAAACATATTCCAGAAGATTTCGTTATATAATAATGGTTCTTCAACTAACAAGTTTGTATTTCTAAACGTTTTATAGAATTTTTAAGCTAAACAATAGTTTTATTTAGCTTTTATCATATTTTTATGTGAAAGCAATTACCTTTCATCGCCTCCTAGGGAAATATTTCTCTGTGTCGATAAAACCTCGCTCTCAATTCAAGCAGATGTGATAATCATGTCAAAAAAAGAAACAGCCGACTTTGACGTAAGGATTGACAAAGAACGTATCCGAGAAAAAGATAGGAATACGCTTAAAGTAATTGAGAGTGTTTTTGATTTTCAAACAAGTATGTTAATTGTCAAATTGATGAACAATGGTATTATCAAAGACATTGGATTCTGTGTTTCAACAGGTAAAGAAGCCAATGTTTACCATGGATTCGGTTATAAAAAAGAAGAACTGGCTATCAAAATTTATCGTACAACGACTGCTGAATTTAAGAGAAATTGGATGTATGTAGAAGGAGATCCAAGATTTAAAGGTTACAAAAAGGGGACCTATAATTTTATTTATACTTGGGCGAGAAAGGAATTCAAAAATCTGAAAAGGATGGAGAGCGCTAAAATTCGTGTTCCATCTCCAGTTATTGTTAATAAAAATGTTTTAGTGATGGAATTTATTGGAAAGAATCAAAATGCTGCTCCATTATTAAAAGATGTTAAACTAAAAAAAGCAAATAAAACTTATTCACAAGTAGTTGATATGATGCTTAGTTTGTATGAGGAAGCTAATCTGATACATGCAGATTTGAGCGAATATAATATCTTATACCATGAGAAAAATCCTATTATTATTGATGTTTCACAAGCCGTACTAATGGATCATCCGTATGCATCAGCATTTCTCTATAGAGATATAGTAAACATTAACAGATATTTTAGCTCTCTAAGAGTAGAAACTTACACAGATGAAGAACTTTTTGAACAGATAACTGGGACTCTACCAAGTCCCAAAGTGAAATCAGTAGAATTTTAGAGGTGAATATTATGTCAAGCGAATTTCTAGTAAGGATCCCGGTAGAAAGAATTGCAGTATTAATTGGACCAAAGGGAAGTACAAAGAAGAAAATTGAAGAGTATACACAAACAAGATTGATTATAGATAGTCACAGTGGAGACGTAATTATTGTTATTGATGAGGAAGAATTAGAGGATCCAATAAGTTTATGGAAGGCTAGAGATATGGTAAAAGCTATAGGTAGAGGATTCAGCCCTCAAAAAGCTTACCAGATTAACAATCCTTCTTATGGTTTTGATCTTTTACAATTAAGAGATTTTGTTGGAACTTCAACAAACGCTCTAAGAGAAGTTAGATCTAGACTTATTGGAAAAAATGGTAGAACACGAAACATTATTGAACAAACTTCAGGTTCATTCATCTCTGTTTTCGGAAACACAGTGGGAATAATTTCAGAACAAAGAACATTGAAAATTGTCAGAGAGGGAATCGTCAAACTCATTACAGGTTCAAAACACAGTACTGTTTACAAGTTTCTTGAAGAGAGAATAAGAGAACTCAAAAGTGATCAAGATAGATTGTGGGTTGGAGAACAAGAAGAGGAAGAAGATTTAGTTGATATTACTGATTTAGATGAGCTTGAAAGGTTAATTTTTGATGATGAAGATGTTCAAAAGGAGTAATCAAATAATAGGAGGGGACCATTATGGGTGAAATTCGTTTTGATCTTCATGTTCATAGTAACTATTCTAGAGATTGCAAAAGTAAACCTGAAGATATAATCAAAGAAGCAAAAATCAGAGGTCTAGCAGGTCTTGCAATAACTGATCACAATTCAGTCAAATTCCACCAGAATTGGCATAGTGTTGATCAATTGATTATTATTCCTGGAGTAGAAGTTTCAACCAAAAGTGGACACATAATAGGATTAGGAATTAAGGAACCAATTCAAAAATACCTAACTGTTGAAGAAACAGTTGAAAAAATAAATGATTTGAACGGTCTTGCTATAGCCTCGCATCCTTTTGATTTTACTAGAAAAGGCATAGGAAAGAAAATTTATGGATTGAAAGAAATAGCTGTTGAAACTATGAATGGTTCATCACCTTTCAAAAGATTTAATGTAAAAGCTCAGAAATGGGCAAAGAAAGCAGAATTACCCGTAACTGGGGGTAGTGATGCTCATAGAGTAAAGGATATTGGAATGGCTTATACTATTTTAGATCAAGAAATTTCAAGTGTTGATGAATTAATTGAACTTATAAGAAAGAGGAAAACCAAATCAGGGGGATCCAATCTATCATTACCAGAGAAAATTATCAGAGCTTTTCAAATACACTTTTAGATATTTGATAATAAGAAAGAAGGATATAGAGTGGATTTAAAAGGCATTACTCTTATTCCACATTTCTTCTTTTAACAAATCTCGAATTGCTACCCTTATGCATTCACTTCTATTTGGATATCTCTTAAGTCTGACAAGCTCATCCAAATCATGAAGGAACTCATCGGGTAGATGTACTGTTACCAATTTCATTCTTTAATGCACCTCTAGTTTTTCTCATCAATTTCTATTTAAAGGGGATGTAATATTAGGGGAATATACTTCTCTATTTTCGCATAATCTTCTCATATGCATATCTCAAAAATTAATAAGAAAAAAAAGACCCTAAAAGTGCTAAATCAGAGTTTAGCGAGTTTCTTAAAGATATTACATTGTTGGTTTGGTTTACTGAGATTATGTTATGCCTGTACCTGGGGGTACTTCTTTATCGACGTTTAGCAAAATAGGTTCTCCATCTATATCTGCCGCCAGAAGCATACCATCAGATTTTTCACCCATTAATGTAGCTGGTTGAAGGTTGACAACAACAATTATTTGTCTCCCAACAAGTTCTGCAGGATTATAGTATTGTTTAATTCCAGCTAATATCTGTCTTTTTTCTGAGCCTAAATCAATTTGTAGCTTAATCAAGTTTTTACTTTTTTCTATTAATTCTGCTTCTAAGATTGTTGCGACTTGAAGCTGAACTTTCTTGAATTCATCAAAACTTATTCTTTCCATTTTTGTTTCACTTTTTTTTTGTTTCTTTGCTTTTGCTCTTATATCTGCAAGTTTTTGTTCAAGTTCTTTTGATTTAATTTTGTAAAATACAGGTTTGATTTTTTCTATATTCTGACCTACATTGAGCTCGTCCAAATCTATTTGATCAATTCCCTTGTTTGGAGGAATCCCTTCAAATCCTAAAGATGACCAAATTTTTTCTGCTGTTTTTGGAATAATTGGCCACAACAAGATAGAAATTATCTCTGAGATTTTTGCAGAGATATTGAGTACAGTTGCTGTTTTTTCTTTATCTTTTTTGACTAAATGCCATGGTTCGGTTGTTGAAAAATATTGATTTCCTAACCGGGCAACATTTATTGCAATATTTGTTGCATCTTTAATCTTGAAATTATCCATAGCAGTAATATAATCTTTAATTCCTTTTTTGATGTTCTTAATCAATGCTTTTTCTTCTTCGAATAATTCTCCTCTTTTAGGTATCTTACCATCAAAATGCTGATTTATGAAAGTAATAGTTCTGTGAATGAAATTTCCAGTAACATCATTCAAATCAACATTGACATTTGAAGCAAATACATCCCAATCAAAGTAAAAATCCTTTAGTTCAGCCCTATTAATACTAAGGTAATAGCGCCAATAGTCTGCAGGAAGTGTCTCTATTGCTTCGTCACACCATATTCCTATTCCTTGAGATTTGGAAAATGGTCCCTCTTTGAAATTTATGAAGTTAGTAGTTGCAACTGCATATGGTAGAGGATATGGATCTTTTGTTGCAAGAAGCATTGCTGGGAAAAGTAAGGCATGAAAAATAATATTATCCTTTCCTATGCAGAATACTGTCTTTGTTTTCTTATCAAACCAGTAGTCTTCAAATTTTTCTGGATTTCCTTGTTCCTCTGCCAATAGTTTTACAGTACTAATATATCCAAGGACATTTTCAAACCAGACATATAGCACTTTATTTGCAAATTCCTCCCCGAAAATTGGACTTATAGGAATACCCCAAGTCAAATCTCGAGAAATCGGTCTTTCCTTTAGTCCTTCTTCAATCATACTCAGAAGTTTTTGTTTTGCAAATCCAGGAATATGAGAATTATTAGAGAGAAATTCTTCTAGTTCATCTGCAAATGCTGGAAGATCAAAATACCAGTGGCTAGTTTTTCTTAATACTGGTTTTCTATTACAAGTTATACAGTAAGGATTAACTAATTCTGTAGGTTTTAAGATTACTTCACACTCAGGATTTGTACATTGATCACCTCTTGCTCCCTTGTGGCCACACTTAGGACACTCACCTTCAACAAATCTATCAGGTAAGAACCTTTTATCGTGTTCACAATAAAACTGCTCAGTTTCTCTAAGATTGAAATAACCGTTTTCATGAATTTTTTTGTGAAAGTTTTGAACAAACGAGATGTGGGTTGGGTTACTAGTCACAGTATATTTATCAAATTCAATACTCCATTCGTCTAGTAAGCATAAAACTTGTTTATGATACTTAAGTGCAAGTCCCTCAGGAGTCAATCCCTCTTTTTCAGCAGCAACCACAATTGGAGTCCCATGAGCATCGGAACCACTAACATAGATTACATCATGATTTCTAAGTTTATGATAACGAGTAATTACATCACCCCATAATAATTGCGAAAAGGTTCCAAGATGAGGAATGTTGTTAACATATGGCCAAGCTGCTGTGACTACCCACTTTTCTTTTGACATTCTTATTCACTCCTTTTGATTAAATTTCTTTGCATAAATACTTTTTTTCAAATCATGAAAATCAAACTCACTACATGTACTGTTTGAAGATTTAGCAAATACCGTAACTTTCAATCTTAACATCTGAAGAAACGGTTGGATTTTTATGGTTTGTGGCATAACCTCTACTCTAAGCAAACTTCTTCTAATCGAATTAAGTCCTTTCAAAGGAGAGCATTTCGTTATCCCTCTGTACGACCACTTAACCACCGAATCTTTATCTCTATACTCCTTTAAAAACTTACTGGATTTTAGATTTTAAGCAAGTTTCATTAAGAAATCAACTTGTAATAGATGGATTCAATTTGATCAGTTACATTGTCAAAAGCAAAATCTTTTCTGATTTTTTTTCTAGCTTTCTTTGCTGATTCAACTAGTTCATCATAGTTTTTAGAAGCAACAAAGATAGTTTCCTCTAATAGTTCTTCATTCCCAGCTTCAAACAGAACTCCGTTCTTACCATTGTCAAGCAGCCTTGGGATATCACCGATATCAGAAGCTATCACAGGAACACCCATAGCCAATGCTTCAATTATAGTTGTAGGAGAACCTTCCCAAAAACTTGGTTGTATCAAAATGTTTGTTTTTTCCAGAATATTAGGAATTTCCTTATGATTTACTGCTCCAAAGAGCTTAACTCTTTTTTCTTCTTTGAATTTAGATTCCAATGCGGAGAATAGTGAACCATCTCCCACAAACCAAAAGGAAATATTTTTTGTCTTTCTAATTATTCTATCTATAACTCGTGCATAGTATGGTATTCCTTTCCAAGGTTCTAAATCTCCAATATAGGAAATCACAAATTCATTTTGAAGGCTTGGTGTTATTTCTGGAAAATGTTTTGGATTGATTGCATTATTTATAATAACTATTCTCTCTAGATTGGAATGTATTGTTTCTTCTAATAATTTTGAATCTTGAAGACTAACGGAAGCAATTACATCAGCCTGAGAGAGAACAAATTTACCAAGGGTATAATCGAAAAATACTTTCGCAAATTCCTTCAAAAATCCCGTTTTGTAAGGAGGTCTTCCCACTCCCCCGTGTATATGGAGAAGCATTGGTGTTCCTTTTAGAAGCTTGTTTACTGCCGCCTGAATTGTTGTAAAATAAATATAAGAGTGAACATGAAAAATATCAACGTCTTTTAACTGCAACATTTTATGAAGCATAAAGCATGCAGGATTGATACCAAAAACATTCCATGGACTATAAAAACGGTGAACGGTCATATTTTGAAAATAACTCTGATAGGGAATTTTAGTACTGTTTTTCGTAGTAAAAACATCAATATGATGACCTCTGTTTGCAAGTTCATTAGAAAGATTACTTACATATCTTTCAGTACCTCCATAACTTCTTGAACCGAAATAGGGAGTAACTTGAACTATTTTCAAGGGATCCATTTTTTCACCTATAAATGATAAATAAGATAATTATGATTATTACTAATAACGACATGTAAAGTAGGCCAATTATTGTCTAATACTCCAAATAGATAAGTTAGGTCTTGAGTTGAGAAACGTAAAGGAAGCCCTAACCACAAATCCATAACCGTTCCTATTACAATATACTTATAGAATGTTCTAGCAAGCCTAATACCATTTGCTTGGATTGAGCTGTTCGCATCTAGAAATACTTGCGTATTGCGATCATATATGTTAAAACCATTAATGTGTTTTGATATTGAAAATGGAATACTAATTTTGTATGATGTAATTATTGTAAGATTAACAGTTGAATTTATGCTATTTGCCAGTGTTAAATCCTGATATTCATTGGTTAAATTGTATCCTGGGAGGTATTGATCCCCCATATATGCAAAACTAAAATATGAATTTACGATTAGTGCAGAAACAAACAGTGGTTTCCATTTAGTTTTTAGTTTTGGGAGTATATCAGATATTGCAATATAAGCTAATAAACTAATAAACAATATCGTAAAAATGAAGGTTCGTGGAGCTACCCAAGAAAGTTCATGTTCTGAACCGAACATTAGAGAAAGTATCACAGTTAAACCATAGAAGAAGAATCCAAGAGTAAACAAAGCCATTCGTACAGTGTTGTTGAATAATAGAGCAATACCACTTAAAATCAAAATAATCACAAGTTCCAAAGTGATAAACCAAGAATTAAGGGTAGTACTGTATACAAATAATCCTGCTACTTCAAGAATCACTATTGAAGCTACAAGAGCAATTGAACTTAATTTAACAATCTTTTGAGTTGTGAAAAAGTTAGAAATAATTCTTCCATATCGTCTTCTAACAAAGAAACCCAGTAAGGTAATTGCTAACCATACAATCAGAAAAACATATTCTCTACCTATGAAAATATTGTAGATTTTCTCATATGCAGGACTTGCATTCTGTAAATATTGATTTACTATTCCAAACTCTCTTGAAGTTTTGATAATTTGAATGATTAAAACAGCTGGTATTGTATAAACTAAAGATAAAATTGATTTATAGTCTTTGGCTAGAAATATACTACTGAAAAAAATCACTGGCAACAAAAATATCGCTGATAAATGATGGATTTTGAGTGTAACAACTGCAAGGAAACCTGCAGTAATCTGAGCTCTAAATTTCTCAGGTTTGCACAGATAAAGGTACAAACACAAACTGAATAAACTTATTCCCAAAGAGTTGGGCCGTCCCAGAAGCATTTGAATACCTAAGATAGCAGGAAATAGTAATATCAAGGCAAGATATTTTGAATTCACATCAGCAGATACGTAGCCTTTCCTCTTTTTGTCAATATGACGAATAAATGCAACTACTGTTAAATCAAAAATCAGTATAGGAATTATAGAACTAACAAATTCATAGATTAAACTAGCTTCTATGCCTGTTAATGCAGAGATTCCAGAAGCAAAAACGTGAAAACCAATAAAATCGATATAAGATTCACCAAAAGAAAGAGCAACGATATGACCATTTTCAATAATAGAATCAATGTATTGCAAATGAATATACGAATCGAAACCATACATACCTAAATTGAAGTATAGTATCAAGAAAAAAAGAAGTAGTTTTCCAACTATAATTCCAGGAACAAAGTATGATCTACGAGTCACTTATACACCTAACTATATTTTTCTAAATATGTTGTTATTACATCTTTTGGATTTATTATTGGTTTTCCATGTCCAGGAAGAAGCACTGAAGGTTTAGAAATTTGTAGCATCTTTATTGAAGCTTTTAATGCTTGATCATAATCTATTGCAAACATTCTTTTAGGGGGTAATAGGACATTTCCTTTTCTGTTACTGTTGACAATATCACCACAAAAAAGTGCTTTGGTTTCCATATCTTCCAAGGCAATTGTTCCAGGGGTGTGACCAGGTAAATGATACACCTTTAAACCATGTACTACTTCTCCATCAACTACTATTCGATCTACAGTATATCCTGAATGTGACATCAATTTTTCAAAAATCCCCATCGCTCTTCCAAAGAATTTTTCTCTTGGGGGGAGTTTTGCAGACTTGATTATGTATGGTTTTTCACTCTCATGGCATACAACTTCGGGACCATATAATTGCCCAAGTGTTTCTAAACCAGCAATATGGTCCATATGAGCATGAGTTAGTAAAACTGCTTCCAAAGGCTTTTCGGGAAAATTAGATTTCAAAGTATTGATTATTGATTTGGCACTTTTTGACATTCCAGTGTCTATTAAAACACAATGATTTTCCCTTTCAATCAAATAACTGTTTATTGGTCCAGGAACAAGATGGATATTTTCAAAAATTTTCATTAATTTATATTTTCATATTGAGTTTTAAATCATTCTGCTTTTTTTTCTCCTTTCTTCTGAAAAATATTCTTTTTACATTTTGGACAACCAGCTTCCTTCAGCTGTTCAATAGTTACAAATTTGTAATTTTGACCCACTTCTATTTCAATCAAGCAATTTTTGCATTGGTAATATCTTTTTGTAGGTTTTCTTTCACCTGTATACAAAAAGCCTTCATAGCTGTTTTCAATTAATGGTTTAGCATCAGAAAAAATCTGTAAACGATAGAAATTTGATACTCCACCTAGTTTCTGGGCTCCTATGTATTCATTAAACCTTGGGTAAATAGCAGTAATTAAACAGTTCATTTTTGACATATTCTTTTGCAAAAGAAGCTGATCATTTGGTGGTTTGCTTCCAAAAGAAAGATACCCAACACCACCTGTTTTATTATTTGTGAGTTGTATTCCTCTTGAAATAAACAGATTATGTCCATTAATTGTATAAGGTGGATCTGTCACAAAACAATCGTACTTGTTCTTATATTCACTTGGAATGGGTTTTCTTAAATCATGTTCAACAAATAAAATATTGGAATTGAGTTCTTGATTTGCTTTTTCAATAATATCTTGAATTCTAGTATCAATATCAAAAACTGTTATTTTTGATTTTGAACCAGTTAGTAAAGCTAATGCAATGCTGGTCAGATCGCTATCTCCCACAAAAGCATAATTTCGGAAAAAGAGATCATAATTATTACTCATGGTAAGAACCCTAATTATACTAGTTTCCGTTGTTGCAAAAGATTGGTCTATGACAGTATTAGGGGGACCTCGAAGATCAGTGAATGCTCTAAGTTTTTCGATGGGTTCTTTATAATTTTCAAGTGGGAAGGTAAAACCATTCTTACAATTAAGGCACGAAAAAGACTTATTCAAACTCCCAAGCTCTGATAGAGCTTTAGAACCTAATTCGGATATACTTGTTCCTTCGCTCCTCTTTGAGCACCATTTTATCTTAGCAAATTCATTTCTTATTGCAACACAAATAGGTATAGGAAAACCAATCTCTTTTGAAATATCCATCATTGAAGAGTGAGGATATCTATCAATAACCGCGAGAAACCTAATAAGGCCATGTATTCCTTCCTTTAGTCCTACATTGTTTTCAACTTGAGAAAGAGTAGAAATTATGGAATCTCTATCCATGAATCAAAATTCGTATTATATTAAAAAATATGGTGGCTACTGATAAATTCAGTTTTATCATAGAATATCCCAAGCGATAATATTAATTAAAGAGGATTTTTATTATAAGTGCAAGAGCAATATGTTAGATATAATAGACCATTATCCTTACCTTAGTTATGAAGACAAGAAATTACTAATTCAACAGATAGACATTGAATCTTTGTCTGAGGATAAAAAAACACCTTTTTTCTTATTCCTCCCAAAAAGATTTGAAGATAATGTATTAGAAATAAAAACCAAACTAGGAAAAAGTATTCCAAATCTATTCATCTCATATGCTGCAAAAGCCAATTATCTTGGTAAAATATTGCAAAAATCGCACAAACTTGGTTTAGGTATTGAGGTTATGTCTCTTTTTGAGTTAAAACTTGCTGAAAAAGCAGGAATGAGATTGGACGAAGTTATTTTTAATGGTCCTGCAAAAACATCAGAAGAGCTGAATTATGCTATAAGCAACAAAATTGGTCACTTAAATGTTGAGTCACTTAATGAAATAAAAGAAATAGAAAGCATAGCAGCAAAACATGAAATTGTTCAAAATATCACTGTAAGAATACATCCAAAATTGAGCGAAGATACTGAAAAAAGACTGTTAATTAAGAAGAATAGTAAATTAGGTATAGACTTCTCAAGAGCTGTTAAATTATTTGAATATGCCAAAAAAAGTCCACATTTGAATCCTGTGGGAGTTCATACTCATGTTGGAACAAACTTAACTTCTCATGATTTTTATGATGAGTTACTTGAATTTCTTAATGATTATATCCTTGATTTGGAAAGTAAATTAGAAATCTCAATTTCAGAAATCAACTTGGGTGGGGGGTTAGCAAGTAAATCTACCCTGGAAAAGGAAAATTTCCAAATAGACAAATTGGGGAAACAAGTATCATCAAAAATAGAGAATATAGCAAACAAAACAATAATCTTCGAGTTAGGAAGATGCCTAATTGAAGATAGTTTCATTGCAATTACCAAGGTTTTGAGAACAAAGAAATCTTGGGGAAGGAAATGGGCATTTACTGATATTGGTGCAAATACATTAATCCCAATGAGATATTCGCATTACAGTGCGATACCTGCTTTAAACAAAGGAAAAGGACAGTATACTAACATAGGTGGCCCCCTGTGTCTCCCAGTAGATATATTATCTGAGGAAGCAGTTAACTTTGAGATAGATGAGAGTGATTTATTAATTGTTCTTAACTGTGGAGCTTATACACTTTCGATGAGCGAACAGTTTGGTTATCCAAGACCTGCAATATATCAGTTATCTGAAAAGGGGATTGATTTGATTAAACCAGCAGATGATTTGGAGCAAATGATTAATGACTCATTTCATCTTAATTAGATATTACGAGTAACAAAGGATGCTTGAAAAATGGAATCAGTTGAGATATGCTCAATGAATTGCAAGAGCAAGTGTTGTAAAAGTACTCAACCAGCTCTAACATCAAATGATTTTGATAGAATTAACGCCACACATCAGAGCAAACACTGGTTCTATTCTATTAAGAAAGAGGAGAATGCAACAAAAGTTATTTCAAAAAAAGAAGGACAAAATAATTGTTTTTTTCTTTCAGAAGAAGGGTTGTGCAACATTTATGATTTAAGACCGCTTGATTGTGAGTTGTTTCCAATTTTTTTCAAAATAGAAAAAATTGATAAAAATGAATATAGCCTTCGCTGGTTAGTCTGGTATTGCCCATTAACTGAAGCACTAGGCATAGATCCCCTTATTGAAAATGCAAGGAAAAAAATAGAAGAAATTTTAGAAAAAGATTCTGAACAATTATTCGAATATCAAGATGCCATGTATGTATCTCAAGGGTATAAGAGAAAACATTTCTTGTATGAAGAACGTTTAAAGATTAGAAGGAGATAAAACTAACAATGACCAATATTTCTCTCATTATACCAACTTTCAACAATGAATCAACTCTGAGAGCTTGTTTAGAATCTATTAGTAAGCAAAATTTAGTTCCTAGTGAAACAATTATTGCTGATGGTTATTCTACTGATAATACTATCAATATTGCTAAAGAATTTGATTGTAAAATTGTCTATGAAAATAGAGGAACTAGGGCAGCTGCTTGTAATGAGGCATTAAAAGTTGCACAAGGAGACATAATTGCTTTTACTGATTCAGATGTAGTAGTAGATAAAGGTTGGTTGGAGAATATAGTTGAAGCTTTCAATAAAATGGATATTGAAGTTGCTTGCGTAGCAGGACCACATCTAGAATATCCTGATGAAAGCCTTTTTGGAAGAGCAGTTAGTGCTGTTTATAACACTATTTTTGGAGGAAGGTGGTCAGAACAAGCTAAGAGTATATTTGACAAACAAGAACGATTTGTTCAAAGTGCTGCTGGTTGCAATGCAGCATATAGAAGAGAATCTTTGGAAGAGGTTTTACCATTCAATGAATCTTTATTAACTGCAGAAGATACTGATATTAATTACAGGTTAATCCAAAGAGGTAAAAGATTATTCTTTACACCCAACGCTATAGTTTATCATCAGAGACCTCAAAAACACAAATCATTTAGAAATAAATCAAGAAAATATGCTATTGGTAAAATACAATTCTTCAGGGTCCATAAAGCAGGACTAGAATTATGGCATCTGATACCCTTACTTTATTTTTTTACAGGCATATTTCTTTCTCTAGCTCTTTTTGTTAATTTATGGGCAGGAATAGGATTGGCGGCATATTTTGGTGCATATTTAATTGTAATTAAGATAATTTCAGTAATTCAAGCAATAAAATATAGACAGTGGAAGTTCCTCTTTATGCTTCCAATAATGTTCTTTGAGGGGCATCTCTTCTGGAGCATAGGTATTTTACAAGAGGTTTTCTCAGCTAAGAAAGGGGATTAGAATGGCTTTGAATATTGCTATGATTTTTGAACTAGGTCCAAATGATGAGGGAAGTATAGGTGGGGGAGTAGAACTACATGCCTTGAATTTAGCAAAAGAACTGGTAAAAATGGGTCATGAAGTCACATATATTACTGGAGCAGTACCTGATTCTAGAAAAGAAATATCGCTTGAAGGAGTTAAAATAAAAAGAATTGAGTTTGGAAAAACGATTAGTAGAACATATGATCCTCAGCAACTAAGCTTCTCAAGACAATTCTCATTTCTGTTAAAATCAATATTCTCCAAATCTAAGCAGTCAAAAAAAGAAACATTCGATATCTGTCACGGTCACATTTATTCTGCTGGAATCGTAGCAAAAATTATTGCTAGAAGAAACAAAGCAAAAGCAGTTAACACAATACATGGATCATACTATAAGTACTGGAATCAAATTGTATCAAGTAAACTAAAAGCTAGTTTTTATCGAAAAATGGAACGGTTCTTAGCTCCTCGTCTTGTAAGAAAATCTGCTGTTCAAATACATACTGATTATGATTTTGCTGAAACAGTAAAAGCATGGGTCAGACCGAGGTTTAAGAATCGCATAATAACTATTTTGAATGGAGTAGATACAAAGAAATTTTCTCTTGACGTAAATCCTAATCCCGCAATATCAAAAGAGGTAGGACCCATTGTTATGACCTCAAGAAGATTAGTAGCTAAGAACGGTGTGATATTTCTAGTTCAAGGTTTTAAAGAAGTGATTCAGAACCACCCAGATGCAGTTCTTGTTATAATAGGTGATGGACCAGAACGAGAAAGAATCCAAGACGAAATTCAGAAATTAAATTTAAGCTCCAATATTAGAATGATTGGGATGATTCCAAACGACGAAATTCCTTCATATTTAGTGAAAGCGGATGTTATTGCAGTTCCAAGTATAGTAGAAGCTTCAAGCATAAGTGTATTAGAAGCAATGGCTATGAAAAAACCAGTTGTGGCATCTGATATACCAGGAATCAGAGAGATAACTAAGTTTGGTGAAAACTGTGTGCTGGTACCGCCAATGAAACCATCCGATTTAGCTGATGGGATTAGTGAACTTCTAGAATCAAGAAAACGTAGGGAAGAATTAGGAGAAAGAGGTTACAATGAAGTCATTGAAAACTATACTTGGGAGAAGAAAGCTAAAGAAATTGAACTATTATATTATAATATCATAGATGGTCATCTTCCAGAACAAGGTTAGGTAAGAGATAAAATGAATTCGGAAACCCATTTCTGTTTGAGAGTAGATGTTGATACCTTTGAAGGTTTGAAGAAAGGTATTTCAGAAATATACAATTTAACTAAAGATTTGGATGTACCTTTAACTATTTACTTAAGTTTAGGAAAATATGCTACTGGAAGGAACATTTTCAGGAAAATAATGCACAGGGAAAGAATCCCTTCTATTTCTCCTTTGAAGAGAAATAGCATAAGAAGCTTATTCAGGGGAATTCTCTTACCACCAGCTAGAATTGGCTACTCTGAGAAAACATTGTTGAAGAATTTTTACAACGAAGATTTAATTGAAATTCATCCACACGGCTACAATCATGTTAAGTGGTCTTCAAGATTCAATGAATTTACCCAGGAAACAACTTCAGAATATATTGAGAACATATTTAGTGAGTATGAGAGTATATTCAATTCCAAACCAATAGCAAATGCAGCACCAAATTTTCAGACAAACAAGTTTTATTTCCGAATTATGGAAGAAAAGGGAATCGAATTCTTAGCAGATTATAAGCATTCAGAACCATTCTTTTTACAATTTGAGAGTTCAAGAGAAGACTCACAAAATATCCTTCAACTTCCTGTAACTGAACCCACTATTGAAGAATTATTAATACAAGGTAAGAGCACAGATAAAATAAAAGAAAATTTCAAAAACAGGTTTGAGAATCATAAAGGCACAGAGTCCAAATATGTCTGTTTTTATCTTCATGCGATCTACGAACCTTTCAAACTGAAAACAATCCTTGAGTATATTTTGAATCTTGCAATTAAATTCGATATGAAACCTTCCACACATAAAATTTTCAAAGAAGAAGGGTTTGAAGCTCCAAAAATAAAGTATGAAGAACTTTTGCAGAGAGGATTATAATGGATAAGAAAAGAGTATGTTTTCTAACTCAAGAATATAGAAGAGGAGCTACCTGGATCTATTGTTATCAATTAGCAAGTCTACTTAATAAACAAGAAGAATGGGAAGCTCATATTATCTCTGCTGATAGAAACTATGAGGGAATTGAGGTAGAAAAGAAAGAATCCTTTGTATCTTTGGTAGAAACTTCAAAATCTAGATATTTCTATTCGAGAAGTTATTGGAAAAGATCAAATGATATTGTTAAACAATTGAAACCTGATATAATTCAAGGTAATATGAATCTATTATCTTCTCGGGGAATCAAGAACAAAACCCCCATTGTTGAAACAGTTCACACAACCTTTAGTAGAGAGAGAAGAGGAGTTGCTAAGTTGCCTTTGAAAGATTTAAGCTGGGTGGAGAAAAGGGTTCGTCTTTTATTTCCTTTGTTGAAATATATCGAGAAAAAAATCTTGAAAAGAGCAGCTCACCTGATAGCTGTTAGTCAAGCAATTAAAGAAGAACTAGTTAAGAACTATTCTATAGAAGAAGAAAGAATAACTGTTATTCCAAATGGAGTAGATACGAGGATTCATAGTAAAACAGATGAAAGAATTTACACTAAAAAAGATAAAGAACTAGTTTTAGGTTTTCTTGGAAGAATGACTGCAGGTAAAGGGGCACATTTGATTTTTCCAATTATAAAGAAAATCAAAAATAAGATCCCCGATGTTAAATTACTCATTGCGGGAGATGATTTGGACTCTAAAAAGAAAATACTACACCAAATTGATAGACTAGGTTTAAATGAAAACATCATAGATTTTGGATATATTTATGATAATCATGAGAAAAACAAATTCTTTAGTTCAATTGATTTGTTATTACTCCCTTCCAGCCATGAAGGTATGAGTCTGGTCTTGTTGGAAGCAATGGCTTGTCAAACCCCCGTATTAACAACACCAGAAGCAGATACATTCGATCATGATGATACACTGTTAATTAGCAACAGAACTATTGATGATTTTGCTTCAAAAGCAGTTGAATTCTATAAGAATCAAGAAATAGTTGAAAAAATACAAAACAAATCTAGGGAAGTAGCTGAACGACTTTCTTGGAAGAAAACAACGGATCTAACAAAAGATGTTTTTGAAAAATTATAAGGATGATTCTGTTTCATCATATTCTTTTTCTGTATCTATACTATTTTTACTTTCTAGTCTCTTTTTCTTCCTTATTTCCCTTCTTTCCTTCTTCCTTTGCTTTCTCTTCTCCTTTATTTCTTTTCTTTCACCTAAAGGAAGAATATATAACCAGAAGATAGGTAACCAAAGAATCAGCATCACATATCCAAGATAATTATGAATAGGACCACCTACATCCCATCCATAAGCATAAGTTATTGCAGTTATAATCATGATTCTTAAAATATTGACTAGATATGTTCCAAGAATTCCAATTAATGTTACTAATCCAACTCTAGTAAGAACCCAAAGGATTTTTGATAATCGAATACTAAAATCCTTGAAGAAAGCTTTCTTTCCATTTTCTTCTATAAACTGAGGTACATTTCGAAAATAAGTATTCAAATTTCTTGATATTGTTATAGTTCCTCTTTCATATCCCCAAAACAGACGTCGTCTTGCTTCAAAAAGCATTATCAAAAAGATTACTGCAAAGATAGTAAGTGAATGTATGCCACTGCACTCTGCATTGATAAGAATAGCATCTTCTTGAGATGGAGGTTTTACAAAGTTTATTTGTGTCATAAATGTAGTTGGATTCCAGACTACGCTGCTTATTTGCATCCCAAAAACCATTAAAATTGATGAAACAACGGTTCCTGTTAATTTTGTTAATTTCTTAGCAAGATCTAATTCGAAAAGATATAGACTGAGTCCTGAGAAGATTAATGCATAAAATACTGTTGTTAATACAACCATATACAATCCTGGAGTTCGATATTTTTTGAAAAACTTGTCACCCCAGGAGATATAAAGAACCAGAATAAGGGCGAATATTAAACCCAATGGAACTAAAAGATCTGTTAGTATGTAACCTCCTAAAATTGGAGATAATTTGTTACCGCGATATGTTTCGTAAAGAATGTAAAAATATACAACAAATCCAAATAAAATTGCAGAAACAGAATATCTAAAATATCTATTTTTCAGATATGGGAGAGCAGGACCAAATAAATCATTTAACTTAGACTGAAACCAGTTAGGTTCTCTAGAAGGAATTGGTTCTGAATTGGTTGTTCTTAGTTCAGTATTTTCTTGTAATGAATCATTCAACATATTTACCTCATTGATTTTAGTAATCTTCCCAAATCAGAATCAGTTTTACTTTACAATCTTATTGATTAACAAAATATAAACTCTTACAATGTTAAATCTAACGCTTCTTCAAATGCACAGTAATTATTGAAATCGATGAAGTTTGGATTGTTCAGTCATCCTCGTAGATTATATTATTGTATTTATTATCCACGTTTGGGAATCTAAAATCGGTTGATTGTTTTGATGCATAGTGTTCCCTATAAAAATCTCTTAGTGCAAGTCTTATTGCTTCTGATCTTGAAGCATATCTACCCTGAAGAACCATTTCATCCAGTATTTCAACGAACTCACTCGGTAATCGTATTGAAATCAAATTCATCTGTTAACCCCTAAACAAATTTTAATCATCATGTTAATGTACGACTGTGCATTTATAGATTTGTAACACTCTTCGTCCTAGATGATTCAGTGGAATATCATCAATGAAACAGGTTATTTAAGGTTTATGTCGGATGTATATCAGAATCAAAAAAACTAGAATATATTTTCCAGTTTCTTTTCAAGTTTATTTTATAGTAACCTGTTTATTGCATTTCTCACAAGTAATGGTCATACCGCTGCTTAGAGGTTCTTTGCTTTTGCTCAAAATGTTTCCACAGTAACAAACATATCCCTGGAACCTAGCTGGATTGCCAAATACTAAACCATGATCTGGAACATCTTTTGAAACTAAACTTCCTGCACCTATCATTGAATGTTCTCCAACAGTAATTCCACAGATAATGGTTGCATTAGCTCCAATTGAAGCACCTTTTTTCACTAGTGTTGGAACCAACTTCCATTCCGGATTTGTTGCTCGAGGTAGATAATCATTCGTAAAACAAACATGGGGACCAATAAATACATCATCCTCAAGTGTTACACCATGGTATACTGAAACAAAATTTTGAATTTTGACATTATTACCTATTGTAACTTCAAAATCTACAAAAGCAGATTTTCCAAAAATACAATCCTTCCCAATAGATGCACCTTTTCTAATTTGAACCTGATGCCATATTTTTGTTCCATCACCAATAGTTACATCATCCTCAATGAAAGCTGTAGGATGAACAAAATAACCTTTATCAGTATTCATAATGTGAAATCCCAATAAACAGATAAAAAGCTTTACTCTCTTCATTAAGTCAAAGAAATCCTATTGCTTCATACTACAGATACAATTGATATCTCTCTCAACGTCAAAAGTATCAAAACTATTGTATTGCAAATCAGCGTGCAAAATCTTATTGGCAAGCAATCTGTTAATGTCTTTAAAAACCAGATATTTTATTGCTTCATTAGCTTCGATTAATCCAAAAAAACCAGCAGTTATTCCCATAATCCCCTCTTCCCCAGTTGTTGGATATGTTCCTGGGCTAGGTATTTCTTTAAACACACATCGATAACAAGCAGTTTTCTGTGGTAAAACGGTTATCATCTGACCCTCAAATTGGAATACTCCTCCGATTACAAATGGTATTCCTAGTTTTATACAAGTATCATTAACAAGAAATTTTGTTTCAAAATTATCACTTGATTCAACTATAAAGTCATAATTTCTAATTATCCCTTCAATATTCTCTCTGTTTAAATGTAGCTCATGCAGTTCTATTTTGATGTCAGAATTTAATTTGGAGAGTTTGATAAGAGCGGATTCCGTTTTAGCCTTTCCAATATCAGATTCATAATGTAAAATTTGACGGTTCAGATTTGAAAGTTCAACTTTATCTTTATCTAATAAACCTAAATTTCCAACACCTGCTGTAGCTAAGTAATATGCTACACTTGAACCCAAACCACCTAAACCAATAATTAAAACTTTACTTGACTTCAACACTTTTTGTCCTTCAACACCTATATCAGAGATTATAATTTGACGATTGTATTTTGATAATTCTTCTTTACTAAGCATTTTATAGTCACCTAACAATGAGAATCGAATTCAATAAATCTTTCTTATTAATGAGAAAAACTTGAACATTACTAAATGCTTGCCACATATTCTTTCTCTATTAGTCTTCGAAACTTTTCTATTTTTCCATGAAGTGTTTTTGCTTCCTTTTCTATAATGTTTGGAAGCCTTCCGAAACCTAGTGCTTTTTCATAGCATTTTGAGAAATAATTAAGCTGAAATACAAGTTGTACAATTCGGGCATATTGAAAGACTTGGTCTGGATCAGTCACTAGAGCTACCTTTAGAGAGATCTCATTTTGTTCTTCAGGACTCAAATCAATGTTTAGACCTTCACGATTACACTGGTCAAACAACTTATTGAGCATGATGCGCCCTTTTTTCAATACTTGAGCAAGATCTTGAGCAACTTCAGAAAGTCCAGGGACTTCTTTTCCTATTGTTTCCGCGCTCTCGGTTATACTTTCAAGATGCATTGTTCCCACTTGAGTTTGATATTATAAAAATTGTTACGCTTCTTATAAGTTTTTTCAGAATTTCAAGAATAAAAATAAAGAAAAAGAGTTAGAGATTTAAGGCTCTAAAAGCATTCTTAAGCTAATTAGATGACTATCGATTTCATTCTTCATTTTTTCGATTGTTTGTGTTCTTTCTCTAACTAGTTTCATATATGATTCTTTTGTCATGCTTTTTTTGACTCTATATTCTTGACGAAGCATACGAAGATTTCTTCTTTCTTCGTAAAGTTTTCTCTCAGCTATCTCAATCTTCTGGACATGTTCTTTATATCTTCCACCTAGAATTACTAGAGATTCCTTTGTCTTTTTCAGCACTTCTTCTTCAGCTCTTTGACGTGCTTCTAGTTTAGCAATCAAATCCTTTCCTTCTTTTGCTTTCAATTTCTTTGCAGCTACTTTGGATCTAGTTTCACGTAATCGTTCACGTAAAGAGAGTACTTCTTCATATTGTTTAACAAACTCCTCAATCTCATCTATTGGAATGAATTCCCTATCGTCTTCATCAATAACTAAATCCTTTGCTTTCTTTGTTGACCATCGAATTCCAAGATATATTGCAAAAATTGCTCCTACAATAATTACTTGTAAGAAATAAGTAATCAATATGTTTAATCTTGAATATCTAAAGTTAATTATTACTGGTGCATTGTCATTTCCTGAGAAGTTAGTGAATTTGAAACTCATAATTCGTTTGAAACCAAGTGAGGTGAATTTGAATTTCTTATCGTAACTGATATACATGTCTTGATATGGATCAGGATTGTTGTACTGTATATCTCCATAAACTGCTCCCTTTGGAAGAACAACATCTACATTGAGCTCATCAACGGTCCAATTCACAATGGAACATGGCGCAAATTGGAATTTGTAATCAATTGTTCCTGGTTCCTTAGTAGTGAATGTGCCCAAAGAAGATTTGTAAACAATTGTAAAGTCAAATGTGTCTCCATGGAACAATGGAGTTCTTGGAAAGATAACCAGTGCGTCATGTCCCGGATAAATGCTAGGACGTTGATTATAATATCCTGGTTTGAATATGTTATCCTCTCTTTGATAAATCTGATTCAATGAACCGATTTCATCGTATAAATCAATAACTGTTGAGTTAACTGGCATAATTATTGGAATTGCATTTAATGCATATAACTTGATAGTTATCTCATTGTAATCATCTGGTTTTTCAGGACCAAGAAAAACGATTGATTGAGTTTCTGTTATCCTAACCAAGCCAAAGGGATCAATCTCAATTTTTCTATAAACATTTGTTGATTTAAACAATACTGTGTTAGCAGGATTTTCAATATCTCCTCCAGTACTGACTGATGATAAAAAGACATTTAGCATTAAATCATCATCATACGATTGACTATAATTAAATGGGTTTCTAGTCACATTATCCCACTTTAACAAACCAGTTTCAGCATCATTAATTAGGGTGATTCCTTCTGTAGCATTGTTAGGTGTTATTACATGATCCACATCATCCAGAAACATATCTCCTCCTTGTTTTTCTACCCAAACCAAACCATCGACAATTGGAATGTTGTTTATTAGTGGATAGAACAATTCCTGATATGTGAGTACCTGTTCATTATTTACTAATTCATAAGTATAAGGATAAGCAAATTCAGTATAGACATTAATGAAATACTGATCTCCTGTACTAATACTAGTCAGATCTAAATTGAAGGGAACTCTGAAAGTAGTGTAATTTATGTGTGTTTGATAGGTATAGTCCCTCATAGCTGTGCCATTTCCTATGCCTTCATAAGAAGCATTTGAAACACGGAAGCTTGTGAATGTTATATTGTCCGTATTAATATTAGGGAGAGTATAGTTGAAATAAGTAAGACTAGTATTATCATAAATATTCACTTCGATAGAATCTATTAATCCCAAAGTACCATATGTTTGCATCTCAACAGTTCTATTAACAACTGCAGTTGCATTGAACCCATAGGTAAAATTATTAGCTGAGTTTAAGTAAACTCTTTCACTAATTGGAGTAATGGGATCGCTTAGAATGTTTGGTTCAGTTGCTGTATTTCCTTCTGAATACCCTTGAACTAAACCTGACATTGTTATTATTGACATCGAAATTACAATTAGTACGGTCAAAGTAAAAATCTTACTTTTTATTTTCTTCATTATGGAAACCTCGTGTTTCTAATCTTTGTGCCAATGAGGAAGAACGATTTTAAATATTTTGGCCGTTTATACTTTTTAAATTTTTGAGAATAACTATTAAATCAACTATCTTACTTCAAATATTCGAAATTTGTCAATTTTAGCTTAGTAATAAAGAAATTTGATAAATTTCAAAACATTCGGAATATTTTTGTATTTTTAGTACATCAATATACTGTGTATTCCCTAAAAATATCTCCTGAAAAACTTGCAAGTATGATCGATCACACAAATCTTAAACCATTTGCAACTAAAAACGATATTCGAAAACTATGTGAAGAAGCATTAGAATTTAATTTTGCAGCTGTTTGTGTTAATTCAGAGCATATATCATTTTGTACAGAGATTTTGAAAAAATCTGAAGTTGACATTGCAGCTGTAGTTGGATTTCCTTTGGGTGCTACTACGTCAAAAACAAAAGAGGTAGAGACTAGAGAGGCAGTTGGCTTTGGAGCTAATGAAATAGACATGGTTATGGACATTGGGAGCTTTAGAGAAGGTAATTATTTTGAAGTAGGTAAAGACATTGGAAAGGTAGTTCAAGCTGCAGATGGTGCAATTGTCAAAGTGATTTTAGAAACTGGATTTCTAACAGATGAACAGATCACCAAAGCAAGTGAAATCTCAAAGAATTCAGGTGCCCATTATGTAAAAACCTCAACAGGTTTTGGTCCAATGGGAGCCTTTATCGATCATATAATCCTGATGAGGCAAGCTGTTGGTAAAGATTTAGGCGTTAAGGCAGCTGGAGGAATTAAAACTGCTAGAACAGCTGTAAGATTGATTAATGCGAGCGCAGATAGATTAGGAGCTAGTGCAGGAGTATCGATTGTAAATCAATTAAGGAAGATAATTGATGAAGGAGGGTGGTTCTACTCAAGCGAAGACAAACCTGAAGACATATACTCTTGGGGAGCAGCAGATTCTAAAAAACAACCTAAGGATGTATATAACTTTTATATTAAAAAGAAACAAGAATTTATGAAGAGATAGCTAAAGAGAGTAGAAAGATGAAGCGTTTTGATGATAGAAAGCTTAAGCCTAAACTTACTCCAATGATGCAACAGTGGCAAGACATTAAGAAAGAGTATTCAGAGTACATAATATTCTTCAGGGCTGGAGATTTCTATGAAACTTTTAATGAAGATGCAAAAATTGCTTCAAAGGTTCTCAATATCACGCTTACTGCACGAACACTAGGTGAAAAGAAGTTCCCTCTAGCAGGAGTACCTTATCATGCAGTAGATGCTTACATTGCCAAAATGGTAGAAAATGGGTATAAGGTGGCAATGGTTGAACAATTGGAAGATCCACAGACAGCAAAGAAAGTTGTGAAAAGAGGAGTTGTTCAATTAATCTCTAGGGGGACAATTACATTACCTGAATCTTTAGCAAAGGGGCACAACAATTATCTAGTTGCAATTTACAAAGAAGGAGATTTAATAGGATTATCAGCTCTAGATTTATCTACTGGTGAATTTTTAGTATCAGATTTTGAAGGAGCAAAAGCAAAGAATTTACTGGAAGTTGAATTGAACCGACTTAATCCTTCAGAAATTATTGTAACAAAAGATTTCTGGGAGAAATTAAATATCTATTATAATCAATATAAGTGTTCTATCACCTATAAGGATGATTATTTCTTCGATATTGAACAGAGTCTTCAAGAACTTAAAAGACTGTTTGATGTTCTAAGCTTAGACGGTTATGGTGTAAATGAATTCGTGCCCTCTATTGGAGCAGCAGGAGCTACTCTCAGATATATTAAAGAAACACAGATGAGGGAAAGTTTTCCTAATATCACAAAAATAAGTCAAATTATAAGTAAGGAACACATGGTCCTCGATTTTAATTCAATTAGGAATCTTGAGTTAATAGAAAATCTGAGAGATAGAACTGAATATGGGACCTTGAAACAGGTTCTAGATAATTGTAAATCTTCTGGTGGTTCAAGGCTTTTAACTTCATGGTTATTACGTCCAAGTCTTAATCATACAACCATTCAAAGTAGAATTGATGCAACTGAAGAATTATTTACTGATTCATTATCAAGAGAAGAATTGAGAAATATTCTTGGTAAAATGAATGATATCGAACGTCTAATTGGTAGAATATGTCTTGGTAGAAATAAACCACGAGATTTAATCGCTCTAAGAAATTCATTAGAACTTCTACCAGACATAAAATCGGTTCTGTCAAAATTCAAAACAGCTCTCATAAAAGACATCCAAAAGAAAATTGATCCATTACCGGAAGTTGTGAAAATAATAGCAACAGGAATCGAGGATGAAGTTCCTGTAAGTATCAAAGATGGAAATGTCATTAGAGAAGGGTATAATGAGGAATTAGATGAATTAAGAAAAATACAAAGAAGTGGAAAATCATTTCTTACATCATTAGAAGCAAGAGAAAAAGTACGAACTGGAATTAAGAATTTAAAAGTTCGATACAATAAAGTATTTGGATATTATATCGAAATCCCGAAAGCTTCTGCAAGCAGTGCCCCTCAGGAATATGAGAGAAAACAAACTCTTGTTAATGCTGAGAGATTTATTACTCCTGAACTTAAAGAATATGAAGAAAAGATTCTAAATGCTGAAGAAAAAATACTTGTTTTGGAAGAAAAATTATTTGATCAAATTTCTGAAGAAGTTGCCCAATTTGCTGTAGCTATTCAATTAGATGCAAATTATTGTGCTATGATAGATGTTATCGGGACTTTTGCACAAAACGCTGCATATTATGATTATTCAAAGCCAAATATTACCAAGGAGAGCATTATTGAAATTGAGAATGGAAGGCATCCTGTTGTTGAAAGATTATTAGAACAATCATCTTTTATTCCAAATGATACTTTGTTAAAGGATGATTCAGAGAGAATTTTGATTATTACTGGTCCAAATATGGGTGGTAAAAGTACACTATTACGACAAGTTGCTCTTATAGTTTTGATGGCTCAAATTGGAAGTTTTGTCCCAGCTAGTTCAGCAACAATAGGCTTAACTGATAGAATTTTCACAAGAATAGGAGCCCATGATGTTTTGGTAGAAAATCGTTCAACATTCATGGTTGAAATGTATGAATGTGCAAACATCCTAAATAATGCAACAGAAAAGAGTTTAGTCATTCTAGATGAGGTTGGCAGAGGAACATCAACTTATGATGGGGTAGCTATTGCATGGTCAATAACAGAGTATCTTCATGATCACATAGGTAAAAAAGGTCCTAGAACCCTTTTTGCTACTCATTATCATGAACTAATAGAATTAGAAGAAAGAATGTCTAGAATCAAAAACTATCATGTTTCAATAAAGAATGTAAATGGAGACATTCATTTCCTATACAAAGTGGAAGAAGGAGGTATCAGTGAGAGCTTTGGTATTCACGTAGCATCATTAGCTGGATTACCAAAGGATGTTATAACGAATGCAAATGATCGCTTATCTTTACTTCATGAACAAGAACTTGAAAAAAGTATAACAAAAGAAACTGATTCTGCAAAAGCAAAAGCCCCAACTAAACGAGTTTCCACAAAGCATTCAGCATTCGAAGACATTATAGAAGAAGTTTCCAAATTAGAAATAGATGAAACTACCCCAGTAGAAGCTTTCAAAATCTTAAGTGACCTGGTTGAAAAAAGTAAAAAATCTTTGAAAACCAAATAACAAAAATTTATTTGGGTTCAATTAAACCAATGAATATCTGTGATTTTATGACTAATCAAATAATAAAACTAGACAAGCTCACAATAAACAAAATAGCTGCAGGAGAAGTTATTGAACGTCCTGCATCTGTTGTTAAAGAACTTGTAGAGAATTCAATTGACGCTCAAAGTAGTAAAATTACAATTAATATTCAAGAGGGAGGAAAAAAACTTGCTGAAGTCATCGATGATGGAAGGGGGATGGTGCCTGATGATGCCAAGTTATCAATTAACAGGTATACTACGAGCAAAATAAATAATGCAGATGATCTATTTTCAATTAACAGTTTGGGTTTTCGTGGAGAAGCACTAGCAAGTATTGTTAGCGTTGCTCAAGTTGAGATAATCACTAGAACAGAAGAATCAGAATTAGGAACTCACCTTATAATTGAAGGTGGAGAAGTAATTTCAGATAAACAGACATCTGCTCCAAAAGGAACTCGAATTAGTGTAAAAAATCTCTTCTACAATGTTCCAGTTAGAAGGAAGTTTCTGAAAACAATCTCAACAGAAATCAACCATATCACAGAATATGTTACTAGATTGGCACTTGCCTACCCAAGTATCTCCTTTACACTTACTCATAACGGTAAAAATATTCTTACGGCTCCTAAGGGTGATTTAATATCGCAGATTACAGCTATTTTTGGAGAAAAAATAGCAAAAGCTTGTTTACCAATAAACAAAAAAGAAAATGAATATGCTGTTACAGGTTTTATCACTAAACCAGAATTTTCTAGAAAATCTAAAGATTATATGTATATTTTTGTTAACAGGAGAGCAATAACTAACAAAATTATATCTGATGCTATCTTACGTGGATATGGAACATCAATTCCTCAAACTAGATTTCCAATAATTTTCCTCTATTTTGACCTACCAGCAGATGAAGTCGATGTCAATGTACATCCAACAAAAAAGGAGATTAGGTTCAGCGATGAATCTAAAGTATATGCTTTGATAGAATCTGCATCCAAAGAAACCTTGGAAAAGAGTGGTTTAAAAATCTTCGAAACAGTTATTGAAACAAGGCATAAACCAACAACTCTTGCTTCTGTAGAATCAAAGAGATCTGGGTTTTTAAAAAGAGAAACATCAACCTCCCTAAGTTCAATGGACAAACCTGGTTTTATAATTACTAGAAGTAAAGAACAAAGAATAGATAAATTTCTACCTTCAAAAGATACAGCAGTAGAAACCAAAATTGAAAGTGTCAGTGCAAAGAAGAGTATTAGAGTATTAGGAATTATCAAAGATACTTATATTATTGCGGAAACTCAAGAAGGGTTATTTCTGTGTGATCAACATGCTGCTCACGAAAAAATTAATTACGAAAAATATGTAAGGCAAATTAAAAAGAATAAGGTTTCCGTTCAGCAATTACTTGCACCTGTTTCGATTGGTCTTAAACCTTCAGAATTTGAAATGATAGAGAGCATAAAAGAGAACCTCAAATCTTTTGGTTTTGACATAGAAATCTTTGGTAAAAATGAGATATTAATTAGATCTATTCCATCTATTATGGGAGTGTCAATAGAATTTGATACTGCAAAGGATATCATTGATATTTTCAAGGATAATGTTTCAGAAATAAAAGAAAAAATGGAACTAGAAGATTTAGAAGTTATAAGGGACATCATTTCACTTTTTGCATGCAGAAGATCAATAAAAGCTGGAGATAAAATCACTTTAGAAAGAGCCGAATTAATTCTGAAAGAATTATTGGGATTGGAGGAACCATTTACTTGTCCTCACGGAAGACCCACCATTATTATTCTAAATGAAGAATACATAGAAGAGCTTTTTAAAAGAGATTATAGATAGGAGAAGTGGCAGATAATGTTTGACAAAGCTAAAACCAAGGTTAAAGAATTCGTTGATAAAATTGATAGAGCAGCAGGAATTCAGCTCACAATGATTTTACTGATTGTAGTTGCATATGGAGTTTTCTTGTCTGTACAAAAATTTCTTTTTGGATTTGAAGGATTCGCCACAAAAATAATCAGTGTAAATGTTTTATTAGCTGTTGGTATTTCAATCGAAATTGGTTACTTTATCTGGCACACAAACAAACAAGGTAAAGAGAAAAAACCTGTTTCTGATGAAAAAATTTTCAATGAGTAAGGAAATTTGAAGTGTTTTACTATTAATTATTTTCTTTTTCTTCCATAGATTTCTTTGAGTTGTTGTTCAGTAAGCATTATGGGGATACTTTCTTTGATATCATATTGATGATTCTCATCTTCTGGACAATATAGTTTCCCACTGATAATCTCAATTTGAAAGCATTTTTTGCAATCTTCCATTGTGACATTCTTCTTAATATCATCCCCTAATTTTACTGTCTCTTCTCCACTATCGTTTATTTCAACTAGTTGAAATTGTTTATAATTACAATAAAAATTGCAAATAACCTCTGTTTGCTCATTTTTCATAGGAAGTTGTATTTCTTCTGATATCATTTCTTCCTCATTTATTTCTAATTTTAGAGGCCAAGATTTATCGATTGGACATGCTAGTAAATCCATTAATCTATGTTTCATTAAAGTCACTCTTTAACAATTTAATATGAATGTTTCTTTTAAGATTTTATTTCCAAATTACTATTTTTCTCTATTTTTGCATTATTTCAGTAATAAAATCATTATCCAGTTTCTCATAACGTTCTATTGACCCAATATCTTCCCAGTAAACATCTTCAGGAACATAAGCAGACATTTGTTCTTTTTCTGCAAATTGAGGAAAGATATCCTTTGATAAATCAATGCTTGTATTTGAATCAAACTCATTCAAATAGTTAAAAACAATTGGTTCTAAAATGCTAATTCCAGTATTAACCAATAATGGTAACTCAGGTTTCTCTATAAATTTAGTAACATTATTCTCTTGATCAACTTCAGCTGTTCCTACTCGTATTTTCCAACCTTTAGATGCAAAAATAGTTGCCCATTTTCCATGGTTATTGTGTGAGGTCAACATTTCTGTGAAGTTAACATTTGTTATTATATCTGAATAGTAGATTATCATTCTTCTTTTGTTTATGACCTCTTGAGCATTAAGCAATGCTGTACCTGTTCCAACAGGTCCAGGTTTGTCAGGAATATAAGTTAAATTCACCCCCAATTTCTCTCCATCTCCAAAATAGCCTTGTATCTGTTCTTTTTTGTAGTTCACAAGAAGGATGATATCACTCACACCGTGTTTTTTGAAATGTCTTAATACATATTCTAGAATAGGTACCTGATCTAACCCAATCGGCATCATTACTTTCTGCATGTAATAAGTTAAAGGTCTCATTCGAGTACCTTCTCCCCCACAGAAAAGAATTCCAACTGTATCTGTCATCTTAATGAAAGAGAAATAAGTTATTGATATTTGTTGTGCACTTTTGTAAGCGAAAGAACTATGTTTGTTTTGAAAATCGCTTTTTCAGCTTAAGAAATTCTTATTAACATAGAAAACGTGTATACAAATCATGGATACAGTCAAAACATCTACACTGGATGAAATTGCACTTAAGCTTAGAGAACACATCGATATGTCTTACTGGGCAGGAAGAGGTAATAGACAATCATTTAGAGAAGATGTCAAGAAACTTGTTGCAGAGGAAAAACTAACAAAAGATGAATATAATTATCTACTTAAGAACGAAAGAAGGGTTCTAGTCAAAACTCAACTTATTCATTTAATTCCAGAGTTACAATCACAGGAAGTTTTTGAAAATACATTAAAACACCTCTCCAATGTTGTATTTGGAAAAAAATACAAGGAAGCTGAAACAAAGAAAGGAGCATTAGAAAACGATATTATTAGGCAAATAGCTCAGCACCTAAACGCAACTTTACATCCTCAGATATCAACTGTAAATGACGGATTTGGTTTGATTAAGCATCTTATTAATGAGAGTCCAGACATCTCTCAAGAACTTCTTAAAATTTCTAATCAACTAATTGAGATTAGAGATGCCCTCTTAGAAAAAGGTCATAGTCCAATGTTGCTTCGTGAAATTGAACAACTTTCTACAAAACTAGTCTTTGCTTCTAAAAGCACTAATCCCGATGATATTCCAAGCAAAGAAGAAATTTTGAGTATGTTAAATGAAATCCAAATAAGCTCTGGAGTTGAGTAAAAACCTTACTTAATTCTTCTAATTTTATTCAGAATACACTACTTTGTTATAGTAATAATTTTAAATCGAAGGTTAGTTTCATTCTATAAGCCATTTTGGAGAGAAAAAAATTGAATTCCTATAAGATTATTGCTTCAGAATCAGTAACAGAAGGCCATCCTGATAAAATATGTGATCAAATTTCAGATGCAATTTTAGATGCTATTTTAAGTGAAGATCCTAATGCACATGTCGCCTGTGAATGTTTTGTAACTACAGGATTAGTGTTAATTGGAGGAGAAATCACAACAACTAAACCTATCATTATGGACTACGAGAAGGTTGTTAGAGATGTAATCAAAGAAATAGGCTATAATGATTCAAGAATAGGTTTTGATTACAGAGGTTGTGCAATTATTAACATTATTCACTCACAATCGCCTGATATTGCTCAGGGAGTTAGAAGGAATGAAATTGAGGAACAAGGTGCTGGAGACCAAGGAATTATGTATGGTTATGCTACTAATGAAACACCTGAATTCATGCCTTTACCAATTGTTTTAGCCCATAAGTTAACACAAAAACTAACTGAAGTTAGGAAAAAGAAGATCTTACCTTTCTTAAGACCTGATGGAAAATCCTTAGTAGCAGTAGAGTATGAAAATGACATTCCATTCAGGATCGAAGCTGTTGTGATTGCAGCTCAACATACAGAAAAAGCCACTAATGAAGAGATAAGTGAGGGAATAAAGAAAGAAGTAATTGATAAAATAATCCCTCAAGATTTTATTGATGATAGAACAAAAATTTTCATAAATAGAACTGGTCGTTTTGTAACTGGAGGTCCTCATGGTGATGCAGGATTAACTGGGAGAAAGATTATTGTAGATACCTATGGGGGAGTAGATTCTCATGGAGGAGGAGCTTTTTCAGGAAAAGATCCTTCTAAAGTAGATAGATCTGCTTCATATGCAGCTAGATATACTGCTAAGAATGTTGTAGCAGCAGAATTAGCAGATAAGTGTGAAATACAAGTAGCCTATGCAATAGGTGAACCAGAACCATTAGCTGTTAATATCGAGTGTTTTGGAACCGAGAAGGTAGACATTAAAATTCTTAGAAAAGCTGTTTTGAAGGTTTTTGATTTCAAACCTGGAATAATAATAGACCATCTCAAACTAAAAAGACCGATATACAAAAAAACATCTTGTTACGGTCATTTTGGAAGAAATTTACCAGAATTCACTTGGGAAAAAACTGATAAGATTGAAGAATTGAAAAAAGAAGTAAGTCTTTAAAATTCATTCATTTCTTCTTTTTCGATTCAAAAACCTTTTTTTATTCTTTTACTTCTGTTGTTCGAAAGCATGAAAAATAGTACAAGTTCCAGTGTTGAAAAAACAGTTCGAAAAATTCTTACTGAAGAAAAACCTAAAACAGTAAGAAAACTTATTCAAAGGACACTAGAGCTTACAAAAGCAGAAGAAAAGCAAATCTATCAGATTATAAGAGATTTGGAAAGTAAAGAGGTAATCCAGCTTGGGGCACCAAAAATTACCAGAAAGTTACCTAAATCTATTTCTGAGTATTTATTTAAAATGAATTATTTTTCTATTGAATTTTGGATCATTATAGGTTTCTGTGCCTCTTTCTTTCTTACAGTTCTATTAATTCCAGAAACCTCCCCAGTTCTTTTTATTAGAACTATATTTGGGGGTTTATTCGGTATCTTGATACCAGGATGGGTAATAACTAGTTTCGTTTTTCCTAGATTAAATGAAGCAATTGATCAATATGAACGGATTTTGTATTCATTAGGAATAAATGTTGGTATTCTGATTTTCTCAGGATTAATACTAAATCAAATTTGGGTAATAGAAACTCTTTCATTTGTCATAATTATAGGCTCGTTTACACTTTTTGCATTATTTTCAACTGTTTTTCTGAGGTTATTAATCAGCTCTGGAAAATTAACTTTTGATTTTTCGCAATCTAGAATAAACATATTCAGAAAGGGTGATAAAAAATGAGGAAATATCGAAAAGCCATTCTGATTTTGTGGATTTTTGGTTTCACAATTATTATGTGTAATCAAGTTTGGATTGCTCAAAGTCAAACTGAACAGCAAGCGTCTGCAGCAATTCAAGAAGCTGAAAATAAACTTATTTATGCTTTAGAATTACTTGAAGATTTTCCAAACTATGATGTTGATTCACGCAACATTATAATGCAAATTGATACTGCACGACAATTAATCAAAGAAGCTAAAGATAATTTTGATAGTAGTAATTTTACAGTTTCTTATCAGAAAGCTACTACAGCATCATTAGAGCTTGATACAATAATCGAAGAAATTCAGAATAAAACACAAACCCAAAGCCGAAATAAGACAATTATTTTTTCATTTGTGGGTGTGGTATCTGGTTTTGCAGCAATTTTGTTTGGTTTCTTCTTCATAAACAAAATATATCCTTGGTTCGAAAAGAAGAAAATCGAGGAATATGGGAAGCTTGAGATTAAGTATGACAATTCAAGAGGTGATTCAAAATGACGAAGGAAAATAGAAAATTGATTAAGAAAATCAATTCAAAACTCTCTCAACGTCAAGTAAATAGACTAATCACTCTATCAATAATCTTAGTGATTGTTGCATCTACACTTGGAATATCTTCCAGTATTTTCTTACACAAAACCACTGATGGATACTCTGAATTATCTCTTCTTATGTATGATAGTTTTTCAGAAACTTATGTGGCAGACAATTATCCTGAACAAATCTATTCTGATTCAAATGTTTCAGTTTATTTTATAGTCAAGAATTATGAGAATGTTGTAATATATTACCAATTGCAAATAAAAATAGTAGAACTTACACAAAATGTTAGTTCACTGCAACCAATCCTTACATCTTCATCATTTATTCTGTATGAAAACAATACTTTTGAAAAGATTATTTCTCCAGCTACAAACGCAGAAAAGAAAGAAACAGAATCCTTTGATGGAGATTTCTTATGGGGTCCAACCGAAATCATCTTGTTCATAAATTCTGAAGTTGTTAGTGGAATAGTGAGTCCCAATTTCCTCAAGATAGTTTTTGAACTCTGGGAATACAATACTAAAACAAGTGAGTTCCAATATACTGGAATATTCACCTTTCTTGAATTGGATTACTGGGTGTTTTAATGGTAAGAATACTAATTTTATCTGATATCCATAGTCAAAACATTACATTAATCAACATCCTTCAATTTGTTGAAAAACTCAAAGATCCACCAGAATTTTGCTTAGTTGCTGGAGATATAACCAATTTTGGAACTACTGATGAGCTTAATAAAATTCTGAGAATAATTACTGATAGCTTAAGCAAAGTATTTTTCGTGCTTGGAAATTGTGATCCCTATATCATAAGAGAAGAACTTGAGACAAATGCAATCCATTTAGAATCTAATGTTCAGGAGATTGAGTTTTTCAAAGTTGTAGGTTTTGGAACTCATAAACCAAAATTAAATCAAAAAATACTAAATAAATTAAGAAAGTCAAATGAAAACGTTTGTTTACTTACACATGCTCCCCCATATAATACTCAAGCAGATATGGTATCGCTTAACAGACATGCTGGATCTATTGATTTAAGAAAATTTATTGAGAAGAATTCTCACATATTTTTAGTAGTATCAGGTCACATTCACGATTCACCATCCATTACTAGCTTGAATAATTGTGCTATAGTTAATCCAGGCCCAGTAACTAGGGGTAACTTCGCAATCATAGAGATTAACCAAGATTTTCAAGTGGAAGGAGAGATATACAATTTACATGAGATGAAATAAAGATGATTGAAGAAAATTATAAGCTCAAGCATTTAACTGATTTAACTGAATTGAAGGAGGTATTTCAAAAAGCTCACGATTATGTAAGGGGGCAATTTAAACTTCATGAAGACAAGAAATCGCATTCATTTGATCACATAATTCGAGTAACAAATACCTGTTTGAAATTATCTCAAAAACTTGAAGCACACGTGGATATACTCCTTCTTGCAGCAATTTTTCATGATGTAGGGAGACCTGTTGAAGAACTTAATGGAAGATGTCATGCTGAAGTAAGTGCAGAACTAGCTCGTGGATTTCTGGAAAAATTACATCTTTCTAAGTTGATAAATGAAGTAAATGAAGCAATACTTTCTCACAGATTCAGTAAAAAGATAGCTCCAAAAACTGTAGAAGCAAAAATATTACAAGACGCAGACGCACTAGATGCTCTTGGTGCAATAGGCCTCTATAGAACAATTAGTTTTAGTTGTGAGAGAGGACTTGATATGCAAGAAGCATTGGTTCATTTTGATGAAAAACTCTTCAAACTACCCTCAAGGATGCATTTTTCAATAACAAAGCAGATTGCTGAGGACAAATGTACAATTCTTAGAGATTTTGTAAGAAAAACTGAACAAGAATTAAACAATTCTCATTTCAACGCATTTATTACTTCATTATAGTAAAAAATATTGAAGAAAGAATAAGGGTTCAAAGAAGAATTTTAAATATAGCTAACTTCATAGATTCTACTTGGATAAGACTCTAACGGTGAACTTATGGCAACTATCGAAAACGGAAATATGGTAAACATCAACTATACTGGAAGAACAAAAGAAGATAACAAAGTATTTGATACCACATTCGAAAATATCGCGAAAAAAGAAGATGTTTTTGATGAAAAGGTAATCTATAGACCTTTTACACTGATAATTGGAAAAAATTGGTTACCAGCTGGTCTAGAAGAAGAACTGGTAGGGATGAAGGAAGGACAGAAAAAAACAATAGAAGTTGAAGCTAAGAAGGGATTTGGTCTAAGGGACAGATCACAAATCAGGTTAATTCAAAGAAGAGAGTTTCAAAGACACCAAATTAAGCCAAAGGAAGATATGAAGGTTGAGATTGGTGGTCAAACCGGTCGTATCCTAAAGGTTTCAAGTAGTAGAGTGAAAGTTGATTTTAATCACGATCTTGCAGGAATGGACTTAATTTATGAAGTTGAGATAGTTAAAAAGATCACAGATGTAAAAGAACAGTTCATTTGCCTACTTGAGAAGAGGTTGCCAGGAGTTGATTTTTCAACAACTAAAATCGAAATTAAGGGGAAAATCATCGAAGTAGAATTACCAAAAGCTACTAGGTTCATGGAATATATACAGTTTACCAGAAATGGTGTTACTAGAGATTTGGGTGAAATAAGTACTAAATATGATAAAATCTCATTTATAGAACACTATGATATCGAGAAGAAGAAATAATAGTCTTCATTGTTCAATTTTATTCGCTTCAACTAGAACTAAATTATATCCAAGAGGACATTTGATATCTCTTTTTTTCTCAATAATTTTGATTTTAGAAGTCTGCATATACTTTAATGAAACGCAATAGTCGTAATTTTCACAAAGGACTTCATTACACTCAATTGGGTTTCTAGTGAGGATTAAATTTTCAAGGTATTTTTGATTTTCAACTGCCACTGTATCGTTTATTTTCTTTACTTCACAAACAACCATAACGCCGTTATCAATTAAACAAGGATGCTCTTTACCTCTAACTTCAACAATTTCATATGAAGAACCTAATTCAAGCTGTTGAATACAAACTTGAATATATTGACATTTTTTGCATGTTTGGGTTCCTCCTTGATGAGAAAACTTGTAACCTACTTTAGCTACATCCTTAGGTATAAATGAAAGTGTCATTTCGGAGTAGATTAACAAAATATATTCTTTAAGATTCGCAAAGGTGCGTTAGTTGATTATTCCTGTAACACTTGCCGTATTAACAGCTGCTTCATGGGTTAATCCTTCCTTTCCAAGAATGGTGAATCTTTGAGGACGTATTGTGTGGGCAATTTGGAGTGCTTTAATTACTTCTTCATCTTTTAATCCTAGTTCTTTTGCCTTAACAGGTATGCCCAGATTATGTACAACATCACGAATATATTCCCAATCTAAGTCATGAAGATAAGCCATCATAATTGTTCCTAAAGCGCATTGTTCTCCGTGTAAAGCTGGTTTTTCTGCAAATGAGTCTAATGCATGACTAAACATATGTTCAGACCCACTACCTGGTCTTGATGAACCTGCTACACACATTGCCAACGAACTACTAATTAGAGCTTTTACAACTATTCTACTATATCCTTCTGCCTGACTTTTAATAAGATCTGCATTTTTAGTAATTAACTGAACAGTCATGTCTGAAAGAGCAATAGAGTATTCACTAATCATTTCATTTTTTAGTCTGTGAGATAGCATCCAATCTTTGATTGCTGTTTTTTTTGCTATAATATCTCCACAACCAGCTGCGGTAAATCTATATGGTGACTTATCCAGGATTGTTGTATCAGCTAGAACAGCAATTGGAGGTAATGCTTGGATTGAATGTCTCTTATCTGAGCCAATAATTGAGGCTCTTGAACTCGCGACTCCGTCATGACTGGCAATTGTAGGTATTGAAATGAATCTTTGATTAGATTTGAAAGCTACAGACTTAGCAATATCAATAGGTCTTCCTCCTCCAAGTCCAATTACATAATCAGGTTTTATTTCCCTATGAACTTCTAATTGTTTGTCTACTTCATCCATTGAACTGTCTTGAATAGTGGTTGTATACACACTGTGTTTACTGCTATTTGTTAAAATATCTTCAACTTCCTTTCCAACTTTATTTTTTAAGAACTCATCAGTAATAAGTAGAGCTTTGCTTCCTAGTAACAATCGGTCTATGATATCAGGTAAGCTATTTAACATATCAGCTCCTAAACACAACAGTGTAGGTAATTCTATGAATTTAAATTCATTAATTATATTTGCCATTCTAAAAAATAATCTAATAGGTTACTTTTATATTTTAACTTGAAAATGTAATCAAAATTATAGTTGATGGAATTGTCTCTTCAAGAAGAAAATGATGTCTTTGAATTAGGTAAGAAACTAGGTTATCTACCATATATGATAAAGAGATATACGAAAATACTTGGAGAAAAGGGAACTGAAGAGATGATTAAATTCAATGAAACTAAACTTCCTCAAACAATTCGATTGAATTCTATAAGAAATCCTTACGAAAATACTGAAAATATCTTACTCAACAAAGGAATTAAGTTAGTAAAAGATTCTGAATTGCCAGAATCAAGGACTATTATCAAATCACCACATCCTATTGGAGCAACACCTGAATATCTTAATGGTTACTATATGCTACAAGGAAAAAATTCTATTTTTCCATCCCGGATTTTGAATCCTCAAGAAGACGAACTGGTTGGAGACTTTGCTGCTGCTCCTGGAGCTAAAACTACACACCTTGCACAATTAATGAATAACAAAGGAGCAATAATAGCCATTGATATCAGTGCCAATCGTTGCAGAAGTCTGAAATCTAACCTATCGAGAATGGGTGTCAACAACACTATAGTTCTCCAAATAGATGCACGTAAAGCTAAGGATTTACATTTTCAGTTTGATAAAATTCTTCTTGATGCACCTTGTTCAGGTTCAGGAGTTATAATTTCTGATCAAACTAGAAAGAATAGTAAAACAATGGAGGATATACTAAAGTATCATGATTATCAAGTTTCTTTACTTTCTGCAGCACTGAATGTTCTAAAACCTGATGGGGAACTTGTATATTGCACGTGTTCTTTAGAACCTGAAGAGAACGAGCTTGTAATCTCTGAGATATTGAAGAAAACAGATACAGAATTAACACAAATTGAGTTGCGTGCAAAGCCTGGATTAACACAATTCCTTGATATGGATTTGAACAAAGAATTAACCAAAACAAGAAGATTGTATCCTCATGAAACGAATGGAGAAGGATTCTTTATTGCAAAGTTGGTGAAAAATGATGAGTAAACCTGTATTTCGAATCAGAACCAAAGAAGAAGACAATCTCATCAGAAGAACTGTTGAGATTTACTTTGGTACAAGAAGTCTTTCTGCTTTTGAAAGGCATATTTTCTGGATAAAAGAAGGAAAAATAAAAGAGGTTTTTGCTGTCCCCCAAAAGAGTTCAGATTTGATCTCAAAAACCACTAACATTGAAGTTTATTCTGCTGGAATTCCTATTGGCAGCATTTGGTCAGATACATTCCAACTTGAAATAGAAGGTGCAAAAATGGTTTCAGATTTTACTTCCAAAAAGGTCATAGTTAAAACTGACCAATTTTTGTATGGAAAACCTATTTTTAAAGAAAATCTAATACATTTTGAAGAATCCTTTGATAAAAACAACTTAATAATAATTATGAGTAAAACTAATATTTTCTATGGAATTGGTAAAGCTAAAGTTAATTCAGCTGACATCAATTCTCTAAACCAGAATGCTGTCATTATAGAAGGTTCAAAGACAAAACCGTTTGATGTAGGATGGTATCTGAGAGGAGGAAACTGAATAATATTTTTAATTAGTTACTTCAATTGCTGAAATTCAAATTTTCTCAAGCAAAATCAAAAAGTATTTAAATATAATTTAGAGAGTTAATTTAGTTTTAAACCTTATTTAAGCAAATACGAGAGCTTTTGTTCATCGAAATATTTGTTTTTAAGAAATCTATTAGGGTTGAACAGTTTGAGTTACAGAGAAGTATTAGAGAAAATATCTGAAGATATACATGCTGAGCTACCTGCTAATTCTGATATTACTACGATAGAATTTGAAGGACCAGAAGTTGCTGTTTATTCCAAGAATCCTCGTGTATTAGTAGACGATGAAACTATTGTAAAAGAACTAGCAAAAAAGCTTAGAAAAAGAATCGTTATTCGTTCAGATCCAAGTGTAAGATCGGATAAAGATGAAACAATTTTTACAATTAATGAATTAGTTGGAAAAGAGGGAGAAATTACAAATATTGATTTTGATGAACTTGTGGGTGAAGTGATTATAGAAGCTCTTAAACCAGGAGTGATTATTGGCAAATCAGGTGAGATGCTAAGAAACATAATAGCTAAGACTTTGTGGAGACCAAGAGTAATGAGGACTCCTCCTATTGAATCAAGAGTGATTAAGACAATAAGACACCTACATCAAGAAAATTCAAAGAAACGCCAAGAGGTTCTTAGAACTGTTGGGAAGAGGATACATAGACCTGTAATCTATAGAGATGATACTATCAGAGTAACAGCTTTGGGAGGTTTTGCAGAAGTTGGAAGAAGTTCAGCTTTAATCCAAACAGGTGAAAGTAGAGCTCTTGTTGATTGCGGAATCAATGTAGGAAGCAACTCGCCAAATAACACTTTTCCAAGATTCGATTTGCCAGAATTTGACATTGAACAGCTTGATGCAGTTGTGATATCACATGCTCATCTTGATCATTCAGGTTTTGTTCCTTATTTATTCAAATATGGATACAAGGGTGCAGTTTATGCAACACGACCAACAAGAGATTTGATGACAATGTTGCAAATAGACTATTTAGATGTAGCTCAAAAAGAGGGAAAAACACTACCTTATGAGAAAAAAGATATTAGTGAAGCAGTTTTACACACAATTGTTTTAGATTATGGAGAAGTTACAGATATTACTCCAGATATAAGATTAACTTTCCACAATGCTGGTCACATTGTCGGAAGTGCAATTCCCCATCTTCATATTGGGGAGGGGATTTACAATGTGGCTTTTGCTCAAGATATTAAATTTGCTAAGTCCAATTTATTAGACCCCGCAAATGCTAGATTTCCAAGATTAGAAACACTATTTATTGAATCAACTTATGGTAAACCTCAGGATATACTTCCTTCGAGAGTTGAATGTGAAAAGATGTTAAAGAACATAATCCGCGATACAATTCAAAAGGGTGGTAAAATACTAATTCCAGTACTTGCTGTAGGCAGAGCTCAAGAAATTCTAGTTGTTTTAGAGAATCTTATGAGATCGGGAGAACTCCCACAAATTCCTGTTTATACTGATGGTATGATCCGAGAGGCTTCAGCTATCACAACTGCCCACCCTGAGTTTTTATCCAAAGCTTTGAGAGAACGAATATTCCATGAGGGAGAGAATCCTTTCCTTGCAGAGCAGATGAAACATGTTTCGGGTAGTGAAGAAAGAGATTTGATAATTGAAGGAGATCCTGCAATAATTTTAGCAACAAGTGGTATGATGAATGGTGGTCCTAGTGTTCAATACTTCAAGGCTCTTTGCACCGATCCTAATAATTCACTAATTTTCGTGAGTTACCAAGGAAAGGGAACTCTGGGAAGTAAAATACAAAAGGGAATTACAGAGATTCAAATGGTTGAAAATGGAAGAACTGTCATGCATCATATAGAAATGGCAGTTCATAGTATCTCTGGTTTTACTGGTCATAGTGACAGAAGAGAATTAGAGAATTATATCCACAAAGTTACTCCAAAACCTGAAAGAGTTGTTGTTATTCACGGGGAAGAATCGAAAGTAACAAAATTTGCATCTTGGGTTTACAAGAACACAAAAAGAGAGAGTCTTGCACCTCCCAATGGAACAACTATCAGATTAAAATAATATTCAATTAAAATTGAAATCCCCAAATAGAATCTCTTAGATGATGGAGATTCTTGATTACTTTTCCCTTTTTTGTTTTTGAGAATTCCTTTGCAGATACCAGTGATTTACCTACTCCAAGGATAGAATTAGCTTTTTCCTCATGAATTATAACTATGGATCCTTTCACTATAGATTCATCAAAGTAAACAATTCCAGGAGCCATAACATCAGCACCATTAGTAATAAACTTGATTGCACCAATATCAACTACAATTTTTGGAAGAGAATAAGCATGATTACGTAAATAGTGTATAGTTGGTATTTTTTTATTTTCAAATTCAAACACCCAAATTCTACTATTACTAACTATATATGTTCCTTCGTCTGTTCTGACTTCTTCAATAATTAAATCCCGTTGAACTGAATCTTCTACTTCCTCACCAAATAAATCAGCTAATTGAGAAAATAGCACTTTTTTATCTTTTTTAGAAAGATGATTTCTTGCTTTAATCTGCATATCAATACATTCCAAAAAACTATTTTTGTAATCTGTCAAGAATAGAGGTGTATGATTCTTTGATTGCTTCATATCTTTCTTTTGAAGACATTCCTAAAACATACATTTGCTCCTCATTTTCAAGTCTTCTTGTATACTCTTCACTTAAAGCAGAAATAAATGTATCAATAGAATCTCGTACATTGGAAAGCAATTCAAGACCAGGTGAGGGTATAGTATAGATATATTTCAAAGTAGGATATGTATCAGCTTTTCTCTCTATCAAACCAATTTCAAGCATTTGTTTGAGATGTTTTTCAACAGCAGGTCTCGATATAGCTAACTCTTTGGTTAGTTCATCTGCTGTTAGTTTCATATTTCCCAAGAGAGTGAGAATTTTTCTCCTGGTACTATCACGAAAAATGGAATAGATGGTGTCTACAATTGGAATTTCTTCCTGAGAATCATCTATAATATCTGACATATGTCTAACAGTTTTCTTTCTACTTAAATTGTTGTCGGTTTAAACTTCTCGGTTTAAGCTTGAAACTTAGGGCTTAAGTTCATTTCCCAAGTGATTAAAATAAACATTATATAAAGTGCTGATAATATTGTATTAAGGTGAAAGAATGAGTCAAAATGACATAAGAATGTACAAAGAACTCTTAGATCTCCTCGAAAAAAGAATGGATGAAGGAGATATCGATAAAGCTAGTTATGCTGAGTTAAAGGAAAGGTATACTCAAAAATTAGAAACAACTAGACAAGAGTTTGAATTTAGAAAAGATGCACCTAACATAAAAGTATCGGGGTCAAAAACATTCACTCAAGATGCTATTATAGTTTCAGGTGCTGCTACGATTTCAGGAGGAAAAATTGAGAGAGACATAAGAGTTTCTGGATCAGGTAAAATATCTGGAGATGTTGAATGCAATGCTTTACGTTGTTCAGGGGCAATGAAAGCATATGGAAATATACTAGCACATGGAGAAGTAAAATGCTCTGGATCATTTAGATGTGATAAAAATCTGACAACTGATGAAAATGCTTCATTTAGTGGTTCAGCAAAAATCTATGGTGAAACTATAGTTAATGGTCACCTTACAGTGACTGGTTCATATAGAGGTACTAAGGACACTGTAGCTGTTAAAGGTGCCACTCTTACAGGTTCCACAATAATAGAGGGTAATCTTTTTTCAGAAAATTCTATTAAAATTGGTGGAAAAGCTCGAATTTTGAAAAATATAATCTGTGATAGTGTATTAATTGAAGGAAGAAGAACTGTATTTGAGTCTTTTTTCTTTAGAAGAGCAAAAAAACTAGTAACTGTTGAAAAAAGTATTATCGCCCATAATGAAGTTGATATTCAAGATGTTAGGGTACTAAAGAATATCAAAGCTAGAACAGTAAGATTAGGTCCCAACACAGTGGTAGAAGGAACAGTATACTATGTGGAAGATCTATTTATGGCTGATAGTGTAAGGTTAGAGAAAGAGCCAAAGAAAATATCTCAAGAGGAAATTAAACTCTAGATATTTTCTTCTTTTTATATTTCTCTAAGGTTTGGTATGCTTCCTATATCTGATACAATGAGGAGAATTTTTCTTTAAGATATTTTATATGGTAGTTTGGTGTGAGGTTTTCACCAGTTATGCTCTTAACCATATCTAAACAATCCAAGGTTCCACCTTTTTGGTGTATAGATGTTTCAAGCCATTCTCGGATTGGAGTAAATTTACCATTTTGTAATGAATCTTGCCAATTGGGCAAATCTCTAGATAGTTTAGCAGTCAATTGGGAGGATATTAAATCCCCAATTCCATAACCAAAGAAATAACCATAATATTGGCTATACCAGTGTAAATCTTGCATCAATCCTAATGTATCGTTTGGAACATCTACACCTAAGTATTGCCTATATTTATCATTCCAAACTTGAGGTAAATCTCTTGTATCTATTTTCCCAGCAAACCAATCTCGTTCTATTTCAAATCGGATTATTATATGTAAAATATAAGTTACTTCATCAGCTTGTATTCTTATAAAACCAGGATTCACTGCATTTAGAGCAAAGTAAAAATCATCAAGAGAAATATCTTTGAATATACCATCCGTATCTTTTTGAAATTGAGGATAATAATGATTCCAGAAATCTTTCGAGCTAGCGATTATATTCTCAAGAAATCTAGATTGTGATTCTCCAAAACTTGGAGATCCCATACGATAAATAGGCTGGTTAAACCATTCTTCTTTTCCTTGCAATGAATGAATTGCATGACCACATTCGTGTGCTCCGGCTAAAAAAGCAGATAAAACATGGTCCTCATGATACTTTACCGTAACTCTAACATCTTTGAAACCCCCTCCAATAGTCAATGGATGTTCAACTTCAGCAATGTTGCCCACAGCATTTTCAGAATAGAAATCATATTCTAAGAAGCGTGAAAGGTTTTCAACCATTTTTACTTGAGATGATCGTGGAACCTTCCTACTGATAAATGATCTATCTGGTTTTATATCTGACTCAGTGCATTTTTTGATGAAAGGTATAAGAAAGGATTTAACTTCATCAAACAGTTTAGTGAGTATTTCTACTCCAAATCCTTTGTCTCGACTATCAATAAGTGCATCAAAAGGATCATCCATATTTTTGGATTTAGCCAATAGTCTATTAGCCTCATCATTAAGAGAAAATAAATCTTCTAAATCAGGAAGAACCATTTGAAAGTCAGATTTTGCTTTAGCTTTTTTCCAAATTTCAAGAGTTTTGTTTGATTGGGCAGCAAGTTTTCCAACTAATTCAGAAGGAAGAGTTGTTCTATCATCATAAGCTCTCCTTATCAATTCTACGTTTCGCTTTTGGAGATTATCAAGAGAAGTATCTCTTTCACATGAATCTAATAACTTACCTACTTCAGGTTTGGTGATTAAACCATGTGTTTTTTGGCTTATATATTGAAATTGTTTTGCTCTTTGACCCACAGCAGCAGGTGGCATATGGGTATTCATATCCCAGTAAAGTACTCCACTAATTGAATTCAAAAGCTGAATTTCTTGATAAGTTTCCAATAATGCTTCGTATTCCCTACTCATTATTATCATTAACAGAAAAACGAATAATGTTCAAAAATGTTATCCATTGGATAGAAAAAGAAAAAAGGAAACAGGTTATTTGTTTCCAAGATAATTTGCTTTATCCCCTAACTGTTCTTCAATACGTAACAACTGATTATATTTAGCAGTTCGTTCTCCTCTTGCAGGAGCACCTGTTTTTATTCTTTCAGCACCCAGTGCAACTGCTAAATCAGCAATGAAAGCATCTTCAGTCTCTCCTGATCTGTGTGAAATATTAATACCCCAACCATTATCACGAGCAAGATTAGCTGCTTGGATAGATTCAGTTAGTGTTCCTATTTGGTTTACTTTCAACAAGAGATAATTAGCCGCTTTCTTGTCTATAGCCATCTGTATTCTTTTTGGGTTAGTTACTGTTAAATCATCAGCTACTACAGATATATCTGGTAACTTAGCATGTAGCTCTGCAAAAGAATCAAAATCATTTTCATCAAATGGATCTTCCATTGAAATTATTGGGTATTTCTCGGCAAGATCAATATAATAATCGACAAGTTCACTTCCAGTTAAATTCTTTCCATCAACTTCGTATAAAGAATTTTCAAAGAATTCAGATGCAGCTGAATCCAGACCGATGGAGATTTGTTTTCCAGGTCTATATCCAGCATCTTCAATTGCTTCTACAAGCATATCCAAAGCTTCAGGAGCTGTATCAACTGGACTACCAAAACCACCTTCGTCGCCCAAGTTAATTGCAGACGGACCAAATTTCTTTAGATTGTTTCTAAGAACCTGATAGACTTCACAAGTTGCTCTCAATGCTTCATCATACTTTTTGAAACCATGAGGAATTAGCATAAATTCTTGGATTTTTAGATTTCCACCTGCATGTTTTCCTCCATTAATCACATTCAGCATAGGAACAGGCAAACTTGTTGCTTCCTTATTCAAGTACTCATAAATTGGAAGGTTCAATCCATCCGCTGCAGCTTTACATACAGCTAATGAAACCCCAAGCATTGCGTTTGCTCCAAGTTTAGACTTGTTTTCTGTCCCATCAATTTCCAACATTAAATTATCTATTGCTTCCTGTTCAGTAACCTCCATCCCAATTACTTTGGGAGCAATTAGCTTGTTAATGTTATTTAGAGCTTTTAAGACACCCTTTCCAAGGAACCGTTTGTCTTTATCTCTTAATTCGAGTGCTTCATGTTCTCCGGTAGAAGCTCCAGAAGGCACTAAGGCACGACCAAAGCCTTCTGATGTGTAAACATCAACCTCAACAGTAGGATTTCCTCTTGAATCTATTATCTCACGAGGAATTATTTTTGTTATTTTAGGCATAGTAATCAATGAAGAAAATAAAGCAAGGTTATTAAGGATTTTTCCATGTATATCTCATTTCTTAAAATGCTCAAATCCTTCTTCTGAGAGAGTATAATTTGAGTACTCTTTATCCAAAATAATGATGTTGTTATGAGTAGAATTAAAACAACCAATTTTCTGAATAAACAAATTATTGTCTTCTGCGTGTTTTAACAGCTCTTCTTCCAATTCTGGAATAATTGAAAAGATAAGTTCAAACTCTTCTCCTCCATTAAAAACTAAATCTAATAGATTAATATCTTCATCATTTACATAAGATTCCACATCAGGGTGAATAGGTACTTCTTTTACATCTATTCCCATTTTGTTTATTTCTGACAACTCCTTTAGAGTTATTAACAATCCATCTGAACTATCCATACATGTATTGATTGATATTTCTTTGAATAAGTCTAGATAATTCATTTTTGCTTTCGGTTCAAGAGTAGCGGACAATACTAAATCGATCAGTTCAACAGGTATTTGTTCATTATGCAATAGTTTCTTGTATCCTAGAGAAGTTAATCCAAAAAGACCTGATGAAAAAATCAAATCTCCATCTTTTGCACCTTGTCTTGGAATAAGTTTTTCTTTTTCACAGACTCCAAATGAAATCAAATCTATTATGATATCATCTGCTTCATTTAAATCTCCTCCAAGATATAATGTTCCATAATCACTGCATTGATTTCTTATTCCAAAAATTATATCTTTAGCTTTTGAAACTTCCAAATCTGAAGGAAATCCAATACTAGCAAGGCAACCTAAAGGTACTGTGTTCTTAGCAACTAAATCACTCACTGACATAGTAACAGCTTTTCTCCCTATTTGTTCTAAACTCATTCCTGGTAAAACATCTGTTTTATTAACTAACATATCAGCATTAATTACCAAAATATCTCTAGAAGGCAGTGGAAAAGTTGATGCATCTTCATTGAAAGGCAGTACAGGAGTGTCGACTAATTCAGTTAGCTGAGATAGAAAAGTTTTCTCTCCAATATCTTCCATTGTTGAATCTGATTTTTTACTCATTTTCTTCCCTTAACATGATTATAAAAAAGCAATATCAAAAGAATTTCTGCTAATATCATGATTTCACTTTACAAAAAGAGAAAATAGAAGAAGGAAAATAGAATAACCCCTGTTATCCCATTACACTGGCAAAATAGAAGAAGAATACAAATAGTGCTATTGGAACTGCAATGGTTACAAATGCATTTACCCATGCCATTTTACCAATAACTCTCAACGATATAGATGCATATACTATCATTATAATCCATAGAATAATCATCAAGCCTTTAAAAATCCATAAAGGTATGCTTCCTCCTCCAAAATTAATAAAGTAAATGTAGTCCGCAAATTCTGAAAAACTAACAGAACCACCTAGACCACCTGATGGTGCCATAAGCGTGAAGAAGATACCAAGAAATTCTCCAGCAGCGATTGGAGCAAGAGAATAACCGATAATAGCTCTGAACTGCTTTGTGGTTGCTTCTGAACCCAACATAGCACCAAACTTGGACATCAACCAAGTAGATATGAAAATAAACATCTTCAACATTATCCATATAACAAAAGGCATGATGAAGAAAACAACCAAGAACAGGATAAAATTAAGTCCTATAGTAATAGTCCACTTTTCGGGATCTGAAAGTCCAGGTCCAAAAATGAATTCTGTTGAATAATCTACACCTGATTTTAACATAACCATATAATATCTTAGTGCGAGAAACAATGAGTATAACAACAGTATAATGTTTCCTCCTTTCTTTTCTGTAGCAATAGCTATTTCTTCACTAGTTCTGAAAGGATGTCTGAAGAAATTATACATTCTTATAAAAACTTCTTTCATTGATGGTTTGAAAGAGAACTTTTTCAGCTCATATTCTAAAAGTCCAAAACCGCAAAACGGACAAACAGAGTATTCAAGTGGAACTGTCTCGGAACAACTAGGACATTTTTGTGTACTTTCACTCATGTTGCTCAAATCTCTATATTGATTTATGTTTAATATCTGTTGTGGCTAGTTAATGAAAACCTTTGTGATAAATGTAAGGGGTAAAAGAAATATAAAAAATCATCTTTTTGTTTTGACGAAACGCTTCTTCATAAGTCTAAGAATAGGGACAAAAGCAGTTATCAAAATCAGATAAGAAAAATCCATTGATACTCTTTTTGTAAATCCTTCAATTTCTAAATTTGTACCCCTAAGTTCTATTGATAAATTATAGAACCCAAATGAAGTTATTCCTTTTAATAAGACTCCAGAAGTAGAATGATAATATAGGGTAGTATATTGACCATAGTAATCAACAGTATCGAATTTCATAACGTCATAGAATTTGGGAGCATCACTAATTGAATGCTCAAAATTTCTAACTTCTTCTGTGGTAGTATTAGTAGATTGAACCATTGATTGAATATTTTGCCAATCTGAAGCATTAGCAAAGAATCCACCATTCCAGGTTCCAATACTAATAGTTAATCCAAATGCCGTATCAACATTTCTAACATTGATAAAAGTAGTATTAGTTGTAGAATTACCCAAAAACAGATAACCGCTTATGTTAGCTTCAGTTACTGACATTATTAAGAACTGTATAAAATCTCCAGCAGTAACAGACCAATTTCCAAAATAGTTAAAGGTTGGAGATGCACCATAAAAAACATTCTCAGTATCACTTGCTTCTAAAACTTCATACGATAACAAATTTCCTAATTCCAATTCAATGGATGCTGTAACAGATTGAAAGTTTAAACATGTAATCAAGAAGAGAACAGCTGTTAATGCAAAGATGGTTGTTGATTTCTGGTTTTTTAGTAAATTCATATTGATCATTCAGAATAATTCTTCTTAAGGGAATTTTGGCGGACCAGGCAGGATTCGAACCTGCGACCCCCAGCTGTCTTCAGTTTAAACTTCCGAAGGCTGGTGCCTTATCCGCTAGACTACTGGCCCATGCTGATTTTCTTTTTCATTATACTTTTTATTTCTTCTGTTGAAAGCTTATACAGAATTGTTGTTAGAATAAGGAATATAATTTTGGAAAAAGAGATAGTTCTATCTTGGAATTCCATTCTCAATCCATGATTTCAGGAGTCTCTCAAATTCCTTTTTCTTCTTAATTGATTGTGTTTGATATGCATAAATTTGCGACATTGCTAATCCTCCTAGTTCAACGTATGCCTCATCCATATCACAAATGGCTGATATTCTGGCTTTCCAATTTTCATCAGTGTCAGCTTGTTCTGCATAAGACATAAACAGTTTCAAAATCTTTTCGATTTTTGAAGAAACAGCTGATTCTTCTGTAACAGGTTTTGTGCTTACATCTACTTTAGCAGGTTTAGATTCTTCTCTTGGTTTAGGCTTTGGTTTAGGCTCAGGTTTAGGCTCAGCTTTTGGAGGAGGTGTTGATTCTGCTTTAGGTGCGGGTGTAGACGATGGTTTATCTTCAAGTTCTGCAAATATGTTCTCCTTAATCATAGGTTTTGAGGAGGCACTAGATGAGGTGGGCATTGATTCTTTCTTAGGAGAATAACTAATTTTAGCAGGTTCTGTCCTTACGGGAGTTGATTCCTTCTTTTCAGAAATTGGAGTAGCGAACTTTATTTGATCTGGTGAGATTGTTTCTGCTGTCTTAGGTGCTGGCATAGAACCAGTAGAAGTTGAAACAGACATTGGTTTTGAAGGAGATGTATAAGCATCATTGGGAACTGATAAGGTTATGTGAGGCATCTGCCTTGCATTAATGATTGCTTCTAATCCAATATCGATTGATTCAACTACTGTTTTCAATGCAGGTGTTTCAGCTCCAAATTTCAGTACTTTTTCCTTTAAGGTTTGACTTCCAGCAGTCATTAAACTGAGTTTCTTCTTGAGATCCACATTTTCTTCTTGCAGTTTTTCTTCTCCTTTTTCTGCTTCAGTTTCAATTGATTCAATTGACCCCATAAGTGCATGCATCTGCAATTTTAGTTCTTCCCTTTCAGCATTGAATAAATCTTGCTGCAATCTTGTATCTTCAATTTCTTTATCCAAATCAACTTTTTCCTTTTGTAAATCTTCAACTAATTTAGATAACTGATCTAGTTCTGTTGTAAGTTCACGAACTTTTTCATCTGATTGTGTTTGAGACATTTTTTCTTGGAGTTTCTCAAATAACTTAATTCTACGCATTGCTAGTTGAGGAGAAATATTTTCCTTTTGCATGAAATTAAGAATATACTCTAAATCATGAGGTTGGATGCTGTACTTCTTAAGAAGCTCTTCTATGGAAACTGGATTTTCAGTCATAACCTTCAATAGATTATACTTAGAATTAACTTAATAAAGTTTAGTTGTTGACGGGAAAAGGAAACGTTTTTTTATCTGGAAAGTCAATTCTCTCCAAGGTGCTTTATGTGGTTGACACTAGAGGATTAATGATTAACAGGTTAATTGTTTTATTACAGATTTTCATCTTTCCAACATATTTCTTCATTTGGATGAATGTTGAACCAATGAAAAGTGCATCTCTGAGTGGTTTCTTCTTCTGGACAAGTAATAATCCACTGGAGGGAACAGGTGAACTAATTATTCTACGGATATTGGCTCCTATAATATTTGCACTTCCATTCACATTAGCTTCCATAATAAGAGCAACTAGAATTGCAAATTCATATGAACTCATGTGGAGAGCTATGGGAAAGGTTAGAATCGACACCAAAGTTTTCTATATGGTTAATGCTATGTTCTGTTTATTCTTCTTAATTTTCCCTTTTACCGCTCCAATTATTGCAGTTTTTGGATCCTTCTTTGCGGTTAAGTTAATTTTACATGCTTTTGGTATCAAGAAAAATGTTCCTACTATTCTTGTTGTTATTCCTGGATTGTTTCTTGCAGCAATTCCATTAATGATTACAATATCATTTTTTGCTCAGTATTCTACAATATTTGTACCTATATGGCAAATTTGGACAGGGTATTCTCCAATCTTCTACGGGATTGTTTTATGTTTAGCATGTGCTATGGCAATTGGAAATTTCATCATGTTTCTACGAGAAGGAGCATCTGAAGTATCTTATACAAAAACAATATCAGATCGCATAGGTTTGTTTATTAAAATTTTATTATTTGTTGGGATTCTTATGCTGTTTATCTTTGTAGATAATAATGGAGCATCTTTAGCTGATTGGAATTCTTCAGGACTTGCTATGTTCATAATTAACATCGTTGCCATAGTCTTAGGTGGTTTTGAAACAATTGTAAGATGGCGTAAGGGACATGCTAAAGAAGGTGGAGGTGGTGGAGGGGCTGGAACTCTTATGGTACCTATCTTCATTGGTGTAAATTTCTTTATCAGATATTTTGCACGACCAGACATAGTTGTTACAATTATAGTATCAATCTCAGCTCTTATCTTCTTTGGGCTTTTCATAGCTGCATACAGATATGCTAATGATGAAACACTATTTGAGTAATTGAATCACTAAGGTTTATCAAGGAATTGACAAACAATTCCTAACCAAAATTTTTATATGCCGACTTATGAAGACCTTATCAAATTCTCCCTAAGTCTGAGAGGGTTCCAATGAGTGACAATCCAGAAATTACTAAAAAGATTGAAGAAAACACAGAGAAGCTAATAAAAGAAATTTTAGCTGATCAGAAAAAAGCAATCACTGAAATTAATAAAGGAACAGAAGATAAAATCAAGGGAATTCAAGGCAAGATTGTAGAAGATGCAAAAACCAAAGCAGATTCTGAATTTATGAAAGAGAAAGCTAAGAAAGAACTTGAACTTAAACTTCAAATTACAAAATATCGAGACGAACTGGTTTCTGATTTGATTAACAAAGCTAAAGAAAAGATATCTAATCTCATAGGGACAAAAGAATATAGTAAAAATCTTGAAAAATTAGTTTTAGAAGCGGCTTTAACTCTTAAGCAACCTGAGATTTCCATCTTATGTAGAAAAGAGGACAAGGACATATTCTCTAAACAGTTCTTTGATAATGTTTCCAAACAATTTACAGATAAACAACTAAAGGTGAAATTTAACGTTTCAAGTAATTTCATCAAATCAATGGGTGGAGTAAAGGTGGAAACAGCTGATGGAAGAATCAGCATTGACAATACTTATGAGAAGAGGATTGAAAGGTCATTAGATGATTTGAAAAGAGAGTTATCATTATTACTTACACAAGAAGGTTGATTTCTATGAATAAAAAAATCTGGATAAAAGCAAGTGTGTTTCTTTTATTAGCTGTCTTCATGTTAAACCCTCATGCAAACGTTTCAAGAGCACAATCGGATCAATATATAGGTGCTTTTAATGGCCGTATGTCAACTACTAGCATCATTAGAAACAGTAGAGTTACCATACAAGCAACACTTGTTAACTTCGGAGATTTAGATATTGAGGTTGTATCCTTTAATGCTGAGTTTGTTCACACAGGTGGTAATGACAGATTCAACACAACCTACACCATATCCTATGATGCTTATCATAGAACAATCGAACCTGGAGATAGTATAACAGGTACTCTTAGAGAAGAAATTACCAGTCCAGAAGCAGAATATAATGTAACTATTTACTTCGAAGCTACAGATTCTTATCACCCGCATGACCAATTTGGTGCCATACCTATAGCTTACATAGCTGCAGAAAACATCACTGTATCTGTTGTTGACTTTGGAGGACCTTCAAACATAATTATAGGTGTTGGTTTAGCATTTGCAGGAATTGTAGGTATTGTAGTAATTGTAATCATCTATGGTTGGTTAAAGGAAAAACTTGCCAAAAGAAAGTATTAGTTGATTTAGTATCTAAGTTAAACTCAATAACCAGTTTTGAGGAAGGTAAACCAAGCCTTCTTTAATCATTTGCAATATAATTTTTTCAAGTTTTTTTAAATTAATATCAAATAAATCACAGCTCTTAATCAAATCATCTAAGGTTCCGGAAATATTGTTTCTTATTAGATGCAAGACTGTTTCGGTTAATGAAGCAGAAGGAACATCTGGAAGCTCAATTCGTTTTTGTGAATGTTCTTCTATTAAATTGGAAATCAAGTCAATTTGAGTATCAGCAATGGTAAAGAATTTTTCTGCTAAACTTGAATTTAGAGTTTTAACTTCTAAAAAACCATCACAGTTAAATGAAGATTTTTCACAAATTATTGCTTCACCTGGAAAATAAGTCTCTATTTTTCCACAACTTCTGCAGAATCTGTGCTGATATCTATCTGGTATTTCATTTATTGTTTCACAATTAGAGCATCGAAAAAGAATTCTCATTGATCTACTTCCTTGAACACTTTTCGAGCGAAAATCAGATAGCCAGTATGACCGATCATTCGAGTATTTGGCCTAATAGCATGTGGTTTAAGTTGAAAATCTCTTTTAATTAGTTCGTGAGCTTTAATATCATCAAAATCGAATTCTGAAAATGTTGTAATAACTCGCTCAATTTGATTAAATGTTGGTAAGAAAACTGTTAGTATCCCACCATATTTTAGAGATTCATAAGCATGTGGAATCACAATGCAGGGATCCCCCAGATCAAGAACTATAGCATCAACATTTTTCTCTTCAAATCCAGTTGAAACATCTTTTAGTTTCATTGATACGTTTGTTTCAACTCCGATACGAGAAAGATTTTCCTTTGCAGTTTCAAATGCTGTTTCTCTATTTTCATATGTGTAAACTTGTCCTGTTTGACCGACATATGTTGCAAGTATTGATGTTAAAGCTCCACTTCCAGTTCCTGCTTCAATAACACGACTACCTGGTTTTATTCCTCCGTTCATCAAAATTGAACCTGCATCCTTTGTATAAATTATCTGAGAACTGTGCGGTATCTGTTTAAGAAAATCACTAGGAATAGGATCGTAAATAGTTAAGTAGACTGATTTGTTTGTAATTACTTTGGTTCCATATGGTTTTCCAATTATATGGTCAAAATCAAAAAATCCTTTGTGGCAATGAAATTGTTTTCCACTAATCGCTCTAGTTAACCATCTTTTTCTTTCATCTAAGACAATAAGTATGTCTGAACCATCCTTGATTATTCCTTTATCATTAGAAACTTTCATGAAATCCATTCTAATGAAGAAAAGAAAGAATAAAAATGTATTTTTCTAGTAGAAAAAGCGCTAAATTTTCCTTCCGTACATTTTGTAGGTACTTCTTCCAATTAATTGTATAGCCTGCTTTCTTGTTAAGAGACGCCTTACAAGAAAAGTTACCATTTTATTAATAATACCAGGAGCAAAAATAGGTTTTTTCCCTAATTTTGCAATTGACTCTTTTGCTACTTTCATTGGATCCATTGGTTCAGGAACTAAAATACCAGGATTGTCTGGTTCTGTAGCAATATAATTTGGAGTTTTTGTATTTCCTGCTGCACAAGCTAAAACATCTATATTGTGGGCTTTTAGCTCATACCATAATCCCTCTGCCAAGATAGCATTATATGCTTTAGTTGCAGAATAATGAACTGTTAAAGGGGTCCCTTGATAGCCAGCCATGGAACTAAGTAAGATGATTCCACCTCTTTTTCTACTCTTCATTAACTTGCCAAAATGATCAACTAGAATTGTTGGTCCCCTGCAATTAATGTTAATAGTCCTAAGATGTTCCTCAATGTCAGAATTTAGAAACAATCCTATGGGAATAATAGCTGCATTATAAACTAGAATATTAATTTCAATATCCTTGGTATGTTCTTCTAGAATACTAATCACAGATAATTCAGCTAAATCCGCACTAATTGTTCGTACTTCCACACCATAAGTTGAAGTTATTTCAGTTGAAATCCTATTAAGTAAAGATTTTCTCCTTGCGACTAAAACCAAATTTAATCCTTTTGTTGCTAATATTCTAGCAAAGGCCTCACCGATTCCTTGAGAACCACCAGCAATTAATGCCCAAGGTCCGTATTTTTGTTTAAATTTTTCTTTTTTCATGTTAGGAATTGCATTCTATAGAAGTTGAATATAAAACTTAAGCAAATAAAAACTACAAAGGAATATTGGTGTATTTCTATTATATTGTAAAAGCATAGAAATAAAAGAGAAAAGAAGGAGTTAGAGGAAGTTTTTCTCTTTTAAAACATCTTTTAGTTTAGGAAATCCAATTTCTTCAAGCTCGTATTTCACTCTAACTATCGGTTTATTGACTTTAATCAATCGAGTAATATCTATCGGAGTTGCAGAAACAACCACTTCACAATCTGTGTTATTAATAGTATCTTCTAAATCCTTAAGCTGTTGATCGAAGTAACCCATAGCAGGTAGAAGTGTTCCAATTTCAGGGTAATGTTCGAATGTTTCTTTCATACTACCTACTAGATATGGTCGAGGATCAACTAGTTCTTTTGCCCCAAATCTTCTAGCAGCTACAACACCGGCTCCATATTTCATTTCGCCGTGAGTTAAGGTAGGTCCATCTTCAATTACAAGAACTCTTTTCCCTTTAACTAACTTAGGATTATCTACAAAAATTGGTGATGCTGCTTCAATTATTATTGCATTAGGATTAACTCTTCGAATATTCTCTTCTAGCTCCATCACATTCTTGTAATCTGTTGTGGTTATCTTGTTCACAACAACAACATCAGCTAGGTTAAGAGTTGTTTCTCCGGGATGATATGTTGTTTCATGACCCACCCTATGAGGATCAGCTACTACAATTTGCAAATCTGGTTGGTAAAATGAAAAATCATTATTACCACCATCCCAAAGAATCACATCTGCTTCTTTTTCTGCTTCTCTTAAAATAGCTTCATAATCTACTCCAGAGTAAATGACTAAACCTCTATCAATATATGGTTCATATTCTTCTCTTTCTTCAATTGTTGTTTCATGTTTATCTAAATCAGAATATTCAGCAAATCTTTGAACTGCTTGTTTGGCTAAGTCTCCATATGGCATAGGATGGCGTATTGCCACTATCTTTTTACCAGCATCAGTTAGTAACTGAACAATTTTTCGTGATGTTTGTGATTTACCACTTCCAGTTCTTACTGCACAGACACTAATCAAAGGTTTTGTGCTTTTTATCATGGTACCTTTAGTACCCAACAAGGTAAAAGCTGCTCCACATGCATTTACAAGTGATGCTTTATGCATGACGTATTCGTGTGTGACATCAGAATATGAAAAAACCACTTCATCTACATCATATTTTTTGATAACTTCTACTAGTTCAGTTTCATCATAAATTGGTATACCCTCAGGATATAACTCGCCAGAGAGTTCAGCAGGATATTTACGATCTACAATATCAGGAATTTGAGTAGCTGTAAAAGCCACAACCTCATATGATTCGTTAGTTCGATAATATGTATTAAAATTGTGAAAGTCCCTTCCTGCTGCTCCCATAATCAATATTTTTCTTCGTTTTGTGCTCATTGTTAGCCCTCAACGCCTTATATTCCGAACTATTAGACAAGTATTAAAAAATTTGTGATTTACTAGCAATAAATAGAATATTCTCTGAAAAGATTTATTTTTTTGCAATTTTCCAGTTAATTCGCCATTGCATGAGAAAGATCACCCCAATAGCAACGAAGAGACCTACAAAAGTTGCTACAATGAGCGAGATATTACGTGTTGTTGAAGAAGCATTTTTAGTTGCATAAAAAGCAATTAACATACCACCAATACTAAAGATAAATGGGGCAGTAAACCCTAAAGCAAGCATCTTCTTAGTAACTACAGGAGATTCCTTTTCACTCATTCTATCATCAAATTGAGTGAATAACATTAAAATCTTATTGAAAGAATACTGTTAACTAACCTTCATTCAAATTATAAAGATGGTTACATACTATTGTTATTACATGAGACGCTAGATAGTTTTTTTCACCTATACTAGTAGGAGTATATTCAAGATTAAACAAAGCTTCTTCCTGTTCATCTGATAAATCATGTTGGCTTCCTAAGATAAAACATAAGGTAGAATCTTCCTTAGAAATTTCTTTTTGTTTGTTAATTAACAAACCGTTTGGAGTTAGATAGAAAATTGATGATTTCTTATTAAGATTATCTAATAAATTTTTGAAACTAATATCTATATAATCAGCATTGTATTCCTGGGGATTTGCTAGAATTTCAATTGACATGTGAGTAGAATCAATTTCGCTTTGAAGAGTATTCATTTTCTTTGAAATTGGAATTTCCAATACTTTCTGTTCAAGATTATGAGACAAGTATACAAATAATCTAATTTCCTTTCCCAGTCTATTATTCCACCTGGCTAAATTCAGTAAACAGCGTGAAATAACATCTAATCTTTCTTGTCCTCCTATCACTGATTTAATGTTCTTTCGAGTGGAACTTCTAATGGTTGATGAAGGAATTAGAAAAGTTAAAGACAAATTTTGGTTCCTCCAGAAAAGGAAAAGATTTGTAGAAGATAATAGAATTATCTACCTCTTCTATCATCCTTTGCCCTAATATTTGTTCTACCCCTGTGTATCGAGCAGGAGATGCAGTAGTAAGCAATCTTCTTTTGGCGAGGAATAATTGTACCTTCATCTCTGAGTTCTTTAGCTAAACGATAATCAACAGCACTAGTGTAGATGCTATATTTTTTAGCTTTATCAGATGGAACTAACTTTCCACAAGAATGACATTGAACTCCTGTGGCTCTTCCTCGTTTTCCGCCAGACCTTCCTCCCGATTTTCTCTTTTTAGGCATGTTAAGTTTTCACCTTCATTATAATGTACCTAATGCAGAAATTCTGTGTGAATTTTTAAATTTGTTGAAAAAAGAGCGAGATATATTTATGAATCAATTTCCTTTGAAAATAATTTCTCATAGGTTTGCTTAAGATATAGTTCTGCATCACCCATTACCTCCTCTCCGAATTTAGTAATTATATAGTATTTTCTGTCTATTCTTTCATCACTATTTCTCATTTCAGTTTTTTCAACCAATCCTTCTCTTTCAAGAAGGTAGAGTATTGTATAATTTGTAACAGTTGCTGGACTAAAACCAAACCTTTCCTGAATCTCTCGTTTCAACTGATAGGCATATTTTGGTCCTTCTCTTAGGAGTTTCAATACCCATATCCATAGTAAATCAATAGTTAGATTCTTTACTAGACGTTGATAAGCTTTGGATTCTTTTGAATCTTCAATTGAATTTTCAGCACTCATCCTTTGTTGACATTTATAACTTGTTTAAAAAACTTCAGTAGAAATGAAAAAAAATCATTTCAGTGGAACATATAATGAAGATCTTGTTGCACCTATACCAGGAGCTCCGTGACGAACAACTTTTGTACTGGGAGAAAATTCACCTAGAAGATGTCCTATCATTTGTGGTTGAATTTCAATTTCTAAAAATTCACGTCCATTATAGACAGCCACAATTGCACCTACCATTTCAGGAAGTATCGGCATATCTCTCACATGAGTTCTAACAACCATTCTCTCTCCTCTATCACTAGATTCCATTGCTTGTCTAATGTCCTCTAATAGTTTCTTTCTTCTTGGTGTCCAGAATTCTTGTCGTGATAAACTCCTTCTTCTCCTTGAAGGGAGCAAATCCAATATCTCATCCATGGACATTTGTTTTAATTCTTCTAATGTATATCCTCTATACCTAAATTTACGAGAAGACACCTTGTTCAACCGAGCTAATTGCCTTGAGAGTTATTTTAAACCTTTTGATTTTTGTTCATATTCTACACACGTTTTCATTGTGTAATAATTAGAGAAAATAAGTTGTTGCCAGCCAGCCTATCAAGACAAGAAGAAGAGAAAGGAAAATTGGTATTGGTAATCCAGGAAATTTACCATATCTAAAGAGCATAGTTTCTGTAATTTTTATTCCAACTAATATTCCAATCATTGATACGAATCCAAGAATTGGATCTAACTCTTTTGTAATAAAAGTTACAAGAGAAGAATAGAAAATGAAATCTCCAATACCAATTGCAACTGATTGTTTTATCTCAAGTGGGGTAGAAATAGAGAAATTAGTTCTTCTGAAAATCTGGTTGATAGGCCCCCTAAACACAGAATATATGTCAAAAAGAGAGATTAAAACTATAAGTGTAATAAATGTAACAAAGGAAAAAACCATTCCAAATATTGTCCCCATAGCAATCCCAAGTATGAAGATGGTGGTATTTTTTGCTACTATTCCACCTTTTCCCATAATGAAAGACAATATAGCAAAACATCCAATGATCCCCCCAATTACTGCAGCAATAATCTCAATCCAAAAAACGTTTTCCAAGAATGTAATTTCAAAAAGATACCCATGAACCCAAAACATGCACACTGAAGAAACAAAGAATGATAAAGCAAAAAATGTTTTTAAAACCAATATTAGATGTTTTTTCAGTGCAAAAACAATTAGAAATCCACTTCCAGCAGCTATGGAAACTATAATTACCCCTTCTAAAAGTTGAAACGAATAGTCTCCTTCTCCTCCAGGAAATAGAACGAGAAGTGTATCTAAATTTGAGTAGAGAATTCCAACAATGTAACTTATAACAATAACTGGAAGAACAGCAAATGTAATTGTTTTATCAGTTTGATAAGCAATTAGTAGAAAACGATTTTTGTTCTCACTCATGTCTCTTTCACTCTGTCTACACTTTCAGTTTATCCTGTATACTGTAATTTGACTTTGCTGTTCTCATCTAAATAATAATTGCTGATCCCATATGAAGAATGCTGCCATTCATCTGTTTGAATATTATAATGATAAAATGCCCAGTAATTAGGAAGTTCTTCACTATATCCATTAACACTTTTTACATAAGACCCAAAAGAATAGTTTGTTAATTCCAAATCTGCTACTAAGGAGAATGCAGTAAGTGCAGAAGAACCCATGGATACAGTAACATTATATTCTTCAGTATTGTTTATAGGTTTTAATGACCCATAGTAAATTATTGTTAACACAACAATTTCTTCATCATTTTCAATAGGTTTTACATTTTTAAGGTGAAAAGTAAGAGCTACTGATATAATCGTGATAATAATCAAGGCAATTGATAAAAAAATAATTTTTGATTTCTTCAAGTTGAGCCACCTTCCAAGTTTGAAAAAGCTTCTTCATTAGAGAATGAAGGAATCATTAGTTGTTTGATTCCTCTTGCTTTGAAAGCAGAATGAATCCAGTTTATCATTGTTTTAGTAAAACTAAACAAGATAAAATTGCTTACAACATGAGCTATAGTAAAAATAATACCGCTTCCTAGAAGTACCAAAAAATAAGAAAAAACAAAATCACTTCTTATTACAATAATTTGATATCCTATTGTTGTTAAAATGTCGTAAACGATGGCAAAAAAACCTCCCAAAACCCCTAATTCCCAAAATGAAATTTTTAATAGTATTTTTCTCAATGAACTTGTTATCAAAGCCAAAAGAACATAACTTATCAATTTAAAAAATATCAAATACCCTGCAGATCCAATTATTGCAATAATTATAAATTCATAAACTATAGGTACGGAAATCGCAACCATTAATCCGTAATATACTCCAAACAGTAGGGAAACAAGAAATATAGTTACAGAAATGAACTCCATGTTTGGAACAAAAACAACAATGGTTGATAGAACGATACCTAAGCTAGCAAGTGAAGCAGAAATAGACATCTTAAGAATGATTTTTGTTCTATTTTGAGGATTTCTTAGATGTTCTACTAGTCGATTTATCATTCTTTATACCCTGTTCATAGTGATTAATTATTTTATTATATTCAAAGCCATCATTATTAAAAATTCAGAGTATTAGTGCTTTTCCTTCCAAAATATATTGGTCAATTTACAATAATACCAATGGAGACTAACTCAACATTTTTCAATATATTTTATGCAGTAATCTCATGGAAACTAGTTCCTCTTCTGAAGATACTAAGCTGTTTAAAGTGATTAGTGTAGATGTTCTTTCAGCTAGTCCGGATATTTTTACAGCAGAAGAGGATAGAAATATGATGGAATATACAGATATTCCTCTATTGAACTTTGAACTCGAGAATGGTGAAAACTTCTTGATGGCCAATATTCCAGTTTCTATAGCTTTAAACATTTCAAGGATTATTGGGGGAATCGAAGGAAATGATTCTCGTCTAACATTGGCTGAGCTTATTCCAGAGATCTGTGTAGTTGAAAAGATAATAATTGATTCTATAATTCCCTATTCAAATGCTTACCAAGCAACTGTAGAACTCAGATTGGAAGGATTTTCAGATGTTCAACATTATCAAATGATTCCAAGTCATGCTACATTGCTAGCCCTTTTAGCTAACGCTGATATCTTTGTATCAGAGAATATTATTAGAACAACTGATAATTTTGAAGACATGGATTAGATGCAAATCTAAGAAATTTTTAAAATTGATAAACTATTTAAGTGGATAAGAAATCTACTTTCATCAGTAAAGAACCTAAAGAAAGTGATGCAATGACAGAAGATGAGAAGAATAATCAGATAGAGGAAGAAATAGTTGAAGATGGTACTGAAATTGATGATGAAGAATATGAAGGAAGAGATTGGAAAAAGGTTCTTACTGGCGTTTTGTTTGTTTTAATAGTTGTTGTTTTCTGGTATATAATTGAATTTGTAGCTAGAAATTAGAATATCGAGAAACGAAAAATCATTTAAGTGTTCAGTGTATCACTACTTTAGTCCTATGGCAAAAAGTCAGATACAAGTTAGTAATTTAATCAAAACATATTCTTCTCGAGCTGAAGAATTAGCTGTGCTACGTGATATAAGTTTTGAAATTGCTAAAGGGGAAGTAGTATGCTTTCTTGGAACTTCTGGATCAGGAAAAACAACAACCTTAAACCTTCTAGCAGGTATTGATAAACCAACAGCCGGGAAAGTATATTATGACGGCAAAGATATACATGAATGGACTACTGACCGATTATTTGAATATAGATTGAAGGAGATTGGTTTCATTTTTCAGGAATTCTATCTTCTTGAACATTTAAACGCTATAGAGAATGTAATGGTTCCCATAATTCTAAATGGGGAATCTGAAGAAATAGCTCAGGATCTTGCCCTTGAGTTATTAAATCAAGTGGGATTAGGGAGAAAAGCTCTAAATTTACCCCAAGAACTAAGTTCTGGAGAAAAACAAAGAGTTTGTGTTGCAAGAGCGATAGTGAATAATCCTTCAGTCCTAATTGCAGATGAGCCAACTGGGACATTAGATAGCAAAACAGGGGGAGAAATAATGTCACTTTTGTTGCGTCTTGCAAAGAAAAACAAAATGGCAATGATCTATACGACACATGATCCGTATTTTACAAAAATGGCTTCAAGAATTATTGTTCTTCAAAAAGGAAAAATAATTGAACATAGTCCTGACGATTTTGCAGATATTGGATATGACAAAACTAAGTTTGAGTTCTTGTTCAAGGGTGAAAAAGATGAATGAATTAGACAATTACGTAAGTAAAGAGAAACAACAATCCTTTCTAGAACGGGTATTTTCTGGATTTCTATATAATGTTCAATTGATATTTAAGAATATTAGAAACAGAAAAAAAAGCATGTTAATTATAACAATTGGTTTAGTCTTTTCCTTATCTATTTTATTTACTTCATCCATTTGGACAGAAACTTCTCAGTTGATAATAGCTGATGATTACATTGAAACACTTGATTATGAGATGTATGTGTCAACTTATCTCACAAACGCCATGGATGCAGTTTATGCATATACTGTTGATGATTATATTGTTAGACAAGTCGACTGGTATTTCCCAACTGTTGCTTTATTCAACTTTGAAGATAAAGGACCATATTATCGGTGGTATCCTGAGGAAAATCAAGAGAACATGAGTAACCCTGTATCATTAACATCAGCTCATCTTGTTTCCTCTAGAGCTATTGATAGAATCAAGCTGAATCTGGAAATAGAAGGTAATGCTAGCTTAAATTCAGGAGAAATAATGATGAGTTATGTCCAGGCTAAGCAATTGGAAGTTATCTACAACAAAACAATTTCTCCAGGTGATCAAGTAACAGTAGCAGTATCAAGAAGAATTCCCAATACAGATATTGGGGAACACCAAATGAGATTTTACGATATTAATGAAACCATTTTTGCGAACTATACGATATCAGGTATTTACAAGTATGTAGGTTATAATACAGTTATTGCTAAGCTCCTTGGGGGACTTGGTAACACAGGTGGGATGCTGTTGGACTCTATTTTCTTTCCCTTAGAAGACCTAACAGGTATTGATCGATTTATTATTGATTCAAATGGTTTATTACCGAGATTACTAGTTAAAGTTGATGCACAACAATTAAGATCGGGAGGTATTGGTCAAATGCCTGACAATCTCCATGCTCTTAGCGAAAGAATACAGATAAGATTCTTCCACGCGTATTGCTATATTCTTTCTCAAGAAATTCAAACGATGGCTAATGAATATGCAAGAACATTTAGCTCAACTACACTATTTGTGCCTGCGATTGTATCAACACTTTTCCTTACGATCCTAGCATCACAGATGACGGTAAAGAAAAGAAAAGAAGAGATAGCTTTTCTGAGATTAAGGGGGGCTGTTAGTGGACAAATAATTGGAATATTCTTTGGTGAATTCTTGCTAGTAAGTACGTTTTCTCTTATTATAAGTATTGGGACGGGTATTTTAATGGCAGCACTTATTCCGTCATTTGGACATGATGGATTCTTTAGTAAAACACTGTTTGTAAGATACTTTGAGTATCTCCAAATATCTCCTTATGATATTGAAATTTACACGGTATTGGTTTTAGGGATATATCTTGGAATGACACTTCTCAATGTCATCTCATTTGTTCGAAAAGATATTCATGAATCTTTGATTATGACTGTAAGAGGACAACGTCTTCTAGGAATAGGAATAAAAGTTGGCGCTTTTGTTCTAACTTTAGCAGGTTTCATCTTTTTAGTAGTAGACTATACAAATATAGCTAAAAACAGCTATAGCTTTGGTTTCAACACAATAGGAGCGAGCACAAATGCTCTCTTAGCTTTCATTGCGGTAATTTTCTTCATCAGTTACTTTGTTTCAGTTGGAGTTAATTATTTACTTAAAACGCTTAAGAAACTCCATAGTTTTATTTTTAAACAAAACTCTTTCTTGATTCATAAAAATATCAAACGACATACTAAAAGCTTGAAAGATTTGACTTTCTTCCTGATTCTAATAATCTGTTTGTTAACTACATTTGTTACTATTCGATCAACAACTATGGAGAACATTGTTCTCGAAGATGCTTATAGAAGAGGTTCTGATATTAGAATAGATTCTTTCATTCCTGTAAATATCACAGAATATGAAGAGTATCTCGGATCAATTGAAGGCATAGATAAGATAGTTGGTTTCCAATCAATCAACGCAATTGTTGGTTCTCAGCATGTAGATGTTTATGGTGTTGACCCTCTAAAATTCCTAGAAGTCGGTAGATGGACGGACAATAGCTTTGCAGATACGAGTCCAGAAACAGCTTTAACTACTCTAGCAGAAGGTGAGTCAAACATAATCTTAAGTGACTACATTGTTGAAAGATTGGAATTTGCAGTTGGAGAAAATATGTCTGTGACAGACTTTAGAGGCGGTCCATTCACGATGCAATTCAATGTTTCATCTATGATAAAGTCTGCTCCAGGTTTGGGAATAGCACATGGGTATGACCCTAAAATGAACAGAGAAAATTTTGAATGGGTGCTACTCAAAGAAGAAGTTTTTGTCAATGAATTAGACATACACAATGGAACACTATTTCTAGCAACAGCCGAAGAAGGTGCAGATTTAAATCAAATTAAGGAAGAAATAGAGGAGCTTTATCCATTAATGACAGTAAATCCTGAATTGATAAATCCTGATTATATCGGATATTTCATAATAAAATACCTACCACATATTTCAATTACATTGTTAATTGGGTCAGTAATACTAAATGCAATCGGAGTAATATATGTTCTAATATCGACTGACTTCATATTGGGACAAAGACGACAAGAATATGCAGTCATTTTAGCTTTAGGAGGAAACCAAGGAAAGATTCGGAGAATGCTAGTTGGTGAAATTGCAATTTTCCTAGTATCCACATTGTTAGTTGGTATTCCTTTAGGTATATTGAGTTCACTATTAGCTTTGACTTTCTTGAAACCACTCTTAATTCCGCATGAAGTTATATCTATGACAATACATATTGATTTCGGACTTCTTGCCATCATGATAGTAACATTATGTGTTGCAGCTTTACTCGGTGTTATACCTATAATAAGAAAGCAGATGAAGTATGAGATTGTTCAAGAATTGCGAGCAATAGTTTAAGATTTGGTTAGAACAGTCTAAGCGAGGAGTAATTCTCCTCTAGCTTTCTCTAGAACTTGTGATACCATAAACTCTTCAGAATCTTTCCAAGATTGTTCAATAAAGGAATAATTATCTGGATTGAATTCCTTTGTAACAGTTGTGTGAGGATCTAACATCATGATTTGAAGATCAGGGAACAATGACCACAAAATATTGAAAAGTTCTAATTTATCTTTAGGTGGTAACAAGATTTTCCACAAGAAACCCCGTTCAGTTTCACGAAAATCTGATTCAAACGGCAGAGCTAATTCTCTGAGTAGATATATTATTTTGGACATTGCTCTTTGACTGCAAATTGCTTTGAAAACTAGTTCATCTTCAAGTCCAAAAAATGATCTGTCAAATTCCACCAGATAATTTCGAATAACACTCTTGCTAAGGAATTTCTTTCTTCTAGACAAAGTATATTGAGGAACATTAAGTTGTTTAGATAGAAGTGCGTATTTTTGGGTAGGATCATTTACGAGTTCTTTTAGAATTTGAAAGTCAAGATATTTGAGTTTATTGAGAACATTCTTTGGTTTTTCTCTTGATATTTTTTGATAATAATCAAATTTTGGAACATAATCTACAACGTCAATATTTTTTTTCCATAAATCCCATTCAAAAAACCATTTACTGTTAGATCTATTCCAGTATTTAAGATCAATTCTTGTTTTTATTCCCTGCCCAATTGTTGAAGAGTGGACTATTTCTTCAACTAAATCACTATCAACTAGATAATTCAGAAAGGTATTGAAATTATTAAATGAACCAATTGGAATATGAACTTTCAGAAAAATACCTGTGATTCCACCATAGCATCTCTGTCGAACTACTAAATAAGGGTGATAATCAAGAATTCTCTCTACAATCTGATACTTATCTATGGAATTAATTTTTAAGAGATAGATATGACTTTCTAAGCCTAGAGACTCAGGATGATATTCAGCATGGAAACTACTAATGATATTCTTCCCTAGAAGTGTATCCATACGCTTTTTTACTGTTGGAGAAGATATCTTGATTTTCTCTGCTAGTTTACTGTATGGTATTATAGGATCCTTTAGTATATGCTGAAGTAAAAGGTATTCCTCTTCTCTAAGACTCAATGTGTTCAATAGAATCTATGACATAGAGTTAAAAAATATTTGTTTTAAAAAAAAGAAAGAATGAGCGGTTATTTTCTCCTTCTTCTAAGAATTAAACCGCTAGATATAATTGAAAGCACCGCAATTGGAACCAACCACGGAAAGTCTGTTTCTGTAGGGGTTGGTGTTGTAGGTGGTGGAGGTGGAGGTGGTACATAAAGACCATATCTGACATCAACATCAAAAGCATCTACATAACCATATTGTTCTCCTGTTGAACGAATTGTAATTTTAAAGTAATCAAACAATCCAGAAGTTGCATTGTAGGCTACGGTAGCATTAAGCTTGAAGTCAGTTATATTTGTTGGAATGGTAATAGGTAGTTCTCCAGTATCGAAACTTGCCATCAAAGTGGTAAGAGTTGTTTCATTCAACTCAGGAGCAAAAAGATCTAATTTACCATACAGATAGTCTGCATTATAGACTGAATATAGATCCATATAAGTGATATTACCAATATCTGTCAAATTAAGCATTGATTCCCCAAGCATCAGATTTAGATCAGTCTGATTAATAAATTGACCAAAAGCACCCAAATAATCTGGTATTTCAGTATAAGTTAATGGTAAAGCTATTGGTAATCCTTGTGGCATAGGGAAATATACACCTTCCGAAACCTCAACTGGCAAAAATAAAGTAGTATTTGGAGTTACTATATTTTGAAAGTCAGTTACGGTGTAATTATATCCTGTAGCATTAGTATCTGTAAATACAATTTTCATAGTTGTATTTGCTTTTAACATCAGGGTATAATCAGTACCATATATACTAAGTTGCTTTAACTCAAATATATAGGTCTTATCAGTCTCAAACCCCCAGGTTGCATTGGCATTCACAGGTGATATGATTGCCATTGAGAAGATAAGTAAAAGAACCCCGCTTGAGAATATTAAACTTTTTTTCATTTTATCACCGGTTAAGTATCAACTTAACTACTTAAATTAGCATATTTTCATTTATATACTATTCCTTAATACTAATTGTCTTATCACTTCGAGAAAACCCGAACTAGGCTGTTTTGCTTGATTTCAAATTTGCTAACATAAGAGCAGTATTTAATCATCATAAGGTGATTTTTTTATACGAATTTGAGCTAGGGAGATAATTTGATTCGCTATTTCTTCATTAATTGAAAGTAGTTTCTTTACATCCCCAACATCTGCATTTGCTATTTTCTCAAGAGTTTTATATTCTCGAAGAAGCTTTTGAACTTTAACTTTGCCAACACCTCTTATCATTTCGAAAATTGAAGTTTGAGTTTTTTTTGCTCTTAGGTGCTTATGATAGTTAATAGCAAATCTATGTGATTCATCTCTAACATTTTGCACTAATTTGAGAACAGATGAGCTTTGGTCGAGTTCAATTGGATCATCAGACCATTCTACAAAAATCTCTTCATTCTTCTTTGCAATACTGATGATTGGAATAGATAATTCAAGTTTTTGTAAAACTTTGATTGCGACATTAAGTTGTCCTTTCCCACCATCAATAATTAGTAAATCGGGCTGAGGATCGCTTCCTAATGTTTCAGAAGTATATCTCCTCCCTATCACTTCCTCCATCATAGCATAATCATTTGGGTCGGTATAAGTTTTCCTAATCTTGAATCTTCTATATAGTTTCTTCTGTGGGAATCCATTCTCAAAAACCACACAAGAACCAACAGAATCTTCTCCCATAAGCGTTGAGATATCAAAACCATGAATTATTTGGGGTATCTTATCTAGTTTAAGAACAGATTTCATATCTTCCAGAACTGTATCAAAAGCCTCTAAATGCTTCAAATCCCTCTTATACTTTTGAAATTCATTGTGTGCATTTTTCTCTGCAATATCAATGAGTGATTTCGCGATTTTTGTTTTGAAGGTTCTAATGTTAATCTCTTCAGTTTCTTTGAATCTTTCAACAAAATTTGGACCAACTAAAATACTAAATTTCGGTTTCCTTTCACCATAGACCAGTGTTACAATCTCACCAGTTGTTTGAAGTTGAATTTCTTCTTCTTTTGAAAATATCAAATTTGAGATGTTATTAACACGGTGATTTCTTATTTCTAATTTGCTTAATGCTAAATCACCTTCGAATTCATAATGTCCTAAAACATCTATATTTCTTTGATTGGAATGTACATCATCCTTAATGTTCAAGATTGACCTAACTGCTTGAACTAAGTCTCTGAGAGTAGCAGCTTTTTCAAAATTCGATTCTTGAGATGCTGTCCACATCTCTTCCTCAATGTTATCCAATAAATCAGCCACATCTCCCTTTAGAAAAGAAATAACATTCTTCACTGTTTTTCCATATTCTTCTTTTGATATTTCATTTTTGTAAGGTGACAAACATCTACCTAACCTGTCTCGCATACACCGAGTGGTCGACCCTTTTTTTGTTAACTGTTTCATCTTTCTACCACAGTTGCATATTGGAAAGAGTCTTTCTACTAATTTTGCTGTTTGTTTTAGCATAGTATTGTTAGGGAAAGGCCCGAAGTAAACACTCTTTGGTACTCTTTCATCAGTTTCACGTGCAAATGAGATTTGGGGATACTCTTCTTCCATAGTAATCCTGATGAGTAAATTGGACTTGTCATCCCTTGATCTACTATTTAACATCGGAGATAATTGCTTTATTAACTTCATTTCAAGAAGCAGTGCTTCAGGATCACTTCGAGTAATGACCCAATCTACACGGTTTGCTAATTCTTGAAGTTTATCCTCTTTTCTATCAACTGTTGTTTGAAAATGTTGTTTAACTCTGTTTCGAAGATTCTTAGCTTTTCCTACATAGATTACCTTCTCGTCTTTATCTTTGATTAGATAAACCCCAGATTCGGTGGGGATTTCCTCAAGATCAGAAAAAAGACTCATCTAGTTTCCACCAGTTTCTCCAGTTCTTTGATTTTATCGCGATAAAGTGCAGCTTTTTCAAAATCTAAAGTACCTGCTGCTTCAGCCATTTTTTCTTTCAAGTCATCAATTACGTATAGAATATCTTGACTGGTTAGGTCATCAGGAACCTCTATCTTCTCATCTTCTTTGGGTTCAACTTGCATTAGTGTCTCAACTATTGACCTTACTTCTTTACGAATTGTTGTAGGCTCGATACCATGTTTTTTATTGTATTCTTGCTGAATCCTTCTCCTTCTATTGTTCTCTGCTATTGCTTCTTTCATTGAATCTGTGAGATTATCAGCAAACAAAATTACACTCCCATGAACATTTCTACTTGCACGACCCATTAGTTGGATTAAAGAGCCTTTTGATCTAAGAAAGCCTTCTTTGTCAGCATCTAGTATAGCAACTAAAGCTACTTCAGGAAGATCCAATCCTTCTCTTAAAAGATTGATACCTACAACTACGTCATATTTACCAAGTCTAAGGTCTCTTAATATTTCAATCCTATCTAAAGTATCCACTTCATGATGCAAATATACTGATTTAATTTTCATCTCCAGTAGATAGTCTGATAACATTTCCGCACTTTGTTTTGTAATGGTTGTAACCAATACTCTCTCTCCCTTACAAACTCTCTGATTTATCTCACTGACCAAATCAGTTATTTGTCCTTCTGTTCCCCTAACTTCTATTTTTGGATCAACAAGACCTGTTGGTCTAATAATCTGTTCTACCACCTGTTCAGAAACTTCGTATTCATAATTCCTAGGAGTAGCACTTGTAAAAACAACATTATGCATGTACTTCTCTGTTTCCTCAAATCGGAAAGGCCTGTTATCAAATGCAGAAGGTAACCTGAATCCATGTTCAATTAGATTCTTCTTTCTAGAATAGTCTCCAGCATACATCCCTCGAAGTTGAGGAATAGTTAGATGTGATTCATCGATAATCATCAAAAAATTTTCTGGAAAGTGATCTAACAAACTAAATGGCTTTTCACCAGGTTTTCTTCTATCGAAGTGACGGGAATAATTTTCTATCCCTGAGCAACCACCAGTTTCTCTCAAAAGCTCCAAATCATAGAGAGTTTTTTGCCTTAATCTGTGTCTCTCAACTACTTTGCCATCTTTTTCAAATTCAGCTAAACGCATATCTAACTCCAATTTTATATCTTCAAGAGCTGATTCAAAGAAAGCATCGTTTGCAAGATATTGAGTTCCAGGATATATTGAAAGGTATTCATATTCTTTCATCATTTCTCCTGTTACAGAATGTCGAGAGGTTAAACGTTCTATCTCATCACCAAAGAATTCAATTCTATAAACATAATCACCATACAATGGAAAAATATCAATAGAATCACCTCTTACCCTGAAAGTTTTTCTTTCCAATGAAACATCATTTCTTTCGTATTGGTTCTTAACTAACTCTAACATCAAATCCTGTCTATCTAAGGTGTCACCCACCTTCAGTGCTATTCTTCTAGAGCGATAAACATCGGGAGGACCTGTTCCATAGATACACGAAACAGTCGCACAGACAATAACATCTTCACGAGTAGCCAATGCTTCAAGTGCTGTATGACGTAGTCGTTCAATTTCCTTGTTGATATCAACATCTTTCTCAATATAGAGATCCTTTGAAGGTAAATATGCTTCAGGTTGATAGTAGTCGTAGAACGAAACATAGTAACAAACAGCAGCTGAAGGAAACAATGTTTTGAACTCACCAAATAGCTGTGCTACAAGTGTTTTATTAGGACCAATTACTAAAGATGGTTTCTTAATCTTGTCAATAACTGATGCCATTGTAAATGTTTTACCTGACCCAGTAACTCCCAGAAGTGTTTGATGTTGATAGTTCTTATTTATTCCTTCCACTAATTGAGATATTGCTTTTGGTTGGTCTCCTTTTGGAGTGAAAAGTGTTTCTATATCCAGTGGCATGCTTATTTCTCCTATCTTTTAGATGTTAAAAAGTATGTTTATCAGTAAGAAAGATTTCATTTTAAAAACAAGGAATTTGTATTACTTACTCACTTATTCAGTTTTTATTATAAAATAGGATGTAAGTTTATCCTGAGCACGCAGTACAAATGTATTAGCGATGTATTACAATAACTAAAGAAACAATTTCTTGATTCTAAATCTATGGAATTCATTAACTATTTTGATATTCCACGTGAAGAACTCGATGAAATGGGTATGATGAATTACCTTGAGAGACTTTACAGAAGAATTGGAGCCCCAAAAGGCAAGATTAGAGCATGGTATTCTCTACCTCACGAAGATAAGTGGATCAAAAGAATCTGTGTTTTTTACACTACTGATGAAATACAAGAAAAACAAGCTGTGAGATAGTTATTCTTTGTATTTCTTTGGATAAGTTCTTTTGTTTCAATAGATCAAGTATTTTTGTCGGTCTTAAATACTGAAAAAATTATTTTAGAACAAGTATGGTATCAACTATAAAAGCAAAACAACTCATTTTAGATGATTTAGATGTAAAACTACCTCATCAAAAAAGAGCTCTTCTTTTATTGGAATCAGATATTTTGAGAGAAAGAATGAAAGGGTATGCTTTATTGACAACTTGTTATCATATGTGTTCTTCAGATATTCGTGAACATATTAGAAGGAAATGGAAAGGGGAAAAAGACCTAAAAGGAATAAAAAAAGCGTTCATCGATTACTGCAAAAAGATTTTTCATGGATGAACTTATTCTTTGATTTCTTCTTGTAATGGAAAATAAACAGGGAATATTAGGCGTGCGAAACTTTGATACATTTGAACACTATAATCCTTCTGTTCAATTAATCCTTCAAGTTTAACTATCTCAGATTCTGTATAACCTTTCATATCCGGGAATTCATCACGGTCGCCATAGTCCATAACCTTGCAGATTATATCGCCTACTTGTTCCAATTCGAGGTATGATTCAATCAGAATGTGAACATGTGGAGTTAGTTTTTCTGATTGTTCTTCCTCTGCAATTGAATTAGCTATTCTTACTACAGAAAGTATTGCTGCTCTTCTAGTAATATAATCTCTTGCATAAACTACATTCTTCAAAGGGTAAAGAACATCAACATCATCCAAATAACCAATTGCCCTTATTGCTGCATATTGTAGATCATAATCACTTTCTTCAAGTATTTTTACAAGATAAGGTTTAGATGCATAATCTTTCAAATGTCCTAAAACTTCCAATGTTGAAAGTTTAATTGCTAATGAACTCTTTTCTATAAGATCATGAAGATAATCTAAGATTTTTGTCTTAAGCTCTGGAAACTTTGAAGCAAATTCAACTAGTGTTGACGCTGCAGCATTTCTTACATTCCAATCAGAATCAACAATAAGTGGGAATATTTTATTGATACTTTTTGCTTTACCATTCTTCTGAATGAATAGAGCAAAATAAGCTCTATCTAAAGGATCCTCACTTTTTTGTTTTCCACCAATACGTAATTTTCTGAAGAAATTCACCAAACTCATAATTCAAACAACCCCTCTTTTATGAGATAGCTTATGGCACCTCTTTGCGGCTGAGTTAGTTTTCTTAAGAAAGTATAATCTATCTTTCTAACTTCAAACCTTTCTTCTTTTTCTTCATCTAAATCGAATTTGTAAGCATCTTTCCTCTTTGTAACTTGAACAGCTCTTGTAACGACGGGTAGGTTGTACGGTGATAATGATTTGTACTTTGCTTTATGAACTGCAAACAGTGTTGCTACATGGATTCCGCCTATTTTCTTAAAGACTATAATGTCTGCAAAAGCTGGAAGGATTGTTTTGAAGTCATCTCTGTAGAGTGACATATGATTATGTAGAATAACTAGTTGATCAATTCCTACTCCGTAATCATTAGCCTCGAACACATAGACTTTCTTATCATCCACTTTTACGTAACCTTTAGAAGAAATTCTAGGTTTATCATCAAGTAATTGACCAAAAGTGGAATATTTCCTTCTGAAAACTTTACTTACATACTCTTCTATTTGTCTCCAACCATATGCATAGACAGACCAAATATCTGTCCATCTGCTTCTAGAAGAGTGCCAGTGTTCAACTACAAACTCTGAATGAGCATTTTTATTGACTGCTTGTAAATCTTTGATTTCATCCCAAGTAAATTCTTCAAGAAACTCCAAGTCAGACTTAAATGAGATAAGTTTTTGAAAAACAGTTTCCTCATCCTCATATTTAGTTACAAGCTTGTTCATAGCAGCAAGACTAAATTCTCCAATTGGAGGTGCAAGAAAAGCTTTCAATTCATTAGGATAAATAATAGATCTATCTTCATGTCTGGTTGGGAGTTTGTACTCTTCTTTCTCTAGCAAATAATCAATAGCTTTCTTCTGGATATAATGAGCAAAACCTTCATCTATAAGTTCGTGAAGATTTTTCTTTCTTGCTACTTTGGCCCTTTCATTTATCAGATTAATTGCTTCAATTGAGAAATTATTGAAAAGAGTGTATTTTCGAGCATCTTCTGGTGGAGTGTAAAAATCTTCAACTCCTGCTTCAGTGAATAATCTAATTACACCGATTAAATCTTGGAAATACTGCCAAGCCCAAACGTGTCTGTTCTGTGAAACTTGGTTTAATTGAAACACATTATTTGTCATTAATTCTTTGAGAACCAGATCTAATTGGTATAATTGTGCCAATATTCTCGGTGAGTTCGATTCGGTTTTCTCGTTCATGTATGCATGAGCAAAGGCATGAATGAGCATTACTCGCAATGTTAATTCTTGTTCCTTAGTAATTTCTCTTGGAGGGACGGAAAGATAAACCAGGGTTGGTAGGGAATTATATACTGTCTCTTTCCCTGTAGGAAGGAAATCGCTAATTCTAGCAGATCGAAGGTTAGTAATTTGTTCAGAAGTTAGTATAGCTTGAGGTGTTCCAGTATCTTCTATTACTCTATTAATTGAGATATGCATTTCTGGATTAACAAAAATCAGAATCCTGTAATTTTCTGGAGTTTCTCCGACTAGAGTTTTAAAGTCCTCTCTAGCTTTGTTATAAACCTCTATTACATCACTTAGTTCTTCTTTAAGCATGAATTATACTCTCCCTTAATATTTGCTCACCCAAATTCTTGATTTGTGCGGGATCTATTAGAATTGGTTTTGTAATACCTTTCAACATTTGTTTTGTATGTATGTAGATTTCTTTATTTCGTAATGCCTCAGTACCCATCAAGAAGTATGAGATATTCCAATTTCTGGAACGATCACCTTTCAATGAACTAAAAATTGCGTTCAACTGCTGTAAACATTCCCTAGTATCGGCGTTTGTTTTTGTTTCAACTTCATCAAAGTATCGTTTAAGTTCCCTGCTTTTCTTATATTCGAAAGGATAGACAGGAACATTGGGCATTCCATCTGTTACAATGGTAAATTGTACATCTATGTCTTTGTCTGTGTGTTGCTTTTTAGCATGTTCTATAGCTGTGATTATACTCTGAACCATGTGTGTTTTTCCTCTTGCTTCAGCAGTAAGAAGAAGTTGTTCCATTTTTTTATCATCATCAACCACAAAAGGATTCTTAATAATCGGAACAACTGCAAGTTTAAACATATCAAAACGTTTTCTCTTTCTTCTATTAATCATTTTAAAATAGTAATAGAGACTAAGACTTGTTAACAGAGCGCCATCCAATCTAGACATTTTTCCTTCAAAAACAGTTTTTTTCATGGATTGACTCATATCAACTATGAGATAAACCAAAGATCTACGATCCTTTTTTATTCTTACAATGTCTTCTTGTTTAACTTTCGAAGGAGGGACAGTCTGGGAACTTAGAATTGCACTCTTATAGGTTTCTTTTAGGCGAATTGAACCTCGAGGTCTTTTTTGAACTTCATCAATGGGTGCAACAGAAATCTGTTTCATCAGATATCTGCCTAAAATCTTCCCTAGAAGATCCATTACACTTTCTCTAGATATTCTTTTCTTCCTACCAAATGCATCAGTTATTTCAATGTCAACAATTTCAGTTAATTGATTTAGTTTCTCTGCTAATTGTTGGAGGTCTACAGTTGCTTCATGCTTAAGCTCTTTTAGAAGTTCCTGGATATACTTGAGAATTTCCTCAACAGTCTGTAATTCATTTCTGTTGACTCTCTCTAGTACATCAGGCAGAACTCTTTCTCCAATAAATCGGAGAAGCTTCATTTCATTTATTAGTCGATCCTCTTCTTCGGCTGTAAGAAAAGTATTCATAATTTTTTGAACGATATTGTCAATTGCAACAGCATTTTTAGCAGCGATAGATAAGACAGCACCTTCTCGAGAACTTCTACCAAGATGTGGATTCCTCCATAAACGTAGTACTTGTGCAGCATCTTCAAATTCTAAAACAAACTCTTGATTAGAATAATGCTGCAGAGGATCTGCAAATTCTGTTTCTGTTACGAAATATATTCGGTGGGGCATTTTATCATCTCTAAAAGTTACTTGATAGAGTTTGAAGATTAAATATAATCTACTCTGAGTAACTGTTCATATGATGGTTTTAGTTTTTCCACTACTTGGTTTCGAATGTTTTCTTTATATTTATCCAAGCCTTCAAATTTCACTACTAGTTCTGCTAATTCAGCATCACTTAATGCTTTCATTTTAGATATGTCTTCAGATATATCTTGAACATTAATAGAAACGTCTGATTCTTTGATAGATGTTCGTAAAACAATCTTAATTTGTTGTAGCGCATCGTTAATCATAGAAACTGGAACATCATATGCATCCATTGTACTTCTTATTCTTTCCAATGTAATCACGTTGATATCCTTTGTTTCGTCTTCTCTTGCTTGAAGCAAAACTGTTTCTCCTATGATATTGTTCATAGTACGAAGATCAATATGGGGATTTCTCTGAGGATCATGAATTTCATCAAGACCAGAATAAAAGTCACTTCTAGCCATTCTGCTTTCAGAACGAATACCTTTTCTTTTTAGATTCTCTGGAAGTGAATTATTTCCTAAGAATGCTAGAAAATCAACTGCTAATCTACTAACAAAATCAGTAGTTTCTTTTTCCAATTCATGAAGTTGAATAATTGAGGGATTAGCTGTAATTTTTCTTCTGGATAGAATGATTTGTTCCTCAAACATATCTTTGATGATTTGCTCTCTGCTTTCAACAGAACGAGCAGGCCATAGAACTTCAGGAATACGATTAATGATTGGCTGACTTTCTTCACCAAAAACTGTCAAAGGAGCATTTGAGGTGAAAAGAACAGCACCATCAATGTATACTGGTTCACCTTGAATATTATACTTAATACCCATAGGTTCTTCAAGAAAACCCATCAGGGATTCTAATAGGCTTAGTGGTAGTCTCTGTATTTCATTAACAACAATAAAACCATGAGATAGAACTCCTACTTTATGTGAAGTTGCAGCATATGTGGTTGATGTATCTTTTCCGAATAGTTCTTCTAGATTTTCTACACCAGCAAGAAGCATGTATAAACTTTCAGGATCAGTTCTTGGATCTAGTTGAGCTCTTCTTACTATGGTTTTAGTGGCTCCAAGTTTGCCTAATCGATTGACTACTTCTTTTGGAGGAATTTCAAGAACACTATTGGTATTATCTAAATCAACTTCATTTCCATCAGCAGCAAGAATTGTTTCAATGTTATTTCTACAATATGGACAGAGAGATTGCATTACACGAATTCCAGCAAAAGGATTCGCAGGGAAATTGTTCATTACATCTATTATATATCCAGCATCCTCTAAGAATGGACATCCTTCAATATGATATTTAAAGTTGTTAATCTCCCTAACAACGTGATCTAACAATATTCTAGCAAACAAAGATTTGGCTTCACCAGTTGGACCAGTAAGAAGAACTTTACCTCCTACTGCTAACTTATCCATTACTACGTTCTTACCAATTTCATTTCCTCTAACGCTGACATCTTTTGAGACTCTATCACGGAATTCAGGATTCATAAGGATAGACCGAACAGAAAATCCTACATAATTATCCTTCATTAATTTCTGTATTGTGAGTGTCATGAGCTTTACCTTTTTTATTATATATTTTGATCATTTTCTTCTTCTGTAGCAAATTGAACTTGCACAGGTTTGATTTTTTCTAATAATTTTTCTTTTTCTTCCCAAGACTTTACATGTCCAATATGTATTACTCTCTTTAACCATTTGAGAGCTTCAAGTAAATTAGGTACTTCTGGTACTTCAAAGAGGTTCCATAACCTATCAGTTAAGCGAATTAGAGATAGATTTTCAATTAATTCTCCACGAGATAAAGCTCCTTGGAGGTTTGAATTGTAAGCACAGATAGCAATTGGAAGACTTTTTGTTTCTGAATCCCAAATTACCTTTTCCCAGAAATAGTTTCTTTCGTGCTTAATCATTTCCTCTTTGGTTGCGTCAATTAGATATAACAGTCCTTCAAATGGAACAAATTGCTTATGCTTGAATTTGAACCCTAAAGAATATGGTAATTCAGTGAGTGAACTATCCAATATAAATTCTGAGAGAGATGTACTTGATCTCATCAACAAGATTCTATTTCTAGTAGCAGGGATATTATCACCTAAAACTAAAATAGATACCTCTGGGTAACCTAGTCTTCTTTTAAGGGATTTTTTCCAATTCTGAACAAAGCTAGTCATTGGGTTTCGCTAAAGAGCATCATATGTGCATCTTTATCAATTTTGCGAATAAGAAGTTATTACTAGTATAGAGGAAAAGTTTAGAATATCAGCAAAAATGAGAAACTAATGAGTCAAAACATCCTTAACATAGTTGTTGCTGGTATTGAATACAAAAATAAATGGTTGTTCATCAACCGTAAAAGAGGGGACTATCAGGAAAAATGGGCCCTTGTTGGAGGAAAGATGCAGTTTGATGAAACAATTAAAGAATCAATTTTGAGAGAGATAAAAGAAGAAACCGGTCTTGAAGTAGAATGGGTTGGTGTTAAGTCTATATTGAATGAGAAGCTCTTAGAAAAGGATACTAAAGAAACTAAGCAACAATTCATTATTATATTGTGTTCTGTTAAAGCAAGTAGTGATGTAGTTCAAGAGACAGACGAAGGAGAACTTTGTTGGTTCACTGATCAAGATATACTGGAAAATAAAGAAAATATTATTCCATCAGACTTTTACATGATTACAGAACTAATTCCAAATGAATCTTTGCAACAAATTGTTGAGGTTGAATTGTTGGAGAAGAAAGATGAATTATATCTAGGTTTATTGAAGGAGTATTAACTTATTATCTTCTCAAATTCTTTTGGATTTATTTTTGACCCACTTATAATAAGCACAACTATGAATCCTTTAAATTTCTTAATTTGTTTAATAAATGAAGCTATTGTCAAAGCTCCTGCGCCTTCAACAATCATCTTATGTTCTTCATAAAGTAATTTTAAGGCGTTCTTTATTTCTTCTTCAGAAACCAAGATATAGTCATCAACATAATTCTGACATAAATTAAAAGTAATTGAGTCTGGTTCAATTCCCCCAGCTGTACCATCAGATAAAGTTGGTTTTGATTCATAATCAATAATCTTACCAGCTTTGATAGATTCATACATTACTGGAGAATTTTCTGGTTGGCATCCAATTATCTTAATCTCAGGGAACTTGCTTTTTAGATATCCTGAAATTCCTGAAATAAGCCCCCCTCCTCCAATTGGTATTAGAACACAATCTACTTTTTCAACCTGTTCTTCAATTTCCATGCCAATAGTTCCTTGACCAGCAATGATTTTTAGATCGTTATAAGGAGAAATGAAATCCAATTCATTGTTTTTAGCATATGTTCTTGCAAAGGTTTCTGCTTGAACACAATCAGTTCCATACAATTCAATGTTTATTTTTTGTTCTTTTAAAGCTTTAATTTTAACTGGTGAGGCATTTTCTGGCAGAAAAATCTTACCTATTAAACCCAATTTAGCTATTCCATATGCAAAAGCTGCACCATGATTTCCAGACGAAGCAGTTACAAAATCACGTTTATTCTGATTGTTGCTAAGATAAATCAAGCTGTTCATAGCTCCTCTAATTTTAAAGGAACTAGTTTCTTGTTGATTTTCTAGTTTTAGATATACTTTACACTCACCCAAACCACTTAATATTGAGGAATATTCTACGGGAGTTCTTTTTATGTAGGGTCTAATTCTCTCCTCTGCTTCCATTATTTCCTTAAGTATATCCATTTGTTTCCTGAGTCAATAACTTCCGATTTCTATTTAAATCTTAAAGTTTAATGATATTCAATGGTTACAAATAATGATAATAATAATGATATAACTAAAGTGATACTCCTGGGAACTGGAACACCCAAAGCTTTACCAGACAGATATGGTCCATCAACAGTTATATTGGTAAATAATACTCCATATGTATTTGATTTTGGTTCAGGAGTAGTTCGCAGGATGAGGGAAGCAAATATAGATTTAGAGTCTCTCACAACAGTATTCTTAACACATCTACACACAGATCACACTATAGGATATGCGGATCTCATTTTTACAACTTGGGTTCTTAGGAGAAAAACTCAACTGAATGTTTATGGACCTCTAGGATTAGCTGACATGACAGAAAACATTCTTAGTGCTTACAAAGAGGATATCAGAGCAAGAATTGAGGGACTGGAACCAGCTAATAACACAGGATATAATGTTAAAGCCTTCGAAGTTGAACCTGGCTTAGTATATCAAGATTCAAATATACAGGTTGAAGCATTTCCTGTCAAGCATGGTTTATTGAAAGCCTATGGATATAGAATCCAAACACCAGACAAAATCATAGTAATCTCAGGAGATACAGCACCATCTGAAGAACTAATTAATCATTATTCAGGTTGTGATATATTAATTCATGAAGTTTATTCAGCTGAAAGCTTTCTTGGTTTACCTCAAGTTTGGCAAAAATATCACAAAGAAATGCACACATCAACTTATGAGTTGGGAGAAATTGCTAGCAAGGTAAAACCTAAGCTTCTAGTTTTACATCATCAACTGTTTTGGGGAAGATCAGAAGAGGAATTAGTAGAAGAAATTAAAACAAAATATGATGGAGATATAGTTTCTGGTAAAGATTTAGACACTTTTTAGATTTCGAGAAAAGGTTTTTACTGTAAATATATATGATATCCTATGGTAGTAAATTCATCAAATGATGTAAACCAAGATAGTAATTTAGTGAAAGAAGATACCAAGAAAACACAGCTCGAAAAGGGAACTAGATATCTTTCTATAGATGTTTTCAGGGGACTAGCTATAGTTGCAATGATTTTTGTAAATGTAATAGCACCCTTCGACAAAGTCCCAGCTTGGTCCAAACATGCACTAGACTATGGTTTAACTTATGTTGATTTAGTTACTCCCTTTTTCATCTTTGCAATTGGATTGACATATACCTTGTCATTCAACCGGTATTATGAGAAAAATGGTTGGTTTCAAGCATTTTTGAGATTTATTCGAAGATATGCAGCTTTCTTCGGAATGGGTATGATTGGAACAATGTTTCTATTTACAGATCAAGGAATCTTTGCTGGATGGGGTGTTTTGCAAGCAATAGGCTTAGCTGGTATTTTTACTTTGTTTTTCATAAAATTTCCAAGGACAATTCGATTTGTAATTGGTATTGGATTGCTTGTATTGTATCAGTATATTCTTACGATCAATGTTGGAATGCGAATTATTTCAACACCTCTAGGAGGAACAATTACCATGCCTTTAGGAGATTTGAATTTTTATGATGAACATGGAGGTCTCATTGGGGGGATTGGATTTTGCATTTTACTTCTCCTCTGTACAGCAATAATTGATGATTTCCGTAAAACAAACAAATGGTGGATATTAGGAATGGGGGGAATCTTTACAAGTGCAGGAATCATTTGGCATGTTATTTGGAAGTTTACTGATTGGCCACCTTTCGGAGGTATTTCTAAAGAGAGAGTAACTCCTTCATACATACTGCTTACAGTAGGTTTGGGGGCAATATTTTTCTGGTTGCTATGGTTTATCTATGACAAACATCAACTAACGAAAAATAAGAGTATTCTACAACCAATTGGAAGAAATTCACTTTTTATTTACATTATTCATCCAATAATGATAGGATTAACACAATTGATTCTACATTTAGATACTCATGCAGCACTTGTTATGTTCCTAGGATTTGTTAGTGTTGTTATTTTATGGACAGTATCGTTCCTTCTTGATAGGAAGAAGTTTTACATTGTAATTTGAGGTTTGAAAATGAAGGTAGTAAAAGATATAACACAGCTTATTGGAAATACACCTCTTTTGAGATTAGGAAGATTATTTCCAAACTCAGAGATTTATGGAAAATGTGAGTTCATGAATCCTCTAAGCGTTAAAGATAGACCTGTACTCCAAATTTTTGATGATGCTGAAGAACAAGGAAGAATTAAACCAGGAGATACAGTAATTGAATGTACTAGTGGAAATACAGGAATGGCAGTTTCTCTGATTGCAGCAATTAAAGGATATAG
>JAEOSZ010000043.1 GCA_016840095.1 Candidatus Heimdallarchaeota archaeon
AAGATCATGAAGCTTCTTCAATGCTTTATCAACAATATCTTGAGACATTTAATATCAAATGTCTTAAGATTAAAAATAATATAAACATATTCAAACGAAGATATTAACCAAAATTTGAAATAGATTTAAAATCAAGGAGTTTTTTAGTAAATTATGGATTTAGATCTTCATGATAAACACATTCTAGTAACTGGAGGAACTGGAGGAATTGGCAGAGCAATTGTTGAACAACTAGTTGAAGAAGGTGTCAAAATAACAATTCACTATCATACCAATCAAGATAAAGCAACAGAAGTAAAAGAAAAACACAATTCACGTCAAATTAAGGTTATTCAAGGTGATTTGCGTAAAGAAGAGGATGTTATTAATCTCTTCCAGAAAGCATCTAAAGTTTTTGGAAGAATTGATGGATTAGTTGCGAATGCTGGTATCTGGAGTTCTGAATCAACTCTTACAGCTGATTTAGGCTTAGAGCAATGGAATAATATCTTGAATGTTAACCTAACTGGAGTATTCCTATGTGTTAGAAGTTTTTTTAGAAATCTGCTAAAGTTTCCTGGAAAGAATGCTTCATTGGTTCTTATTGGTTCAACTGCAGGATACTTTGGTGAAGCTGGTCATTCAGATTATTCAGCCTCTAAAGCTGCTTTAATGTATGGATTGACAAAAACATGGAAGAATGAGATAGTTCATTATGCTGAACTAGGAAGAGTAAATTCTATTGGACCAGGTTGGGTAATAACAGATATGGCAATGAAGTCATTAGAAGATAATGAGAAAGTCAAGAAAATTCTACAAACTATTCCATTACAGAAAATAGCAACTGCTTCAGATGTAGCAAGTACTGTTTTATTCCTGTTATCTGACAAAGTTTCCGGGCACCTAAGCGGAGAATCTATATTGTTAAGCGGAGGAATGGAAGGAAGGGTTCTTGTAGATAAATCTGAAGTTGATTTGAGTTTTTTTGATAGTTTATCCAAAGAAAGCTGAATTATATATCAATAGTAATGCTTTTCTTTGTATAGTTTATTTTCCTTATAATGTCTGAGTCTTTACCATTTGTGGATGTTAAATCCAATTACCTCAAAGTATTAGATAAAATAGAAAAGAGTGCTAAAATTTCAGGTAGAGACGAAACAGATATCAAACTAGTTGGTGTTACTAAAAGAATACCCTTAGAAAGAATCAGACCTGCATTAGATGCTGGTTTAAGTATAATTGGTGAAATAACTGGAACCCAACTAAAGAAGAAATTACCAAGTATTAGAAAATACTCTACATCTGTTAATATTCATATCATCAGCAATATGCAATCAAATAAGGTAAAATTTTCAGTTGAAAGATGTGATTTGATACAGAGTGTGAGAAGAGAAAAAATCTTGTCTATGATAAATTATTATGCACAGAAATTAGACAGAATCTATCCAGTATTAATTCAAGTTGATTTCAGTTCAATACTCAAAAAGAAAGGGTTGAACTATCAAGAAACTCTGAAACTCCTTGGAATAGCTAAAAACTATTCTAATGTAGAAGTTCAAGGCATTATGACAATTGCTCCATTCGAGTACTCACAAGAAAAGACTCTACTAACTAAGTTTTTTGAGAAAACCAGATCATTTTTTGAGAAGGAAATTAAGCCTTTGATAACTTGTGATGTTCCTATTCTATCTATGGGTATGTCCAGTAACTTTGAACTAGCCATAGAATATGGTTCCAATCTTGTAAGAATAGGTACAGCTATTTTTGGACCTAGAATCTAATTGTCCATTTGAATAGTTTAGATGTATTTAAAAGTGAGTACAAGAAAAGTAGAGTTGGATACTCGTTAAGGTGAACATTTTGGCTTTATGGCGATTAATTAAAAATTCTGTGCGATTTGCATTTCGTGCAAAACGCAGATGGATAACCTTTGTAATTATATTTGCATTTCTTTCTGCTTTTATTACTCTCTTTGTTGGGGCTTTTAATCAATATTCAACAGAACAACTTCTCAATCAGAAGGGTTTCTATGTAAAAGCAACCGATGAAGGAACTGTTACTGAAGCAGAAGGACTTAATCTCAAAACACAAATTGAAGCATTACCAGAGGTGGAAAAAGTAGCTCTTTTCAGATACTTTGACCTTGGTGATTACATCAGGGTGTATGGAGTTGATCCAGCATCAAAGTGGATGTATGGTGATGCGAAACCGTCATTTCTTAGAACTGGCAAGTATATAGAACAGCAAGGAGAAGCACTTGTATCAATAAACGCAACAATTAGAGCAGATGTAGGAACTATTCTTGGAAACGTTAGTGCAACTCTTCAAAAAGGTGATTTACTAGTGTTTGAAAATTCTACAAGACTTGCATTCAATGTTGTAGGTGAGATAACTGATCTTATTTTTACCCAAGATAAATTGAAGATATTTGTTACTGATACAGACTTTGATTTACTCTATTCAGATTTTGGCAGTGGTATAACAAAATACTGTCATAGTATTTCTGTAACTGTATTAGGAAAATTATACAGTCCGTTTGACAAAGAAATTTATAACAATATGATGGCTCTTTATGGATCATCACCTTTGTCTGTACTTGTTGAAAATCCAACATACGGAGATTGGGGAGATCCTATAGCTCAGGATCCTAACGTTTCTAGAAGAGATAGAGCCACTAGAATGCTATACTTCATTTTCGGGGTTGTAGGAGGAATTTTACTTACAGTCTTATACAATTTTCTGATTGTATGGTTTAGACGAAGAGAAGTTGCAGTTCTTAGAGCGATGGGATATGAAAAAGGTGAAATTCGGATCAACCTCTTAGGAGAAAGCTTCACGATTAGTTTTGTTGGATATATACTTGGTATACTGTCAATAATAATTTATTATGCAGCCCGAGGAATGACTTTTACTAACCAACTATTAGCTTGGCAAACACTTCTTGTTTCGTTCAGTATTGTAGTTTTACTTACAATACCAGGTTTACTATTATCCAGTTTATCTTTTGTAAGAGTATCTCCAGTAATATTATTCAAGGCTAGGTGAAAAAAGATGTCAGATGCAATATTAAAAATGGATAAAGTGACCAAAATCTACAAACAAGGAAGATCTGAAATTGTTAGAGCTCTAGATAAAGTAAGTCTTGAAATTAATCAAGGTGAAATACTTATGGTTGTTGGACCTAGTGGAAGTGGAAAAACAACTATGCTCAATTGCCTATCTGGTCTTGATAAACCAACAAGTGGAAAGATACTCTTTAACACAGCAAGAGCTGGTGAAGGATTCAAATATATGGCAGAAAAAGACGAAGAGACTCCTAGAAGATCAATGTCAAACATGGTGGATTTAACAGCATGGGATCAGAAACAGCTCACAGCATATCGACGACACAATGTCGGTTTTGTCTTTCAAGCTTGGGAACTTATCCCTACTCTAAAAGCTATAGAAAATGTGGAATCAAGCCTTTACACTTCTAGAATACCAACACCTGAGATTAGAGAAAAAGCTAAAAGACTACTAAGAAAAGTAGGATTACTAGACAAAGAATTCTCTTACCCTGACCAGTTAAGTGGGGGCGAACAACAAAGAGTTGCAATTTGTAGAGCACTGATAAAAGAGCCTAGAATTGTTTTTGCTGACGAACCAACAGGCAATCTTGATAGTGAATCTGGTGAGCAAATAATGAGACAAATGAAATTAATTTCTAGAGAAGGAGCAGCAGTAATTATAGCAACTCACAATAGTGAATTAAGGAAATTTGCTGACAGAATGGTTAAAATTCACGATGGAGAAATAACATATTAGGAGGAATGAAATTGGCAAACGAAATTTTCATGGATTTAATTTCTTCAGAATTTTCTGGAGATGAAGCAGACAAAGTTGAATATTCATCTCTTGTAGGCTATGCATTAGATAGTATTAAACGCAAAGAAAACCTTGAAGCAATTTACAAGTGTTATGTACCGTTTTACGCATTGAAAGTAAATGAAGGGAACTATATTGTCGTAAATGCTCTTAGAACAGATAAAAGTAAGTTGACTGTAAGTAAAGTACCTACTGTTGCTGATATCAAACCTGTTCTAAATGAAGATTATTCTTCTTTGGAAAATCTATACAAAGCAATCGAATCAAATTTGATTTCGAAAAGTGTTCATACAGTTGAAATGAGTGGAGCCTTAGTGAAGAAATCTGTTGAAGGAATGGCTAAAATGATTGCTCATCATAATTCTTCCAGAGATTCAAAATTTAAGAAATTAACACCTCTAGTAAATCGAGAAGATGTAAAGAGAGATGTTGCAACTATAAGTAAATTCGCAATCACAGATCATGAACTTGAAACAGAGCTAAACATACTCTTTGATGAAATCGAGAAGTTTCTCAAGGAAAAAATTGTTGAAAAGAAGAGAAATAAAAGCCAAACAGAAGAAGAATATAGTAGAAAAATGGAAGAAACCAAGAGAGAAGGAGAAAGAAGAATCAAAGAGATTGAGGAAGAAGAGAAAACAGAAAAAAGGAAAATTGATGACCAAGCAGATAAGGAAAGAAGAGAGCAGCTTGTTTCTGTTAGAGATAGCAAAAGATGGAACCAAATGAAGAAGGATATTTCTGCATTAGAGGAAACCTATGCTAAATTACTCTCAAGTACAGATCAACTAAGCTCTGGTGATCAGTTCGATGTTATATTAACTCGAATTAGAGCCGTTCAAGATGAAACTCAAGCTTTTGGAACTGGTTTAAATACTGCTGTTTCTGAAATTGAATTTAGACAGAATGAATATGAGGATATTCGTCATCAAGCTGATGTAGATAAAAGGAATGTATCTGATAGAATGAATACCATGAAAGAAGATATTCGAAGACAGTATGTTGATTTAGAACTAGAAAAGAATCGAGAAGTTCAGTTGAGAGAAGATGACATTCAACTCGCTCAGGATATAAGTGTAAGATTTAATTCAAATCGACAAAACTTGATGAAAAAAATCAAGAATAATTATATTATGTTTTCAGCATATTCTCTTTCATCCGAATTACTAGGTGCAACTCATTCAGATCAGTTGATAACATTGAATGTTCCTGTAGCAATTTGCCAATATAAAGAAAGAACTAAACTAGACTATCTTGTTATTCCTCCAATTGAGATTTCGGAAAGAATGAAAAAGCCAAGATTATTGCCTGTTCACGGACTATATGGCAGAATAGGATTTGATTGTATTGCGAGCGAAGCTCTTTCGTTTCTTAAAAAACCTCTAGAGAACCTTTTATCTTCAAACCAAGGACTTCAAGCGGAAATTCAAGGAGATAATAACGAAGTTATTGGAACAGGAGATTTATCTCTTTTAAATGCAGGATTAACCATTTTAGAACAGCGAAAGAAATTACCTAAAAAATATTCAGATGAGATTGTAGCTCGATCGAGAACAATTCTCTCTTAATCCTTTCTTTATTGTTTTTCATCAGGTATTGCTGTAGGGTATTCTGATAACCTGAATAAAGCTTCTTTTATTGTTTCAGATAGATCGATGATATTGGTATCTCCATTTTCGATAAGATACGAGATAACTGATTTCATTCCTTCAAGAACTGGACCTGTATTCTCATCAAATTTCATTCGTGCAACAAAACCTACAATATCACTCATGACTATTAAACGATCACGATATTCATCCATATATTTGTTATAATTAGGTTCTAAGTACAACCTGACTTCCCAATCCTTTGGATGGCTTACTACTGATACATTTGGAAACTTGAGAACATTAAGAACATCTGCCTTAGTTGCGTATATTTCTTTAGGTAAAGCTCCTAAAACAATATAATAGCCGTTAATATCACTTGACAATTCTAGATCATTTTTAACAAATAAAGTGCTTGTTAATCGTCCATAAGTATTGATCATTTTTGTGAATGTGTTCCCTAAAACTCTCATATTAAGGTAAAGGTTATTCTCAAATTCCTTTCGAGATCTACTTTTACTCCAAGCTCTTAGAACAGAATCTGCTACTTTCCTTTCTCCACTTATCATCTGATTATATGAATCGTCAATAACATACTCAGGGATTCTGTGATATAGTAATATCGAGATAGCTATTTCCATGAAGTTCTTTGGTAATTCTGCAATTTCTTTTGGATTAAGTCGATTTACTGTTTCAATTATCTCTCTCAGACTTTGCTGTTCAGATATTGTGAATCTTCCATATTCAAGTTTCTGTATCTTAAAAACATCTCCAACCCATTTGGGAGCGTTTCTACCTACTTCTGATAAATGAGATGACAAGTCTACACTTACATCCTTTGACCAGCTTTCAACCATCTTTGTCATCTGATCATTTAATGGATTCCAGTTCTTGATAAGCATCCTTTTTATATACTTCAAATCCTTTAGGGATTTACTATAAAGCCTCATTGCTTTCTTCTTATAATTTAAGTCATTTTTTCTTAATTTCGAAAAGCCGGAGAGAAGCTCTTGTAGGTTTTTGTGAATTTTCGGAGCATGAATATTCCAGCTTTCCTGACATCTCTCGTGGAAATTCTTTCCTTTGAATCTTTGGGGAATATCCTGAATTACTGGAAACGATGGAAAGCTGTTTTGTATATCTGGTAATCTCTGAGCTGGAGTAAGATTCCCAGACATCTCTCTATTAAAAATAGTAATTAGAGTGTCTAATTGGCTGTAAACTTCTCCTTCAAAATGAAACATCTTTTGAAGATATGAACTTATCATTCCTCTGAGAATAGCTTTAGAATATGCTCTTTTGAGAATTTTTGTATTTATCAAACAACTAGTTAAAAATTCTGCATCAGCTTCTGCATCTCTGAGAGGTATGATGTTATTTGAGAGATTAACAGCAACGTTTTGTTTTTGTAACAATTCAGTAGACGAAATATTTCTACCATCAAAACGTAATTTTGTTCCTTTAAAGAACGATTTCTTCAATTGAACAGGGACTGAATCAACATATGCCTTTACTTCTCCTTCATCTATAGCTGAAGCTATGAGGTCTCTTGAACCTAAACTCATTTGTTTTTTTGTTTCATAATCCCTATCTTTTAGATCCTCTGCGGTTTTCGATAGGATATTAACAAAAACTGTCTGAGGAGCAATTTTTCTAAATGAATTGACCATGAAAGAGAATATATCTCCTAAACTTGCATTAAATAACTGATCTTTTACAATCTTTTCAAGTGTTGTAATAATTGCTCTTTCTAATGCACTTGCAAAAAGAACTGATTCTTCAATATTTGAAAGTTGAAGTTGTTTTCCAACACCCATTTTTGTAAATCTCTCTGTTAACTGCTTTTGCCACTTTGGTTGTAAAACTGTCAATTTAGAAAGACGATCTTTTAGTATATTTCTCTTAAACTGGATTGAGGTTTCACTAGAAGATTCTGCTTTCTTTTTTGAAGACATTTTCCTCTCATCTATTATTGAAAAAGTGAAATCGACTATAGCATTCCAAATACTAGGTGGTAGTTTCTTACCAATGAAAGGTTTGATGAGTTCACTATAGAACAATCTAGCACTTTGCAATGCTAGTGGAGTAACATCATCAATTAATGCATCACATACCATAGAACCTGGATCTGGAACTTCGGTTGCTATGCTTATCTGATTTTGAATTGAAGAGTATAGATTTACATCTCTAAAATCGATTAAAGAGAAGAGTGGATCATCTTTGGCAACACTGTAAATTACTTCTTTTGCTAAGTTGTGTGCAATAAAAGAACTTGCAGAATGAATTTCATCAATAGATAGTTTCTTCAGTTCTGATGTAACTTTTTTACCCATCTTCTTGGAGAGATATTTGTCAATAAGCTCTTGAGGTTTAACATCTTTAGCTTTGAGACTTTTTTCTATAGTATTTCGAATTTCTTCAATTGCAAATCTTGGTCTTTCATATTCAATAAGTACAAAAGGATCGTCTGTAATGATTTGGTTTAAGATATCTTGTGCTACCATTTGAACTAGAAGCTGACGCTTGAATGGTATCATAGCACCCTTTTCCCATGAGTGTTCATCCTCTCCAAGCCAAGCTTTCAAATCTTTGAGTTGTGCTATTGTTGGAAACTTTATTGGATCGGTTTCAAGAATTTTAACATTTTTAGTAATTAATTCGACCAATCCTTTATTGCTAGTTGATACAGAAACTTTCTGTTTCGCTATTGTGCAAGCTTTGAGAAAAGCTTTTGAGACATAGTCTGGGGAAATCATCTTTCCTGAAGCCATGTTCTGATGAAAATTGGGAGTTAAAACGATAAACCTACAGAAGGATAAAGCTAACTCCTGAACAAGTTGTTCGTCAGTTTTACTAAGTTTTCCTGCTTGGTCTGATTTTAACACATATTGAACTACAACATTATCTGCTTCTTCAGCCAGGGTGAATGTGCCAAATTTAACATATTCGTTTTCACCGGTCATAAATTGGGAGTTGGTTACTTCCACTTCTGTAGTCATTAATGTTTGTAGGGATAATAGAATACCTTGCATCATACTAGAATCTTTAGCAAGGCTTCCAATAGTTGCAAAACTAATTCCTGCATCGCTTCCAGCTGAAATCCATAAATTATAGGGAAAATGTTTAGACATAGACCTCACACATTATACTTTGTAATTATACGCTCTCAATTCTTATTCTTTGTATTCTTTAATATTGTTTTGCGTTATGGTAATACAAAAGAACAATGTTAAGGAAAATATATTAAAGTTCTTATTCGTTTCGATAACAGAAAGTTTAAGAATTGAAGCTTCAAAAGTTTGAATAATTAACTTATTAATTTACGTGAGTTCAAGATGAGCGAAACCACAACAACTGTCCGAATAAGGCGATTAGTGCTCGATGTTTTAAAACCTCATCAACCAAGAATTGATGTTTTGGCATATGCTGTAGCTGAATTAAATGGTGTTGATTCTGTCAATATCACAAGAACAGAAACCGATTCAAGCACAGAAGGAATAATAGTAACTATTGTAGGCGATAATTTAGTCTACAAAGATATTGAAGATGTATTAAGAGATTATGGTTCCTCAATTCATTCAGTAGATGAAGTAGTAGCTGGAGAACAGATAATAGACACTGTGATAATTCCGGTTGAAGAAGAAAGGTAATTCAGAGAACTTTCTCTGTGAGAACAACGTGTTTGCCAAAGCTATAGAATAAATGTAAGTTGTACATTTCACAGATTCTTTATTGATTTAATACCTAGATCAAAAGCTTTGAGATTCTGTTCTATATATTTAGTTGGAACTCTTTCTTTAAGTGCACTTCTTAACTCATCTGCTGATAATGGAAAATTTTCAACTTGAGATAATGCACCTAGGAGTACGATATTCTGAGTAAGAGCTAAACCAGCTTTAACAGCTAATTCTTCTGCTTCTATCATCATTAATTTCACATCAAATTTAGAAATGTTTTCTTCTATTTTCTCCTTAGCATTATCAGCTGCTTTTTTATCCTTTTTCCATGTTATAGGGAATAAGACTGTATTTGATGTAATAGCTGTTCCTCCAGGTTTTAAGAACTTCATATATCTAAGAGTTTCATTTTGTTCTAAACCAACTAAAACTTCACATGTTCCTATAGGATTAGTAGGGGAATGAAGTTTATCTCCTATTTTTAGGTTAGTTACTACAGATCCTCCTTTTTGTGCCATTCCATGAACTTCTGATCCAAGAACATGCAAACCTTTCTTCTGAGCTGCAATTACTATAACATCAGTAATTGTAAGGATACCTTGCCCTCCTACACCACAGACGATCATTTGATATGCTTTACTCATTTTTATCCCCCGCTTTTGATATTGCCTTCACAGGGCAAATTTGAGAACAAACACTACATCCCGTACACATCGAAGGATCAATTACTGAGTAATTCTTTCCTTTTGAATTACTATCTAGACTCCAAGAAATAGCAGGACACTGATACTGAACAATGCATGTACCACAGGCGATGCAAACCTCAGGATCAATTTCATAGACCTCTATTTTTTGACCACTTCTTCTTTGTTGTCTCCACCACTCATTTGCACAAATTTTTCGCATTATTATTACTGTTGGTCCTTCATGCTTAACTGCATCTTCGAAAACTTTCTTACCCTTCTCGAAATCATATGGATCGAATACTTCAACATATTCTACTCCTAGAGATTTTGCAACATCAGCTATGTCTATTTCTTCAGTTGGATTAGGTTGAAAACCTGTCATAGCTGTCATTCGATTATCAAGCACCAACACGTTGATGTTAGCTTTGTGGTAAACAGCATTCGCAAGAGCTGTTTGACCTGTATGGAAAAATGTACTGTCTCCAATATAAGCAAAAATTGGTTTATCTTTAATCACTCTAGAAAATCCATTTGCCATACTTATTCCTCCACCCATACACAAGATTGTATCTGTTACCCAAGGATCAAGAGAATAACAGCCAATATCTGAAGCAAAAATTCCCTTGTTCTTTCTAACTACTTTAGATAATTCCCAAAAAGCAGCTCTATGTTGGCAACCTGGGCAGAATAATGGTGGTCTGAAGGGTATAAAATCAGTTATCTCTCCTTCTGCTTCTTGAATTTCTGCTACTGAACTCAGATCTCCTCCAATAATATTTCTTAATGCTTCCGCAACCATTCTTGAATTCAGTTCATGATATTTTTTGGTGATTCCTGAACATTTACCATGAATTTTTGGGTATAATCCATTTTGAAGCAGAAGAGCTGAGATTCTATCTTCAAGGTAAGGATCTACTTCTTCAATGAAGATGATATTCTTCTTTTCTTTGGCAAAATTGATTATTGTAGTTTCGTCAAGTGGTGCTACCATTCCTAGTTTAAGAATTGGTACTTCTTTGTCTAAAATCTCCAGAGCATCCTTGACATAAGCATAAGAAATTCCACTTGTAATAATTCCATACTCTTTATTATCTGTACCTTCAATAACTGACAAACCACTTTCATGAATCCAATCTTTAATTGCATCCATCTTAGCTACAAGTTTTGGATGATTTGCTCTTGCTAGAGCTGGCAAGCATTTGTATCTGTTACTTTTCTCAAAGTCACCTTCTCTATAACTAGTCTCATATGTATTAAACTGCACATCAGACCTAGCATGTGAGATTCTAGTAGTTGACCTAACTACGATTATTGCTTCAAATTTTTCACTTATTTCAAAAGCTTTCTTTGTGAATTCTTTCGCTTCTTGTGGATTTGAAGGTTCTAAAACTGGGACCTGAGCAGATACACCTAACCATCTTGAATCTTGTTCATTCTGACTACTAAAACAGTGTGGATCATCAGCTACTAGTAGAACAAACCCTCCTTTAGTACCCATATAAGCAGCACTATATAGAGCATCAGCTAAAACGTTGATTCCAACATGTTTGCATGCTGTCATTGATCTAACACCACTGATGGAGGCAGCATATGCTGTTTCAAAAGCTACTTTTTCATTAGTACTCCATTCTGCATAAAAATCTAATTTTTTGGATGCAGAAATTAAGGCTGTGCTTATTTCACTACTAGGAGTACCTGGGTAAGCAGCATATAGTTGAACACCAGCTTCAATTGCACCTCTAGCTATAGCTTCATTTCCAAGACATAAAACTCTATTTTCTTCATTAGCAATGAGCTCTTCTAACCTAGCCATATATATTCAAAAAAAGGGGAAAATCGGACTATAAAAAGGATTGTGAAATGAGTATACCACTGGTTATTCGACAATGTTACTTGTTAGTTGAGTTTGATATAAATCATAGTATTTACCTTTCTTCTGCATCAACTCTTCATGAACTCCTATTTCAACAATCTCTCCATCATCAATAACAACTATCTGTGATGCTGTCTTAATTGTTGATAATCTGTGAGCAATAATTATGGAAGTTCTATCCCGCAGAATGAAATGTATTCCTTTCTGAATAAGTGATTCAGTAATAGGATCCACAGAGCTACTACACTCATCTAGAATGAGAATGCTAGGGTTAGCAATTACAGCTCTTGCTAAAGAAATCAATTGTCTTTGTCCTAGAGATAACCTTGACCCTCCTTCTTTAACATCAGTATCATATCCTTCAGGTAGTTTTAGGATGTAATCATGAAGACCAAGAATTAGACATACATCAAAAACATCATCATCTGATGCTTCCTTTCTTCCATACTTTAGATTATCCATTATAGAACCACTGAAGAGATAAACATCTTGAGGAACTACAGCTATATTTTTCCTGAGAGTTTCTAAATCAATTTCTTTAATATCAATTCCATCAACTCTCAATTGTCCTCCTGTTACATCATAATAACGTGATAATAATTTAGTAATTGTAGTTTTTCCAGCCCCCGTTTGACCAACAAGAGCTATACTCTTTCCAGGACTAATAGCTAAATTGATATCCTTTAGAATTGGTACCTCTGGTTGATATCTAAAGTCAACAGAATCAAGAATGATTTGTCCTTTGATTTTCTCAGGAAATACTGGATTTTTTGCATTCTTAACTGAAGGTTCTTCATCTAGAATCTCAAATATTCTTTCTGCACTTGCAAACCCTGATTGAATAACAGTATAGAAAGTAAATAGACTTATCACTGGCATGAAAAATCTATTAGAATACTCCAAAAATGCATAGAGTTTACCATATGTGAGAGTTCCTAGTGATATAACAGAATAACCTCCAAAGATAATCACAATAGTACTCCCCAAAGCTGCTATAAGTTGAATTATAGGCATAAACAGGGAAGATACTCCAGCTGCTTGAACATTAGCAGAGTAATTTTCTTTGTTTAAATCCTTGAAATTTTTGATATTCTTGTCTTCTCTTGAAAGCGCTTTTGTAACTTTAACTCCCGAAATAGTTTCCTGTAGATTTGCAGTTACTTGTGCTATAGCAACTCTTGTTCTTCTGTAAGCTGATCTTACACGTTTCTGGAAAAAGAAGGCAATCAGAATCAGAATTGGAATAACTGTAAATGTTAACAAAGTCATCTTAATGTCTAAGATAAACATTAAAGCAAGTATCCAAACAAGACTAATGAAGTCCGCAAAGATATCTATAATACCCGTTGTTAATAATTCACCAAGAGAATCTACATCATTCGTCAGTTTTGAAATCGTTCTTCCAGATTCTGTTTCAGTGAAATAGTCGAAAGAGAGATACTGAAGTTTTGAAAACAAATCATTTCTGATGCGATAAATCATTCTTTGACCCAATTTTGCAAAGAAGATTGTTCTAACTAAAATTAAAATGAAGTTGATAATTATAAACAGTAAATACATAGCTCCCATGATAATCAGAGAGTTGGAAATCTCACTTGCTGAAGGGGGAATTAGAACGGTAAAACTTTTGCTTAAAATTCCAATATTTGATGAACTATAATTAGAAACAAATGTTCTTCTGAAGCCTGTAATGATATAATCAATTGGATTATCTGAAGAATAAGGTTTTATGAAGAAATCTATTATTTGTTGCATAAGAATAGGTATGGTTGTTGTGAAAAGTGAAAATAGGATTACTATGGCAAGAACAGAGAATGCTTCTTTTTTATAATAACCAAAAATACTAAGTATTTTCTTGAATAATATCCAATCAGAATATTTCTTCTCTCTTTGTTCTTCTTCCCTAGCCATATAACGCATTATATGTCCCATTACTCATAGCCTCCTTGATTTGAGTCATTTTCATCAATATCTGTCCCATAGCTTTCTGCAAGTGTTTGGTAAATCTCTTGGTATAGTCCATGAGCCTCAATCAATTCATTGTGGCTTCCATCTTGTATAATTCGTCCTTCTTCAAAAACTAGTACTCTATCAGCATAATGGACGGAAGAAATTCTTTGTGATATTATTAGTGTTGTTCTACCCGCACTTAGAATATTCAGGGCTTCTTGTATTTGAGCTTCAGTCTCAGCATCTACAGACGCTGTAGAGTCATCAAAAATAAGAATAGAAGGATCAGTAAGAAGCGTTCTTGCTATCGATAGTCTCTGTTTTTGTCCCCCACTTAAAGTGATACCTCGATCACCAACTTTGGTTCCATATCCATCTGGTAAGCTAGTAATAAAATCATGCATCCTTGCTATTTTGCAGACTTCTTGAATTTCATCATCTTCAGCATCAGGTTTTCCAAAAGCAATATTTTCCTTGATTGTAGCATTGAAGAGATATGTCTCCTGAAGAACTAGACCAATCTGTTGTCTCATCTTTTTCAATTTGTATCGCTTAACATTTTTATCATCTATTAACACTTCACCTTCAGTAGGATCATAGAATCTTGATAAGAGGTTTACAAAACTACTCTTTCCACTTCCAGTACCACCTAGAATTACAACTTTTTGTCCCGCTGGAATGTTAACTTGAATTTTGTTTAAAATCAATCTTCCCTCCTCATATTCAAAACTTACATCTTTATAGGATATATTTCCTAAGAATTTTGGTGGTTCAATTGCATTTGGATCTTCTTGAACTTCTCTTTTTGCTTCGATTAATTCTATTATTCTGTCCCCACTAGCTAAAGATCTTTGAAGTATTCCAACCAGCCATGTTAACTGTCTTGTAGGTCCAGGCAGAAGAGCTAGATAAGAGAGAAAAGCTATAAAATCTCCTAGCAAAAGTTGTTGTTTTGTAACAGCAATTCCACCAACTACTATGACTAGAGTTGATCCTATACCTATGAGTAAAGTCATAGTTGAAAAATAAACTGCACGATAAACCTGTGTTTTGATTCTTAAATCTCTATAAACAGTATTTGAACTGTCAAATTTCTTGATTTCATCTTCTTCTTGAGCAAAACCTCTCACAACATGAGCACCAGTAACATTCTCTTGTAAAATTGATGTAACGTCTCCAAACTGTCTTCTAGCTTTGTAAAAAAGAGGTCGAACTTTTGCACTGAACCAATACACTAACCATATAAAACCTGGAAACAATGCCACTAGAATCAGTCCTAGCTTCCAGCTCATTACTAACATTGCTACATAAGCTCCAATGAAGAAAACTAAACCATTCATAATTAATCTTAAAGTGAAACTAATAAGACTTTGAATTGCATTTAAGTCAGTTGTAACCCTTGTCATTATTTGTCCAGTATTCTCGTCATCATAGAATTCCAGACTAATTTTTTGGAGAATTTCATAAATGTCATTTCTAAGCTCAAAGACAGCTTGTTGAGCATATTTAGCTGAATAGAATCTTGAATAATAAGTCATAAATCCTCCAAAGATTGCAACTCCGAAAATACTTAGACCAAATATCCAAACAAGATTCATTTTCTCATTTGGAATTGCATTGTTTATTACTTCTCTAACAAGTAATGGGGAAACTAAACCAACGATAGAAGCAAAAAATGAAACAATAATAATAAAAATTAGAAATCCTTTTCTTCTTGTTACATAGGGCCAGATAACCTTAAGAATCTCTTTTGCAGAATGAGTTCTCTCTCGATTTTCTAGCCATGACATCTGGTTCAAGTTTTTTTATAAACGATTTAAGACTTATGTTATACCATGAAATTTTGATTGAATTAACTTGGGATAAAAACAGTTATAAATGTCATTTGAACTCTTCTTATAGAATGTATTTCTGGTGGAAATAGAGTGAAAAAGAACAAACTAATCAGTTTAACATTAATCCTTGCATTTTTAGCAGTTCCATTCGCAATTCATCAATCTAGTCCTGTGACAGGAGTTTTTGAATTTACAAATGTATGGGATTACCAAGGAATTCTCAACAGGCAAAATCACCGTATTAGATACATACCTCCCTTTGGTCTCGATAATTATCGTAGAAGGACATTTATCTTCTGTTTAGATTCAGTAGATGACGAAGTAAAAGAAATAAATATAATGGTAGCTATGCATGGAATAAATGCATTACGTAATGCTCCTCTCTATTCATTGTTCTTTGAAGAGTCAAGTCTTGGAGGAAAATATGGTTTCAATGTAAGTGCTGAAGCAGGAATGAGTTGGTACGATGTATATTGGTATTCAGATATAATAAACGCTAGTACAGTTTCTTATGATCCTGCAATAGCAGATATTTATGATGTTGTTGTAAGTTCTACCCAGTATACATTACCAGAATTGTACGATCCTTCAGATCATCTAATCTTCCCAGTTCATATAGCCAATTTTGTTTCACAAACTGGAGTAGTTGGTCATTGGCAGCAAATCAATAAAGATCAAACTGTTATAAATGGAAATTTCACTACTTTTGGACCCGACAATCCTATCTTTACTGGTCCAGTTAATGCAACTGATCCTACAAATTATGCGTACCCTGAAGAAGATTGGTGGCCACAATTTAACATAACTGTTGCACAAAATGTTCAGAGAACTTCATTGCCTCGAACTCACAGTTTTCAAGTTGATTTTCCATTCACTGCATTAATAGCTTCTTTTGCACTAGCTATAATGATATTTACCTCTGCTCGAAGAAATAGGAGGAAATTAATATGAAAAAGATATCTCTCGCTATATTAACATTAATGGTAACATCACTATTTGTTATTTCATATAATCTTTCAATAGGTGTTTCAGCTCAAGAAGATGAAGAAGTATGGGATTTCACTGGTACAATGCGAATTAGTAGTGATCAAGTTAGACGTCTGGTTTATGATCCTGTTGCAGATGGATATAATGAATCATATGGAGATTATGACACACCAGCACTATATATGGATATCATGGGATTTGATACAGATGATGATTTAGAAATGGATGTCTATTACGGATTCTATGGTGTTAATCTCTTCGATTTAGATCATCTCAATTATACAACTATGAATAATTTATTCAGAGTTGTTGTATTTTCTCAATGGAGTTTAAGAATTCCTGAAAGCTCTCCATTAAAATGGGAAGTTCTCTATTATCCTGATCCATTTTATGATGATTTAGCTATCAATCTAATTCATGACATACCAATCTATTATGTAAATCTAACAAAAGCTGAAGGGGTTAATCTTCAGTTCAAATATCAGTTAGGATTAAATTATACAATTGGAAACTTTACAACTTTTGGTGCATCCAATCCAATAGTACCAGATGAGCCAACTTTTCCGGATTACAATGTTTCAGTTCCAGTGTTTACTGACAACCAACCAATTCCTGAACTTGTAGCAACACCATTCTTCTCTGATCCACTAGCTTACTTAACAATTATAACTTTAAGTTTCCTCTTTGGTATATACGTGAAGAAACGAAGAAAGGGAACGAGATAGAACACTCTATTTTTGATTCCCAAACCTTTTTATCTTTCTTTTTATTACATCTAAATGTATTGAGATGATTGAATTATCTTACTTAACTTCTATACTGTTAATCTCAATTTTTAGTTTAATTATTGCTATTTTAATTGTTATTCCAAATTTCATCAAGATTAAGCAATACTTCTGGTTAAGTACAAAAATTACTCTTGTTTTAGTATTTGCAATTTTAGTTATTTTGTTTGTAAAAGTAAAAACTGATGCTTATTATTTTCTGGGAAGTTTCATAGGTGTTGGTCTAATTATTAAAGGAATACTAATTTCAAATCGTATGAGTTTTGTTGCTTTTCTAGCAAGCTTCATTTCATTTTCTTTTGTGTTCCTTTCTATAGGACATATCATCTTTTTCGTTTTTAGTTTGTGTTTTTCATATCTATTTATTATAGGAATAACTGTATTCAGTTTGTATGATTCGAAAACTGATAAAGGTTTCAAGGAGACAGGTAATAAATTCCAGACTATTAGCTTCGCTACTTTACTAGCTTTTCCTATAATTACAGTTTATATTCTTTATCTCCTATCTGAAAACCAAGTAATCTGGGTAGAGAAAACATCATTCTTTTCACTCTTTTATAATAATTATGATGCAATTACTTTCATTATTATTGGAACTATATTTTTACTTATTGTGACTATATTATTTGTTCTCGGATTTCGATCTCACGACAAAAGAGGAGTTGACGAACTATGGTATTCATGAGTTATTTGATAGCATTAAGTCTCATTTGTTTCTGTTTAGGTTTGTTACTCATAATGTTTGCAAAATCTAAACTTCAATTGTCCATGAGTTTTCTCTTTCTCTTTCTTTCAGGTATTCTTCTTGTTTCAGGTTCTATATTGACTTCTGATACTGTTATTTTCTTACTACTAGGATTAGTAGCAGCAACAATCATTATGGTATTCCACTTCAGAGATCATTTACTATCAGAAGCTACAGTAAAAATTGTTAGGGAGGATGAAATTGAATAACATCATCATATTGCTTATTGCTCAAATCTTAGTTTCAATCTCTCTTCCACTCTTCAGACGTTTCCTGTTATTCGTAGACAATGAATCTATTAATCTCAAAAGGTTATATTCGAGCCTAGTATCTTCAATACTTATCGTCATTTCATTTATAGTTCTTGCATTAACTATTACTCACCTAAATACAACTGGTAATCCAGAACTATCTGAACAGTTTACATTATTCTCTATCTCGAGTTTCAACTTCTCTGTTGGTTTACAACTATCGCAGATACAGATTTTACTTTATGCTTCATTCCTTACAGCTTTAGCTTTAATAAACTTCTACTTGTCTTGGAATAAAGAAATTTGGACTATCAATCAAGTTGATAGAATAGCGATTTATTCAGCTGTATTAATACTCGTGATACTTTCTCCAAATTTCTTTCAGTTATTATTCTTTCTGATACTTCTTGACTTAATTCTAATCGAGCTTTTATCATCTTTTGAACAGAGAAATCTGAAGACAATGAATGGTTCAATTGTATTTGGTGATTTATTGATTCTTGTTTCTTCAATTCTTCTTTTCAGAAGATCTCATAGTTTTGATTTCGATACTATTCTTAGTGATATCCAGTTCAAATTTTTCATCTACAAACCTTATTTTATAATTCTCTGTTGCTTATTCTTACTAGGGATTATTGCACGAAGTTCACTGTTTCCATTTCACAGCTGGTTATCAAAAGTTAGTTCAGAAGAATCTGTCTGGAAGTTCAATATTATTATGATTAACATTGTTGTAGGTATATCATTTATTTTCATTTCACCTATATCTAAATTGCTTATAGTTGTCCCTAATTATTTTGTATGGTATGGTGTGCTTTTCTCAGTAATTGCTACAATTGTGGGAATATTAACAACAAAAGATAAGGATAAACAGATACTGATTTTTACAGCTTCAATCGGTTTGCTACTTATATTACTAGGTGTAGGTAATTTAGCAAGTGCCTTTCAAATCTTATTACTGATGCCTGTTGCATTTCTAGGTTTAATGATTATTTCATCAAAATCAACAACTGACGATGAGATTCCTAGTTCTGAACATAAAGGTAAAATAATAATCAAACTAACAATCGATATTTTAATTTTTACAATAGTGGGAATCACAATAATCTCAGTTATTCCATTTAGTAGTAATTTACTTAACATTGGTTATCTCTTCACAACAACCATCATAAATTCAAGTATAGCTGTTTACGTCATTGTAATCGTTTCTTTACTAGGTATTTACTTGATTTATATGCAATTTAGTAGAAGATATTTTGAACAAAGCTTACATAGAATATTAAGAATCTCTGAAATTATACCTCTCACTTTAATTGTGGTATTCTTATCCCTAAATTGCATTCTTTATCCTATTTTTGATTTACTAAATCCATTTTCCTTACCTGTAGATTTTGTACAAGAGAGTTTACCTATTGCACTTATCCCGATATTCATAGGATGGTTTGTTATTCTTGTTTCTTATATTGTAATAGAATTATTCATTAAGAAAGTTTCAAAAAGTCTCGATCAATTCTCTGAAAAAATCCAAGAACCACTTCAAAGAATTTACAATCTTGAATTTATAATTACTCCAATATATTGGATTAGAGATAAAGTTCTTACACCTTCCATTATTTGGTTTTATGAATATTGCATCAGAGATTTCTTTTACAAGATTATCATTTTAGGAATTGCTAGATTCTTCGTTTTAGTATCAAAATCTATAAGAGATTATATCAAGAATGTTGCAGCCCCTCAAACTATTAATTTCTTTAAGAAGTGTTCTCTTTTTGTTCGAAGTCTAGAAAAAGCTAAACTGAGGACTCAATTATTATTCATTATATTAGGTCTAGGAATACTGCTTGCTTTAGTGATAGGTCTATATGCTGGAGGTGCAATCTAATGGGTTATCCAGCTTTCTTTCTTTATAGCTATTTGCCACTAGAAATTCTACTAATAGGAATCATATTACTTTTACTCTTAGGGGCATTGTCTCCTAAAATAGTTTCGAGATTTAAAAAACTAAGAACAAGAATGAGAATCATCTCTGGTTATATTACTCTTATTTCGTGCATAATCTCTGTAGTAATGTATAGTTATATCTACTCTCCTCTTGGGAGTAATCATAGTATAGCTCTAAATTTGAACATAACAGCTTATACTACAGGATTATATTATGCAATAGCTTTTGCTGTAATCATAGGTACATTTCTATCTATAGTTGAAGTAGATTTGAAGTTCAGGAAGAACCATGTGCTATATGTTTCTCTTCTACTCATTAATGTGAGTACTTTCTTTATTACCTCCGCAAAATCATTGGTTTTCATTTTCTTTGGTTTTGTAATAATGTTTTCAAGTATTAATTTCTTCATTAGAAATTTCACCGCTGATTTGCCAAGAAAACAAAAATCGTTTATTAGAAATTATTTAATGATAAGCAGTTTAGCTTTATCATTTCTATTTGTAGGTTTTTCAGCTCATTCTCTTTCTGGGAATGAATTTCTATTATCTATTGATAACACAACTCTGCAGTTTTGGGAGTATTTGAGTGAGATCTTCATAGTAACTGGGTTGTTAATCCTTATTGGAGGTCCTCCATTCCACTTCACCTTTTTCGAATCAGAAGATGTAAAGTTCAATAGTATCACACAAATCATCATTTCTGTTCAGAAAGGTTTGGCTCTAGCTTTCTTGACTAGATACACTGTAACAATTGCTGCTTCACCATTATCAAGTGTTCTGATTTGGTTATATACTGTGTGTGGTTCTGTTTATGTTATCTGGGGAGTTTTTGCTGCAATGACAGAAGAAAGATTACAAAAATTAATTCATTATATTAGTATAATCTTTTCAGGAATAATCTTAGTAATTCTGTCTGATTTGTTTTCAACAGTATTAACAGAAGAAGTAATTAATTTGACTTTGAGAACTGTATCTTATGGTATTCTGATATTCATCTTAACAATATCACTTTCCATTTCTTCAGTTGGTGCAATTTCAAAGAGTTTTCAGTCTGATAGCATAGAGGTTTTGAGAGAAGTAAGTAGATATTCCCTCTCGCAATTCATATTTTTACTATTGAACGCACTTGTTTTATTTGCTGGACCTTTGTCAATACTGATAGTATCAGAGAAGATTACTTTTCCTGAATACTTGTGTCCAAGAATGATTACAACAACTATAATTCTTCTTGTTGGAGCTGTATTTTCATTGATATATCTGTATAGATTATTAAAACATATTTTCTTCATTCCCCTTCAGATGAAATTTGAGTTTTCATCACCTGAACCAGGAGTTTTCTTAGCTTCATTCATTGCTTTTGTTCTAACAATTATTGTTATAATTTTCTTTAAGCAATTCTTAATCTTCTGCAGTTTGATTGGATTAAATATAGCATAAACCTCGACAATTCAATAAGTTTTTGAATACCAACGATGGAATTATCATGATTTAAGTGACTTCTAAAAAGCTTGATCTTCCTATTGAAGTTGATCAAATTAACACTTACTTATCAGACTTAAGGAATCACAGTCCTTATGATGATGATATTAATGATTTAATTGATCATATCCTTCAAAATGGAGGGAAAAGAATTAGACCTCTGATATGTCTTCTTTCATTTGAAATGATTTCAAACGAGGAAAGAAACGATTCAAGTCTTGCTGCCGCTTGTTCTTTAGAAGTTATTCACAATGCTTCTCTTCTCATCGATGATATTTTTGACAAAGATGTTTATAGAAGACAACAGAAATCATTTTATCTAAAGTATTCAACTTTTGCAGCTCTTTCTCTTTCATATTCTCTGAGTAGTTTAGCACTAAGTTTAGCATCTAAAACACATGTGATTGAAATAGTTGACGAATTAATAAAAGCAATTCACACTCTATCTACTTCTTTATACTTAGAACAAAAATTCCGTTCCGGAAAGAAGAAAATGACCAAAGATGAAGCTTTGCAACTTATCGATAGAAAGACTTCAAGCTTATTTGAAGCAGCTTCTGTTATTGGTTTACTTCTTGG
>JAEOSZ010000007.1 GCA_016840095.1 Candidatus Heimdallarchaeota archaeon
ATATCAGAATAGTTGATACAGGTTCTGAAAATATAGAAGAAGATGTACCTGTAACTTTCAGTGATGGAAATTACTTGAGTTATCCAACTATAAATGGAGAAGGATGGTATGCTGTTGAAGTAGAATACAATGGAAACATCCAAATCAATGTTCCTTCAACATGTGATGGGTATATTTTTAATAGAATGGAAATTAGATTCTGGATTCCAGACACACTACAAACTAATCCGATTAAACATTATCTTTCAGCATTAACTTATACACTTCAGACTAATGTTTTCTATTATCAATTCAAGCAATTCTATTTCTAGAAGCTCCTTTTCTTTTTTTCTTTTCTTTTTTTTCAAAGCCATTATTCTATTACTGTTAATACTACTCATCTTACAAAAAATACTTGATAGAGGATAATTTAAGCATTTTTTTTGTTGGATAAATATTATATATAGTAGTGAGAGAAAAATATTGGTGATTAATTGAGTCAAGAAAAGATTGGTTCAGTTTTCAAGTTTTTCGCAAAGCCTAGTGTAGCTGCAATAGAAGTCTATAAAGAATTAAATATTGGAGATGAATTGCACTTTAAAGGTGCAACTACAGACTTTACTATGAAAGTTATCTCTATGCAAATAGAAGGAAAAGATGTGGAAACAGTTAAGAAAGGTCAACAAGTAGGCATTAAAACTCCAGATAGGGTGCGTCCTGGAGACGAAGTATTTAGAGTATAATTGATCTAGAAACTTGTAAATTTTTTTATTCAACTATAGAGCAACTGAAATTAAAAATAAAAAAAAGGAAAACTATTGAAGTTTCCGCATATCTGTTTGGATTTATTATTTTGGTGGTCCTTGAGCTTTCATTCGTTCTAGAGTCTTCTTGTTTGGACCAAGTTGCCATTTAAGAAACACAAGAAGGAAGACAATGATTATTATTGCTAAAATCCATGCTTTCCAATAGGCATCTATGAATTCATGCCAATTCCAAGCTGCTGCCCAAGCAACAGAAGCAGGTAATTTTAGAAGAACTAGATTGTTGAAGAATGGTACAAAACCTGATAATGGAATCACAATCATTGTGTCAACTAAAATACCCCAAATCCAGAATTTCCATGATTTCTTTGAGAACATAAGTTCTCTTGGACTCGATGCTCTGAAATCTGCTCTAAAGTCATATTGAACCATACTCATTGTTAATGGTCCAATTATGAATACAAAGAAGAACCATGCAATTATGAACGAGACAAACAAACCCCATCCTAAGTATGAGAAATATAATCCAACTGCGTTAGGAGCAGCCCAAATTCCTCTAACAGCGAAAACAATTGCTGTAACAATTGCAGTCATGAATAAGGCAAACCAAAATACTAACCATTCAGCAAAATAGGTAGTTGCCATAAACTTACCTTTTGCACCGTTTGCAAAGATAAAACCACGTCCCTTGGTTTGAAAATGCAAATAATCCCAAGGCCACTTAAATCCTTTTTTTTCAGTCATTTGAATCACTTTAGTTTTATCGTCAGTAATTCTTTATATAGGGAAGAAAAAGCCTAACAATTGTTTTTCTCCTCTGAATTTTGAAGTGAATTAGTATCACAAAGACGACTAAAGATTTGGGTCTTGGAGCATTTATATAAATCTTTGTTCTTTTTGATTATCATTTCACATATGAGTATTTACGTAAATTTCGAATAAACATTTTAGTTTCATAAAGATTCCAATAGAATTAAAAATGCAAGTACATATTAATTTTTCATGAGTAAGAAAAGGTTAATCAGTTTAATACTTATGATATCTCTTTTCATCCAGGTTTCAATGATAAGTTATTACAAGGTGGATGCTTTAGATGTAAAAGCTACTGACATTGAAACCGAACTGAACAATGGAATCCCAGTCAAAGAATGGACATTTATGGTCTACTTAGATGGAGATAACAACCTTGAAGCAAATGCCATTGATGATATCAATGAGATGGAAGCTGCAGGAGGATCTACAGCTGATGTCAACATTATAGTTTTAGTTGACTTATGCGGTCATGAGACCAGCGCAAACTCAGAATATGGCATAACTTGGGATGATGCAAGATATTATTACATTGAAGCTGGTTCTGATCCTGATGTAATTGAATCTACTCTTATCAGTGTAGAAGGAGAAATCAATATGGGGAGAGGGGATACACTCACTAGTTTCATTGATTTTGTCACAACTAACTATCCTGCAAAAAGATATGGTCTTAGTTTATGGGATCATGGGGGAGGTTTTGAAGGAATTTGTTGGGATGATGATAATAATGGAGATAGTATTGGAATAAACGAGCTTCAAGAAGCACTAGTAGGATATCATTTTGATTTTCTAGGAATGGATGCGTGTATAATGGGACAATATGAAATCGTTTACGAAGTCAGTCCTTATGCTGACTATGTTGGTGTCTCTCTGTTAAATGAACCAGGAGACGGTTGGGATTATGAAAACTTCTTACCTTTTCTTTTAGCTGATCCCTATATGACTGGAGATATTTTAGGAGAACACATCTGTACAACTTATGTGGACCAATATAGTTCAGATGTCACATTTGGTATTTGGAATACTACAGACATGACGACTGTTCAGACAGAAATAGATGATTTAGCTACTATTCTAATGGATAATTTAGATACTTATGGATCTGAAATTGCTCTAGCTAGAGAGCTTGCTCCCTCAGATGATTATCCTAGCTATGGATCAGACATACATGAATTTGTTATAAATCTACAAAGTAGTACCTCAGTAGATATTGTTAATCAAGCTGCTGATGTTCAAGCTGCTCTTGAAGACATCAATATTTTGAGCTACTCATCTTTTACAGTTCATCCTTTTGGACTCTTGATTTATTTTCCTACAATTCCAAATGAAGATTATAATCAGTTTTATGCTAATAGTGATCAACAATATGTCAATTATCAATCTAATCCATATTATGGGTTTGATTTCGTAATGAATAGCAGTTGGGAGGATTTCATCTATGCTTGGCGAGAGACCCTTCCAGACATTCTTTCTAAGATAGCTGATGGAGAAGAACTTGAGATTACTACTGGGGACAATCAATATTTTGCTGTTGACCTTGTAGCTGGTGATAGATTATATGCTGAGCTTCATTCCAATTCACAGGAAAAGATCAATCTTGAAGTATATGATCCCCTAGGAAGGATAGCTGATAGTGATTATACTATATTCAATCCAAAAATCGCAGAGTATACCACTTCAGAAAATTGCTCAGTCTTCATAGGAGTTTTAAATGAGTTTGGCAGTCCTTGCGATTACAACTTATCAGTTATGATTGACAGCAGACCCTATATAGCAGACATTGGCATAAGTCCAGAAGAGCCTATTTTCGGTGAGGATGTGGAAATTCTGTGTGAGATTATAGATGGACATGGGTTAGATGAAGTCATCTTATCGTATAGTACAGATGGTAGCTGGACTGATGTGGCAATGACTGAGGTTTCAGAGGGATGGTATTCTTACACAATACTAATTGATGAATCAACTCAACAGATTCAATATCGAATAGAAGCTACTGATAATTTGGATAATACTATGATTTCTTCAACAAAAGTCACTTATTTCCATGAAGGAAATGCACCAGAGCTAAAGAGTGTAAAATTCGATCCTAAGAAACCAAAAAGTGGAGAAGAAGTAACACTAACTGTTGTAGTAACAGACTCATCTGGTATAGATAAAGTCATTCTCTCCTATGATTTTGGGGAAGGAAAAAACAATATTACAATTAACACCAACAATCTTGATGAGTATGTATTCACTCTAAACCTACCAGAAAATGGAACTGCCGTTACATATCAATTATATGTCTTCGACACATGGGGAAACTGCTTAGTTACTGGAGAGGTTATAAAAGAACTAGATGTAGGACCACTACCAATCTCACCTCTAATGTCGATCCTAGCTATAGGAATTTTGGCTTTAGCTTATCTAAGAATGAGTAGAAGAAAGTGAAAATTCAGCAACATTGACGATAAATTAAATTGAACTAGAAATCTCGAGAATCTTGTTGATAGTTCTCAAATTTCTAGTTGTTGCTTTCATTCCAAGTTTTTTCTCGAAAAAATTATTGGTTAATTTAGTTCTACCTGAACCGTGAGGTAAGTAGAGATAAATCTCCTTATCCCTAATTTCAAACTCCTCTTGTCCAGTTATAGATTTTTCTAACTCATCTATTGAATAAGAATACTGCTCATTAGATAAAAACGCAACATGCACCTTGGTCAAATCCTTATCTGAATAGGGATTGTTCTTTATTATCTGATCAAATTCTTCTGGTGTTCTAACTATAACAATAACATCAAAGCCATATTCTTGATTTATTTTATTTCTAATTTGTGTAATCATTTGGGTTGTATCCAAAAGATTAGTTCTAAATATTACATTTCCACTTTGAATGTATGTATGTATTTCTTCGAAACCTAGTGATTCATATAGACTCCTTAATTCTTCCATCTTGATTTTATTCTTTCCACTAACATTTATTCCACGAAGTAGTGTAATAAGTACAGTCATGACTGTAACTCTCCATGATGAGAGATAAATCTTTTTAAAAACCAACTTTCGGCGTTTAATATTAACACGTCTTACGACATGTGAAAATTAATACGGTATTATGATAATTTTTATCTGAGGACAAATGAAGAACATTCAAAAATTAGGTTTAATTGTTGAGAGAGTTTCTGACATCCTTCCTGATATGTCTCAATCAAATAGAAAGAGAAGAAAATCTGGAAGGAACAATCTAAAGAAGAATAAGAACCATAAAAGAATTCAAAGAAAAGCAATATATAATTCAATGTTTTACGGTTATTACTAAACTACTCTCAATAGATTATTGAAATCCATAGTCACTGAACAGACTATCTTTTACATAATAGTTAATAATCTTTTGTTCTGCTCTTCGTATTCTCTCCTGGCAAGCTACTCTCTTTATACCTAGTTCTTCTCCTACTTCTTCTAGGGTGATTCTTCTAGGTATCTCATAATATCCATTTCTATGAGCAAGCATAATTGTTTCATATTGCTTATCTGTTAAGAAATCTTGCAAAGTTTCTGTAGGTTTAGAGGATAAAGCTCTAATGTTAACATCAGTAAATCTTTCTTGTAAATATCCTAGCAATTTTCTAAAACTATCCGCACTTGGAGATAAAATATTATGATATTGAATTCCATTTTCTATAATAATAGGTAATATAGTCATACTCCCACTTTCCAGAATAGAATCATGTATAGATGGATAATCTAGCTTATGTTTAACTTTGTTCCAGTACATTGTCGGTGTTTTGTGAGTGACATTAAACTCAATAATTTGATCAGATTTTTTCATTAATTTAACAAACTCTTCAAGAGTTTCTTTTTTCCTGTCTAATGCTTCAACAATACCCAATCCTTCAGGTCCATTTAAAGCTAAAACTGAGATTTTAATGGGTATCTTCTTCGAAACCTCACAGGAATAATAATGTTCAGTGCTTATCGCAATCTTACTTCTTATCACATGTACAAATAATTGTAATCTTTTAAAAATAAATTGGAGGATAGAAATAGCCCTAAAACATATAGAAACTATTAACTTTCTTCCTCTTCATAAATAACCTATGTACTACTACACATAAAGAAAATCCAATTATACTAATGAAAAGATCAATTCCATAAGTTTCACTAGTATTTGGATTAGCTGGAAATATAATATCAATCTGTTCTGTTTTTACTAGAACATTACCTCCATGTACTCCAGTAACTCCCATAAAGCTACTTTTTTGTTCAAAAGATTCAGTATCCGAAAGCTCTTCTGTTAAATTATATTTAGTAGTAACTGAGAAATCTTCATCTGTAATGAAGTAAAACTCAAGATTCACAGGATCACATATATTACTATATTTGGTAGCATAAGTTCCCTCTTGATGAACTGCTTCTAAAACGCTAGCACATGCAGAAACATTAAGATCTTCTTCAGCTGAAATGTCATCCAACATCTGTGTAGCTGTATTATACCTTGAACAAGGATAAAGACCATGACTTGTATCATTTAGATTGAAGTTTGTTGAAACAAGACATGAAGAATCTTTTCTTGTGAATACCCATTGACCAGTTGAATTTACTCCTACTACTACCGCATCACCTGTAGCATCAGCATAATGGAATTGTCCCCCAAGTTGACCCTCCCATTTATGATTTTGAAACCAAGCAATAACATCTTCAACATCTTTACAATCCCATAAAACTTGAGCTAAAGCATGGGAAGTATATGGATACGAAGCAAGAGGATCAAGATTCAACTGAATGTCTGGGAGACCATTTGCATCATAACAAAGTCCAAATTCATTCATTCCACCTTGTTCCCAAGTATCAACATCAGGAAAATCATTATTGTCAAATCCAAAGAAAACTGCACCAAAGATTTCTTTATCTCCAAAATAATTTGTTGAAACATTCTGTGCAGGAACGTACCATCTGTAAGCATTGTTTAGTTTATAATCCTCATTATTTCCAAAAAGAACCGTATCCCCCAATGAGACTGTAAAGATTGTACATGAAGACGATGTATGAGTTTCAGCACAATCCACATCCATACCTATTGACATTAAAGGTTGGATCATTAGGAGAGTAATAGTCAAGGTAAATATGATTTTGGTAAGTCTGTTTAACATTCTACAGGTAATAAACCATTCACATTTAAAAATTATTGCGTACAAATTGTGAGTATAGTTTGTTAATGTATAAAGATGAATTCTAATATTCTAGTTCTTCTATTTTTCATTACATTCTTTTATAACATCATTTATCAATATGTTTTGATATTTTTCTTTTTCTTCTAACATTGGAAAATGTGCTGAGTTTTCAAAAATGATAAGATTCTTTCCTTTTTCAGCTTTCAATTTCTTATAGTATTTTTCAACTTGAACTGTTGGAGTAATCATATCATATCTACCTTCAAAGAAATATATTGGAACTTTTATTGAATCTATCTCTTTAGTAAAATTGACATCTGTTATTTCCTTCCACAAGGCTTCTGTAGTGAAATTTCGTCCTTTTCCTAAGATTGTTCTAATTCCTTCTGATAATGAATATTCAGGTGATGTTAAATACGGCAGTATCAGACTTATCATTTTTTTTGCTGAGAAATCAGCTATCATTCCACCATATCTTACAATATACTTAGCTTTTTCGAATAATTTTTTAGGTGTTTCATAAGGTGGAGGTCCAATTGCTTTTATCGCAATTTGATGTTTTTCATTATCAGATTTTTCAGCTTCTTCTATAACAAAATCATAATTTATTTTCTCATGCTCATAGTCGTTGATAATTTGCGCTACTCCAACATAAGCATGGATTTTTTCTGGATATTTATGTGCAGTTTTTATTCCAAACAACGTTCCAGAGGAATGCGCAACAATGAAGACTTTATCTTTGTCAAATCTAGTCAACAAATGATCAATTAATTCATTGCAATCTTCAACTATTCTATCTATACTCATAGAATCAGCAGATATTTTTCTACTAAATGATTTACCTGATCCTCTTTGATCCCAATGAACTACTGTGAAATAACTAATCAATTCAGCGTCTAACTTTCGAGAACTTGCCATGGCACAAACAGGTTCACCTGGGCCACCATATATGAAGAGTAAAATTGGATTAGTTCTATCTTTTCCTCTAATAAAAATCCATTGCTTTTCACCACCCAGTGTAATCTTTTCTAGTGAGCTAATACCGTTAGCTGTGCTGATTCTAGTAGAGTATTTCAAGATGTTTTTGTAGAGGATAAGACTAACAATGATAAGTAGAAAAAATCCTATGAGAACAGAGATAACCCACGTTATAACTTTTAAAGCAAGTATCATCTCATTTTCTTACTCCTTTAGATTTTCTGCTAATAATGATCTGAATCTAAATTGAGCATTTTCAGCTATTCTTTTCATTTTCTGCGCGTTATGTCTAGATTCAAGGTAGTGAAAATGAAAACTCATCTTACCGCGCATTGTATAAACTAAAACTGTAATTGCACCTATTGCGAAAGAAACAGCTCCAGAAAATGAATCAATAGAAAATTTCTCAGAATCAAGCTTAATTCCTAATCTATCTAAGGAACCTAAATTTGTAATCGCAAAAGCTTCCTGATTACCAGCTATTTCAATGAACATAGGACCAAACTCGTTGAGAATATTGAGAGGTACTCCAGTATGAACCATTTTATGTATTTTGTAGACTTTTTTGTCTCGGAGTTTCAAGTACAAACTACTCTGATATCTTTTCGCATTTTTCCAGAAATCCTTTCTTTCTTTATACTTCTTTCTTACTACAGTACCTCCTGCATAAAGCCCAAATGATTCACCTATCGGATAAGCAAGCCTATCTCTAAGGTTTACTGGATTATTTATTGTAGAGATATGTGGGAGAAACAATGTACAAACTGCACTATGAACCGCTAAATTATTCTTCTTGCATAACTTAAGAAATAGATTTGTTTCTTCTTCACTCAACTCCCATTTGATTAGCTTTAGATCATCCTTTTTGTAATCATCAGCATGAATAACATCCGTTTTTCTTTTACCAAATTTTAGGAAATAGTAGATTCTCATTAAGAAGAACATCACTTTAGTTCGAAACATATTTTTGGGAATCCTTTTTCTGACTTCACTAGGAAATATGTCTTCTTGTTTAATAGGCGTGAGTAAAGGGGAGGGTTCAGAATCTGGATAATTTAAGAAATGTATAAGATCTCTTGTCAAAAAAACCATTGATAAACCATCAGTTATTGTATGTTGAGCACAAAGGATTAAATCAGCCTGCTCTTTTGAATGTAGTAATGTTGTCCTGAATAAGGGCAATTGTTTCTTCTCATACTCGAAGGGAGTCTCTAGATTTTCAAGAAAGAGAGAATTTGTTCTTGAATCATTTTCATATTTTGTAATTGTTAGTGGAATCTTCTTGACTCCTTCAGATGTAAACCAATAAGCATCATTTTCATCAGCTTCTATTCTTACTTTCAGTAAAGGATGTCGGTTTTGAGCTTTATTCAGAGCTTCCTTAAGTTCTTCTTCAGTAATCTTACCTTTGATTCTTAAAACAATAACTAAATTGTAAGGTTGACTTATTGAAAAATTCAGATACTCTAAATCATTTAGTTTTCTTCTCATAAGAATCATCTATTTTGCTTTGATTCTACTACTTTTCAATTCCAGCTATGCATAATAGATGAGGAATCTATAAATATATTTGCTAAGTAAGTAAAGATGATGTGTGGATACAAAAGAATGTTGAAACAAAGTAATAACAGAATCAACAAAATAAAATCCCAGGTATATAAATCAAAATTTGGTAATATTGAACACCTAATAGAGGGAGAAGGAACTCCAATTCTTATTCTTCATGGAGTATCTGGAGGTATTGATCAAGGTATCGGGTTATCAAATAGCTTCCTTAGCAGAAGATATAGGTTCGTATTTATTTCGAGATTCGGTTATTTGAAATCTGAAATACCAGAAAATCCAAGTGTCGAGAAACAAGCTGATGCATATAAGGAACTGTTAGATTATCTAAAAATTAATAATGCTATAATTTATGCAAATTCAGCTGGAAGTACATCAGCTTTGCAATTAGCAATTAAGTACCCACAAGTTTGCAATGGATTAATACTTCAATCAGCAAATGCACCGCTAGGATATACTCCAGGAACTCCACCAAAGTTTATCTTCAAATCGAATTTTCTTTACTGGTTCTTTCTAAAGTTATTTGGGAAAATGATGTTCTCAATGTTTCTTCCTAAATCAATCCACAAAGAGCTTTCAAAGGAGGAGAAGAATGAGCTTATGGAAGGAGTATTTTTCTCAGTATTGCCTGTTACAGAAAGAACTAGAGGTATCTTATTTGATACATTTGTTTCTAATCCCACAATAGAAGAGGATATTGCTTTTGAGAAAATAAAAACTCCTACACTAATACTCAATGCTATTGATGATCCAGCAACTAAAATTTCAGGAGCTAGGACATTAGCAGAGAAGATAAAGGATAGTAAACTTGTTGAATTTAAAACAGGTGGACATTTGTTACACAATCAAGATGAAAAGGTTAAGAAAGAGATAGATAAATTTATAGAAAATCTATAAAGAAATTCAAAGTTTTTCAAGTCATTCTCACTTTCTTTTAAATACCCGACATATGTCGCATAAAGACTAATACGCTTGATGATTATTGTATACCTGTGATAAATATGGCAACACAAAACAAAAAGAAGATTCTGGGTTTAGGTTTTCGCTTCTATGAACCTAAATCAAAACAAAACAGGAATCGTAACAAACTACATAGAAGAAATAGTCATATAGCACATAAGAATTACAGTAAATCTCGAGTAAGAGCGACTTTTAATTCAATGTTTTATGGCTACTAAAGAGATTAATAAGTGAATAAAATTCACTATTTTTCATTTTAATTTTCAAATAAATAAAAAATAATTACTAAGAAATTTTGACTTATTTTGTAGGAATCTATTAATATTGTTACTCAAGTTCTACCTTATTGATAGAGGTTTTCTACATGGATATTGAGACAGATATTCTCATCATTGGAGGAGGCAGTGCTGGTACTATGGCCGCTGTTGTTGCTAAAGAACAAAATCCAGCTGCTGATGTAACAATTATTGAAAAGGGAGAAATCAGCAGAAGCGGATCTATTGCTATGGGTATGGATGCACTAAATATAGTAGTTCAACCAGGAATTACTACACCTGAACTCTATATGAAATCAGCTAAAATAGCTACTGAAGGTATCTTAGATTACAAACCCAGTTACGCTATGGCTGAAAGAAGTTATTCTATATTAAAAAGACTAGAGGAATGGGGCATTCGTTTTCCTAAAGACGAAGAGAATAACTACATTTCTTTACAAGTTCATGCTAAAGGAAGTTTTCTTCTAGAGATGGATTCTCCTGATCTTAAACTTGTCTTAGCTAAAAAGGTCAAAGAAGCTGGTGTTAATGTTATTAATAGGACAATAGTTACAAAACTCCTAGTTAAGAATAATCAAATCTATGGAGCTATGGGATTCAATATTCGCACAGGAGAATTCATTGTCTGCAAAGCTAAAGCAACTATTTTAGCTAATGGTGGTTGTGCAAGATTCTCTCTTCCCAATTCAGGATATCTTCATGGAACATTTGATTATCCAGGAAATGCAGGTGACGGATATTCTTTAGCCTATAGAGCTGGAGCTCAATTAACTGGATTTGAATTTGCTCAATGTTCTCCTTTGATAAAAGACATCAATTGTCCTCTACTTTATATTACTCTTACTAGAGGAGCGGAAGTTGTCAACGCTCATGGAGAAACAATTGATCTGGAATATGTTTCTACTCAAAATATGCTTAAGGAACTTCGAAAAGGCAAAGGTCCAATTTTCATCAAGATGAATCATCTTTCTGAAGAAAGAATTCAGGAAATTGAAAGAATACTTTTTACAGTAGAAAGACCGATTCAAAAGAAATTCTGGGAAAACCGAGGGATTGATTTTCGTCAAGGACTTATTGAATTAGGCGAAACAGAATATCAGCTCTGTGGAGGTCATGGAATGACTGGTATAGTAGTTAACGAAAAAGCAGAAACTACTTTGAAAGGTTTATATGCTGCAGGAGATGTTGCTTGTGTACCCTTCCAACACTTGACAGGAGCTTTTGTCTTTGGTGAAGTAGCAGCTGAAGAAGCTGTTAAATTTGTTAAAAAAATTGACTTTGGAGAGGTAGATAAAAGTCTAATTAATGAAGAGGAAAGAAGATTACAATCCATAATGGATAGGAACAAAATAGGCACTATTTCAGTTCAGGAATTTGAATATAAAGTTCGTAGAACAATAAGTGATTATGCTATTCCTCCAAAAAATGCAACAAAACTGAAGCGTTTCCTGTGGTGGTTACCAAGATTCAGAGAGGAGATGAAAGATATTCAGATTACAGATCATCATGAGTTAAGCAAGTTCGAAGAGATAAGGTTCATTCTAGATAGTGCTGAACTTTCTGTACATGCTTCACTTGCTAGAGAGGAGAGTCGTTGGGGATGGTTCCATTATAGAACCGATTTTCCCGAAAAGGATGATAAGAATTGGCTAAAACATGTAGTATTAGAATTAGGATTAAAGTCAGGAGAAGTACAAACGTATTTAGTTCCAATAGATAAAGGAGGAGAGAACTAATGCCTTTAATCGTTGATAGGGAACTTTGTACTAGTTGTGCAGAGTGTGTTGAACGTTGTCCTATGGATATCATCAGGTTGAATGATAAGGGATTTCCATATCAGAAATATGATGAATGTTGGTATTGCATGGTCTGTGAAGAAGATTGTCCTGAAAAAGCTTTAGTCATAGACTTACCATTTCAAGTAAAATAAAAAATGATCTAATTCAATTAATCTAGTTTTCATATTCTCCAATATAATCATCTTAGGTTCAACTTATTCTTCAGATTCAAGTTAAATTAATATAGTTGGATGAGAATCATGCTTGTTTTTCAAACCTAAAAGAGATGGAAAATATGAGATTTAGAACATTCATTAAAAGAAAAGAAATTATTCTTCTGATATTATTACTATCAATTTTATCTTTCAATGGAGAAAGAAGTCATATTAATGCAGTGGCTGATGAATATGTAGGTAATGAGGGTGAGATTCTAAGTTTAACAAGTCATCCAGCCTTTAATATAACACATAATGATAATTTTACAGACTATAGTTCAGGTGGAACTGGAGCTGTTGATGACCCATATATTATAGAAAACTACAATATAACAACAACTGATTACAATGGTATCTATGTAACAGGAACAACTTTGTACTTCGTAATACAAAATTGTTATGTTGATGCAGACTATAGAGGGATTTACATCGTAAATGTTGCAATGAATACCTCTAGATTGATAAACAACACTTGTGTAAACAATGATGGCTATGGAATCTGGATAGAATCATCTTTCTTCAGTACGTTGCAGAATAACAACTGTTCAAATAATGGGAACGGAATCTACCTTACTGGTGCGTCAAGAGGAACTCTGGTCAATAATACATGTAATAACAATATTGGAAATTCAGGTATTGGAATAACTTCTTCTACTTATGTACTTCTTGAAAATAATACCTGTAATAGCAATAAACATGGAATTTATCTAAATTGGGCAGATAATTCTTGGGTAATCAAAAACACTTTCAATAACTGTTGGAGAGGTATAAATTCTTTATCTACGGATAATGTAGATATATTAAACAATACTATGAATTCATTTTCTTCAGCTGGAATACATATATCGGGAGGATCGAGTTTTACTATTGGATACAATTCGTTGAAATTCGGTTTAAATGGAATCTATTTAATGGAAAATTCTGATACTGCAGTAATAATCAACAATACAATTTCAAACAATGTAAATATAGCTTTATGGCTTGAAGCATGCCATCACACAATAATTGCTAATAACACAATTTCCAACAATTATAAAGGCTTGCAAATTGAACATACTACTAATTGTACAATAGAAAATAATACTTTCAGTAATCATAAGAATGGGAATTATATTACTAATTGTCCAGAATTAACAATACAGAATAACTACTTCTACAATGATGGATTGGAATTTTATGTATCAGATCTAACAAACTATCTGACCTGTACCTTTGTAAATAACTGGGTGAATGATAAGGAATTAGGTTTCTTCTTTAATGCAAACAGCATAATCATTTCTGCAACAATATATGGGCAGCTAATTCTTATCAATTGTTCAGATATTAGTATAACCAACCAGCAGTTGAATAGCACTTCAACAGGAATCAGTTTGCATTACTGTGAAGATATCACAATTGAAAATAGCAATTGTTATAATAACAGCATCAACGGAATATACTTCATTAAATGTGATATTATTACAATACATGAAAATAGGTCCTATAATAACACTTTATCTGGAATACATGCTGAAGGTACAACTGGAACTTCAATAAATTCTAATATATGTTCAAATAACACATATGGAATTTACTTGAGAGATTCACCATCTTCTGAGATTTTCAACAACACATGTGAAAACAATAGCCAATACGGAATTTACCTTTATGGTAGTGGAGGGATTGAGAGCCCTTGGTTCATCTTAGATGTTCGAAAAGCTCCTTCTGATTCTTGCTTGATAACTTACAACAAACTAATCAGCAATACAGAATATGGAATCTACATAGAGACTGATAACAATAAAATCTACAATAACACCTTTATCAATAACAATCAAGGTGGTACCAGTCAAGCATATGATGAAGGAACAGGAAATACCTGGTATGATACTGCATCAAATCTAGGAAACTACTGGAATGAGTGGGTCAGTGGTTCATATAGCATTGATGGCTCTTCAAGTTCTGAAGATCCTTATCCCCTTTCAGAAATACCTATTCCACCAATCATATCTGAATATTTATACAAAAATATCTTCTTGATTTTCACCATTCTTCCTCTAATACTGATAGGATTTATAGTGCTTAAAAGAAAGAAATGAGGTAATTTTACCTCTTTTTTATCTATTTTTTGTAAACAAAATAATTCTCTAATTCCGAACGACAGATATTTTATTTGTATCTGTGAAGAAGATTGTTCTGAAAAAGTAATAGAGGAATTACCATTCAAAGTAAACTAGTACTTATCATTTTGAGAATCTGAAAATGGTTTAAAAAGAGCATTGAAATTGATTTAATTGAAATGAAAATCTATAGAATACTGAGATACTTTGAAATACTCTTCTTACTGGTTATAATACTAACACCAGTAGTAATCGTATCAACTCCCTTAAGGATACACTTCGGACCAACTCAAATTGGTTTTAGAGAGGGAGACATTATTCAGCTAACAATCAATGATTATTCTTTTGATTACAATCTCTCTTATCTTAACGACTATAATGTAACTGCAGGACTTTACCTAGGTCCTTTCTTCAACTTTGATGAATTAGAGAAAAAAGATACTTACACAATTGAAGAATTGATGTCTGTGTCCTATAACATCAATTTATTTCAAGGTAACACATCTTCTCATTTACAATATGATTTTCAAATAGATTCAATAGGTAAAAAGAAAAGGTATGCAAATGTATCTATTGTCAATAGTACTAAGAGCTTTATAGTCTCAAGATTATATAATCTTGAACCTGCTCCTTTCTTTGATACTTCGTTAGCTTACGGTTTAACATTCTCTACTGAGGTAGATAATTCCACAATAAGCTATATTCATTTGAGAAGAATTTTTCTATTCTCAACTTCAGAAACTAGAGACGCACTGAATTGGTACAGTAGACACGGTATGTTTTATCCCTTTTATGACTTTTCTAGATATGACAAAGATACCTTTAGAACTGTACACTTCTATGAAAATTATTTCACATCAACTACTTACATACTTCAAGAAGGAAGCAATAACTTAAAGGAAGTTAGCTCACATTTCGCAGGTTTGGAATATCTACTGAATACTGGTGATAACTTTCAATCCAATATAACAACTTATCTAGGATTACCAACTCAAAGTTATTGGAACTTTGATGTAAATTTTGATTTGAGATACTTCAGAGGGGGAGAAGAAATATGATGGTCAAATTAACACTGATTAAGCCTAGAGTAAAAAAAACTCTAAATTTCCTTAGCATATATTCTCCTTATCCTGCTGCTATTTCCGTAATTATTATCCTAATACTCAATGTGGATGAAATGATTAATTTTTTTGCTATTTGTCTCTTAGTTGCATCTATAATTCTGAGAATTGTGATAGTTATTTTGAAGAAACGAGTAAGGGATCAACCTGAAATAAAAACTACTGATTGGAATGAATTACGTAAGCAACTAACTTTGATACTTTCTGAAAGCAAGATCTTGCTAGATAGTGCAGTAGAATTGAGAAGTGAAGAAGTATCAAACATAATCTTATCAGAAAAACAGGTTAATGGGAATTTCTTTGAGGAGAATGAAGAATTGATTAAATCAATCAGAAACATTGGCATAAATGGTCTACTTTGTCTATTATTTCTAGTTCAACAACAACCAGCAATTGCTGCAGTGAGGGCAATACACAGGACATTAAAAATCCCTTTAGCTACTGCATATAGACACTTACAAAAGTTATCAGAGTTAAAACTAGTGAGTTCTTATTATGAACCTGATAAACCAAGTAAAGCACTATACAGAATAACAGATGAAGGAAGTTCTCTGATAATACAATTATATGAGATAATTGGAGAAACACTTCTACCATTACAAAGCGTTAAACCTGAAAAAACTCAAGTCAAAAGTGAAGCATAATCTTTCATAGATTACAACTTTCATTTTATTCGAGTTCTTTCATTTTATGTCTTCTAGAATACTGTACTAGCAAAGTATATAGTTAGTGCATTTACTCCAAAACTAACACACAGCAAAAACACATCAAATGGCTTGTATCCTTTTATTCCAGCAAGATTTAGTATGATAAAGAAGCTAGCTACTACTATGTTTACAATGCTATTTGCAGGTTGAGGTAAAATTACAGAAAGTATAACCATAGCAATAGGTAAAAGCATTAATGCTGCCATCCCTAACCAAGCATACTGGCTTACAGGTTTACCGTCTATTTCTCCAGGTGTGAACTCTCCTGAGAAAATTCGGAGAACATCACCCAACAAGTAAATTAACATACAAGCTACCCACAGAAGTGATAGCATTATCTCTAAGTCAACCATGTATTTTCACGATCTCAAATTTCTAGTTGTCCTTATCCTTAAACACAGATATAACAACATTTCCCTTTTTATGTCCTTCATCAACGTATCTATGTGCTTCGACCATTTCTTCTAAAGGATAGCTTCTATCGATGTAAGGTTTTATCTCTCCTTTCTCAATTAAATCTCTAAGATATTCCATTTTTTCATCAGTTTCAGAAGTCATTGATTTAATTGTAAGAAAGGTACCATCTGGCTTTAGTACACTTTTGCATTTTCTATCTGAGATTTTGACAACTGATTCTAAAACAACATCATATTTTTCACCACTTTGAGTAAAATCCTCTTTAGTGTAGTCAATGATTTTATCTGCTCCTAATGACTTTACCATTTCTATTTTGTTTGTACTGCAAACTCCAGTAACCTCAGCTCCGAGATATTTGGCAATTTGAACCGCAAAACTACCTGTGCTTCCAGACGCACCATAGATTAGAACCTTTTGTCCTTTTTGGATATTTGCCTTTCTAAGAATTTGGAGTACTGCCATTCCTGCAACAGGAACAGCTGCAGCTTGCTCAAAAGTTAGGTTTGAAGGTTTAATCGCAACAACACCCATTTTCCATTTTTCAGGAACACACACATATTCTGCATATGACCCATGTTTTAACATAGTTGTTGTTCCCCAAACTTCGTCACCTTGCTTAAATGATTTCACATCTTTTCCTACTGATTCAACTACACCGGCAAACTCATATCCTAGAATTGGTTTTCTTGGTTTTCTAATACCATACATCAATCTCAATGCTAATGTGAAAAATTTGGAATCAGGATGAATTCCTTTTCGTCCATTTACAACTGCTGCGTTGACTGTTGTACCATATACTTTGACTAACAATTCATTGTCCTTAGGTTGAGGTTTCTCAACTTCAGTTATTTTTAGTACTTCAGGAGGACCATATTTCTCATAAATTACGGCTTTCATTATTGTTCCTTTAGAGTAGGTATTTTAAAGATTTCCTCACTTTGATAGTTGATATTTCGAATTTTGTAAGACAATTAACTATATTTACTCAAAATTGTCTTGTTATGCATCCTTTAATGAGGGTAAATAGATGAAATATTGTAATACTTGTGGAAATCTCAATCGAAATAAAGCAAGAAAATGTTCAAATTGTGGTACCCTAGTAAATAGAAACGTTGTATCAGAGAATGAGTATGGGAAGAATTATTCTACTCAAGAAGATTTCAAACCTTCTGCAAAAGCTTACAAAGATTTTAAGACGATCTATGTTTCGCAGAAAAAAAATCTGTTATACCTTTTTCCTTTCTTTCTTATCCCAGGAATAGGAATCATATATGCAGGAAACTGGAAAAGAGGATTATATTTTTTGTTAGCCTTCATTGTAACAACAATTTTTGATGTTGTGTTCAAAGTACGAGGTTCATTTTTCGTCATTGGAATCACAACTCCTGCTTATATAATTTTGATTGTATGGGGTATTATAGCAGCAATAAAAGAAATAAGGTTATACAACGAGAAAGTGGAAAATCAACCTCAAAAAGGACAACAGATGAAAAGTGTAGATAAAGCCATTTTTCAATAATCCATAAAGCCTCTAATTCAGTTCATTATAAGTAAAACTAATTACCTGACTAACAAGGTCCAGATTAAGGATATTGAATAAAATTAATAAATAAGCATCTGATGGACTTGTGAAATGATAAGATTAGAAACTGAAAGGTTAGTAGTCAGAAACTTCATTCATGCAGACTATAAAGACCTTGCAGAGCTTGCTATGAAGTATGAGAAATCAGAATTAGCAAAATATGATGAAGGTCCATGGCCAGATAACCTAGAAGAGTATAAAGGCATAGTAGAGGAATTTGCGAAAGGGGTTGATTTTTTAGCTGTTGTTCTGAAAGAAAACAACAAATTAATAGGGTTAATTTTCAAAGGGGATAAAGGGAAAGGAAAGTATGAGTTTGGTTTTAATTTTCATTACAATTACCATGGTAAAGGTTATGCTACCGAAAGCTGTAAAGTTGTCTTAGATTTCATGTTTAAGGAACTAGAAGCAGAAATTGTAATGGCAGGAACAGCAAAAGTTAACAAACCATCAAATAATCTACTAAAGAGGTTAGGTTTTGAACTAGAAGGGGAAAAAAACATCTCTTTTAGAAAAGATGAAGAAGGCAATCCTATTGAATTTGTGGGAGTAGACTATTCACTTATGAGAAATAATTGGGTGCTGAACAAGCGATAGCAAATAAAAGTATATTAAGGAATCTCTTATCACTTATTCATCAGCTTGAATTGGTGAATTTTGTAAAATGAACATTAATCAGAAGATATTAGTTGGTTTAGTAATAGTTTCATTGTTTTCGTTTTCTTTTAGTAGTTCCAATCTCGCTCAAGTAGCTGAGTATGAGTTCTATTATTCAGATTTTCTTGTGCCTGGAGAGACTTTAGAATGGAAAGTGACCACATTTGAAAAAGAAGATGGTTTCAATTGGGAACTAGCATCAGGTCATTTTGTTAAGGAAGGAGATGTAATTAGATTTGTCATTACACAAGATCCTGATTCATTAAACTTAACCGACCCTAAAAATTTACAATACAATACTAAATCTTGGGTAAATACTTATCTAAATGATATTGATCTTTCAAGTGTTGAAGAATGGGATTATTTTATAGAACCTTTTGATGAAGTTGGGTATGTAGGACCAGAACGTCATGACTCACCAGATAAACCAGATACAGAAAATTACTGGGAAGGTTTAGAAGAGAATATGAAACCTGACTGTTTCAATAATGAAAGTGGAATATTAGAAGTTAGTATAACTTCTGATCTCTTCAACTTGAAAAAGGAATCCTATGAGTCGGGAGAGACCCCAGATACTTCAGAACCCTTTGTAAGAAATAAAAGCTTTGAAGTTAGCTACAATATAAATTGGGGTTATCTAGATAGAATGAGAGTCTATGAATATTATGAACAAGGTGTGATTGGTGAAGAAGAGCAAGAATGGTTAGAACTAATTTTATTAAATTCAAGAAGTACTCAAGGTACTCCAATAAAATGGTTTAGTGGTTTTATTGCTTTATTTACATTGGGAATGGTTACAATTCATATGCGAAGACGCTGATAATCTTAGGTAGAATAAATTTCTTTACCTGTCCTAAGTGTTTTTGAGTATTTCTGACACACAAGCAATCTTCTAAAAGACATAGAGTAATGTTTCCAAATTAGTGTAATCCTAAATTGAAAATTAGATAAAAGTACCACTGATAAAAGGAAATTATATAGATACAGCCATATTTAATTAGATAAATATATAAATAACCTTTTTCTACACATAATCGATTGTATGAAAGTAAAATTAATGACTGATTCAACTTCTCAAATTCCTTCTGAATTTGCGAAAGAGAAAAAGATAGCTCTTCTAGAGCCTACAATAGAATTTGAAGGAAAACACTGCAAAGATCTTACAGATATTGATCAGAAGTACTTTGTTTCAAAGATGAAGTCAATGAAGGATCTTCCAAAAACTTCAGTTGCGAATCCTCAACAATCTCTTGAGCTTCTTGAGAGCATTAAAGAAGAAGGACACAAAGAAGTCCTATATGTTCATCTTACACAAGCTATGTCAAATCAAGTAGGACCTGTTCAAATAGCAATGAAAAAAATGAAAAATGATCTCAAGGTTCATCTATATAATACAGAATTTTCTGCAACAGCTCAAGCCCCTTTCGTACTATTCGCTCAAAAAATGCTAGAAGAAGGAAGATCTGTTGATGAAATAACTAAAATACTTGATAAATTGAAACCTCTGATTCATTCAAGCGGTATTTCTAGTAGTTTTGATCTTTTGTTTAGAACAGGAAGAATAAAGAAAACTGTTAAGATGACTATGATTTCATCCTTAATGAAACTCAAACCAATCTATGAGACTGCAAGAGATAAAGGTTATGGTGGAAAAGGTGCAGGTACTGGGTACAATAGTGCTGTTAAGAAAATCATTGAAAGATTTGAGGAAACAACTGATCCTAACATGGAATACAATGTGATCATAAGCCATATCGGAAATCCAAAACTTGCAAAGAAACTTGAAAAAGGAGTTAAAAGCATTAGAAAAGTAGAAGAGGTCCAATATTGGGATATCTCACCTGTTGTTGCTAATACTCTCGGATATGGTACTGCAATGATTGCTCTTTATCCTAGCTTTGAAAGCTTTATTAAGACGGTAGAAGGATAAATCGTAGAGATGATGGTGAATACTACTTAAGTTCTTAAAAAATATGAGAATCTATTTGGTGGAGAATACTATCAAAGAGCTGAGAAAAAGTATATAGAAACTTATGAAAAGGCTTTAAACAAAGAAGCAGTAAAACCTCTCTCAAGCTTTTTATACTAAAATACCTTCAGAAAATCATTATGTCTCAAGTAGAATTAATATCATTTTGTGGAATAAATTGCTTAGAGTGTCCTGCTTATATTGCTAAAAGAACTGATGATATGGTACTTAGGGAAAAAACAGCTAAGGCATGGTCAGGTCCAGAATTTCAAGTAAAACCAGAGGATATCAATTGTGACGGTTGTATAACATTGAATGCAGAATTATTCTCACACTGTACAGTCTGTCAAGTTAGAGCTTGTGGATTAGAGAAAGGCGTTGAAAACTGTGCACATTGTGATGATTACTCATGCGAAAAGCTTGAAGGATTATGGAATATGCTCCAGTTAACAGAGCCCAAAGAAAGATTAGATGTCATAAGAAGTAACCTATAGTAGATACATTTTACACTAAGGTTTTTGCTATATGTATTCCAATTTATGGAAAAGAATTTAGTAAAACAGAAGAAGGTTTGAAAGAAAGGACTGTAGTGAGTATTTTCTACAACTAGTCTAAGATTTTGTAAAAAGCGAGAACTTTTCAATTAGAAAAGGTCTAAGTTGTTGATGAAAAGAAAGCTATTAATTGTACTAATAATGCTAATATTCTTTACTTCACAAAACTCTGTTTCTGCTAATACTTGTACGTTTCCAAGTGAGTCAGATTCAGTTTATACTTTAGATGTTTTTGCAGACAAAACACCTGTAAAACAGCAAGTAGTCTATAATGTTACTGTAAAACTTCAGATAGATGAATTTGGTGATGGTGTATCCAAAATATTCAATATCATCATATATGCAAAAATAAAAGGTGAATCTTACGAAAATACCAAAGTCATGAAAGTTGAAGAAGAAATTCATAATCTGATTAATTTTCCTAATAGCGTAAGTGTTAGTTTCTCATTTGATTTAACAGACGTTACTGGAGAAGTAGTAGTTTATGGTAGTGCATCTTTTAGCGACTATCTCTTTGATGGTATCAATATAGGAACATGTACTTTTTGGCTCAATGCACACACACTTACGTTGGAAGCAAATAACTTTGGTTATTTGGCAATGATATTTGCTATAGGCTTCTTAATAATTCTTAAACGTCAGAAGAAGAAAAGAGTTTAATTATTCCAGTAATTTCACACACTAGTAAATCTTGTTTCCAATAGTTCAGTGAAAGAAAATATAGTTTGATGTTACTTTAATACAACAGAATCCCGTTTAGAAAAGTAGAAACAAGGTTTATAAGAGTTTTAGAATAGGATTAATGGATTAAAACTTCTTCGAGGTTCAGAAATGAAATTAAGAATTCTTGGAAACAGTTCTCTAAAAGTTTCAGAAATCAGTTTGGGAAGCTGGTTATCTGTAGGAGGGAAGCATTTAACAAATGAAATTCCTGGTTCCCCTTCTGTTGAAGAAAGAGAAACAGGATTAAAAATACTAGAAAAAGCAGTAGATGTTGGTATCAATCTTTTTGATACAGCTCCAGGTTATGGTAAAGGTAATGCAGAACGGATGATTGGAGAATTCATGCAGGATTACAATAGAGACAGTTTTTTAATTGCTACTAAGGTCTTCTTCCCAATTGAGTGGGACGATAATCGTTTTGGTAACAGCAGGAAGAGCATTCATGTTAATTTAAAAGAATCTCTTGAGAGGTTACAAACTGATTATATCGACATCTACTATTGTCACGTTTATGATAATTTTGGAAATATTGAGGAGACTATCAGAGCGATGAATGATTTAATCGATCAAGGTAAAATCATATATTGGGGTGCATCTAACTGGACAGCAGCTGAAATAGAGCGAGTGTATGGTATTTGCAGAGCTGAAGGTTATCATAAACCGATTGCATTACAGTCTAAATATAACCTACTTCACAGAGAACTTGAACGCACTCATTTGTCTACTTTTAATTTCACTGAGATAGGTTTGGCTACTTACTCTTCTCTTGATGAGGGAATACTTACTGGAAAGTATAATTATGAAAAACCAGTTGATTCACGTTTTGTAAAACTGCAAGGAACTGCTTTTGAAGAATTGATGACAGAGTATTTGGATAAGACATTGACAGAAGAGAACTTGGTTAAATTAAGGAAATTGGAAGAGTTAGCTAAAGAGTTTGAAATTTCAATGGCTCAATTATCGCTAGCTTGGCTACTCTCAAAAGATTTTGTTAAAACAGCGATTGTAGGAGCAAGTAAGATAGAGCATCTAGAAGACAATGCTCAGACAAGCAAACTGGAATTAGATAATGATGTTTTCACTAGAGTAGAGGAAATAATGAACAATGAACCTTTGGTTCAAGGTGATCATTCAAGATGGAGTTACAATGTTCTCTCTAAGAAAATAAATGAATGGAACCATAGACTTCCATCAATTGCTCAAGAAAGAAGAGATGCAAGAAAAGAAAAAGAAACAGATAGATAACCAGATTTGATGGTTAAGTTTGATAGATTATAAATACGAAGTATCCTAGAAATTGAAAACAAATCGAAATAACTATTTCAGGACAGTTTACGAATGGTGTGAGTATTGAAGGAATAGAAACAAGAATCGATTAAGCTATAATGTTTGTTCGTAAAAGTACCTTTGAGATATGAGAAGATTACAAAATATATGGAAGTTCTATTAAGATTTGATCACACACCATTTTGGCGTGATAACATACCTGCTATCATGGTGATAGATGCGTCTTTCTTACGCAAACCATTTTATCACACCGAAGCTGATACCATTGACAAACTAGATTTCGATTTCTTGAGTAAATTTACACAAGCTACAGTAGCTACTGCAAAGGAATTAACAACTTAATTTTATCTTAAATCACATCTTATGAGAAAGCAATATAAGGTTTTAAGCTTTAAGATGATAATTAAATTGTAATGTAACCCAAAAATTCCTAGGAGATCCATATGAAAATGCTGCATAGCATAGAAGAAAGCAAAATTAAAGATTTTATAAACTATATTAAAGATTTTATTAATTCTAGAAAAGATACGATAGGATTAGCTTTAGCTTTAACTACAGATAAGAAATTAATCTGGGCTGAAGGTTTTGGTTTTACAGATCAATCCAAAAAAGAGAAAGTTACTGCGGAGACTTTATTCAGCAGTCAATCGATTGGAAAAACATTCACATCATCAGCTTTTCTAATCCTAGCTAGTAAAGGATTAATTGCCCTTGATGATACTATCAGGGCACACTATCCAAGATTCAAGATTAATACTATTCATGGAGAACCAGATGAAGAAATCTCTAAAATCACTTTTAGAAGGATGTTAAGCCATACTGCAGGATTAACTCATGAAGCTCTAAGAGGGAACAATTATGATTATTCTCCTTGTACTTTTGAGGAACACATTGAAAGTATAAATGACTGGTGGCTTAAATCCCCTGTAGGAGCAGATATGTCCTATTCGAACCTAGGTTATGATTTGACTGCTTATGTTATGGGATTGATTAAAGATACATCTTTTGAAGAAGTAATGAAAGAAGAATTATTCGAGCCTTTAGAGATGTTGAATACAACATTAGATGTTGAAGAAGCTCTGAAAAGATCTTTCGCAAGAGGATTTGACGGAGAATTTGCTTTTCCAATAGTTCAAATACCTATGTTAGGAGCAGGAGGATTGTTCTTCAATGTTCTAGATGTAGCTAAATTCATAAGATTTCATCTTAAAAAAGGGAAAATTAATCAAAAACAATTAATTAATCCTGAACTTTTTGATGAAATGTATAAGACTACTTCCAACGAATACACTGAATATGGATATGGTCTAGGAATATATGCTGCTGGAAAATTAAATAATTCATTAATCTATGGGCATGCAGGTGGAGGATATGGTTATCAAACAAACATGATGTGGGTACCTGAGCAAAAAATAGGTGTAGTAGTATTATCTAACAATATGAAAGACAGTCGCGTGAGTAGCATAGCTATGAAGGCTCTAAAGCTAATAACAGAAGAATCAGAAGAACAGGAGTTAAAGAGTGATTTTGAGAAACCAAAATGTGAAGAAGTCTCTGCTGATTTGCTAAAAGCTCTAGAGGGAACCTATTGTGCAGAAAATAATCTCACATCTCAAATGATTAGAATTTCCTACGAAAACAACAATCTATACTTGTATGATATGAGTAATAATAGTTCAGAACTTTATCCATTCAACTCAATAGATTTTACAACAGATAAAAATAGAATTCTGAAATTTAAGTTAGATCAGCAAGGAAAACCAAACAGTGTTTTAATTGATGATCGTTTGTTCCCATATGTATACAAGTATAACGATGGTCCTAATGATGAAGAAGGACCTAACTTGGAAGAATGGAAAGAATATGTGGGAACATATTTCTTTGAAGATGAAGCTAAACCTAGTTCTCTTAGTCTATTTCTTCAGAATGGGTATCTATATTTAAAGTATAAATGTAATTTTAAATTACATCATCATGAAGAGAATATATTTTTCACTGCTGATGGAGAAGCTTTAGTCATTAAACAGGATCATTTGATTTACAAAGGGATTACAGTTACTAAAATGGAGAAGGAAACTTAGATTCTCTTTTACTTGTGAAAAATCCTTCCTTAATATAAATATTCTATCGATTCACAAAGAGAGGATATATAAGTGACTTAATCTTAATTTTGCTATGTTTGAAGTTGTTGAAAAGAAAAATTATGGTAACTACAAAGGAATCTTTGGTAAACATAAATCTGTATCGATTTTTAATTATGCTTTTGATAACAAACTAGGAAAGCTAGAATTAGATAATTTAGATGAACCTGAATATGCGAAATATTCGTTTGCAAACTTTATGTTTTTTACTGGAAAAACAGACAAAAATAAAGCCAAAAAAATGTTTGCAACATTCCCTCCTAAAGTAGCAATAATTGTTGAAGATAAAGATTGGTATCAGCTTATTGAAGATTATTTTTCATCAAAGAAAGGGATAAGATTTATTCAACAGGAACGAGTTAATTTTTCAAGTGATTCTCTCACAAAGGAACATCTAGACTCACTGAAGAAACCTTTACCTGAAGGATATCATATGAAAAAAGTAACCAAAGAGATAGTAGAAAATATTTCACCATCACTTAAATATCATATTCAACTATTCTTTGGTTCTGATGATAGTTTTTTGGAAAAGGGAGTGGGATTCTGTATACTTGATAGTGAAAAACCAATCTGTATGGCTTCTTCCTTTATTCCAATCTATAAGAATAAACTAGAGATAGAAATAGACACTGAGGATGATCCAAAATACAGAAGAAAAGGATTTGCAACAGCTGCATGTATAGCACTTCTAGAATTCTGTCTGGAGAACAATCTTACTCCAGAATGGGATGCACAAAACGAAGCTTCTGTTGGATTGGCTAAGAAATTAGGATACACTGAAAAGGAAAAGTGGAAATTATTTTATTATATCGAAAATAAATAAAGTTAATCGCTTTTATCTTTTATTAACTGATTTCATTACTGTTTCGATTTCTTCTTTCTTGTTCTTAAGGTGACTAGTGGAATTGTTACAATCAAAGTACTTAGGAAAAGATACAAATAATTAGTAATATACTCTGCGACTTCTGGAACAAAATCCAATGGATACAAATCTTCAGAACCTGCTGCACCGTCTATAGTATAGCTAGCACTAACTATTGGGTTCCAGTTATTCCAGAAATTCCCTTCCTGGAGTATTTCATTATACCATTGATCTCCTACATCATCAGAAGCTTGTATTTCATTTCCTGCGAGATTGTTATCATAGAAAGCATTATGGTATATCTTGTTTAAACCTACTGAACCTTGCATCATTAATCCATAACCTGTATTAGACTCAAAATGGTTATTGGTTATTAGGCTCTCAGATGAGCTTATAATCCTCATTCCATAGAAATTATCTATGAGATAGTTGTGTGATATAGCTAGATTGTTACTCATTTCAGCTCTGATACCTGAATCACTATTATTTGAGCAATTATTTCCAGTAATTAAAGCATCACCTGAGTTTGTGACTTTTATTCCAACTTCAGCATTATTGTTGCAAGTATTGTAGATCAGTTCAACATAATTAGAATTGTTTATTCGGATTCCAGTATTTGCCTGCACAGTATTCCCTTTAACATATGTAAAATCAGAATCTCTTATATCGATCCCACCATCAATATCAACTATGTAGTTTTCTACTAGTTTGCCGTTTAAGCTTCCTGTAAGAATAAGATATGAACAATTATTCCCAGAGATAGTTGCATCATGTGAGAAGTCCAATTCGATACCAACTTCCGCAGTTTTATCACAATCATTTTGTATGATAGAAGCTCCATTAGAATTAGTTAATGAAATAGCAGTTGATGCATAGATAGTGTTGCCTTTAACATAAGTGAAATTTGAATCTTGTAATTCGATTCCAGCATCAAATGAGATTATTTTATTGTAATAAGCTCCACTGTCAAGGGAACCTTTAATTCGAAGTCCTCCTCCACCTGATGATTCTATATCATTACCTTCAATTCGAAAAGAACCTTCATTCAGATTTTTGTGTTTCCCTATTGTAATTGTATGATTTGTATCTGTTTTAAGAAAACAGTTCTGAATAATGAAGTGTTTAGTAGTATAACCTCCGAAACTAAGACAAGAATCACTAGTGGTTGTTATGTTGTAATTTTCTATTCGATATGGATCACCAGCTGACCCATCTCCCGGAAATCCATATGCTTCAAAATCTGAATCATAATCAATAACCATCGGGGACGCAACTACTAAATCGTTTAACGAAGGCAATCCAAGAACTGGATCAGAAGAGACTATTGCAACTGTGTTGCTAACTCCTGTATTCAATAAAATACTATAAACTATCAAAGAAAACATCATTACTATTATTGAGACTTTGAGGTTGTTTTTTTTCACTTCGTTCATCTCTGTAAGTAATTGATATACTTTACAATATTAGTATTCTTCTATTGTGTTTTTGGGTATTATTTAGAATAATATCCTGCATCAAGAACTAATGTAGTTTCTGCATTACAATATGAATGAAAACTTCATTCATTTTTTCTTTTTTTATAAATCTCTTGAATACAAGAAAATGATACCAAATAAATAAATAGCAAATAAGAATTTATTTCATGATAAAACATGGAAAGGATACTCAAAGAAGTTGATCAAGAAGAGCTATTTTTACATGTACTTAAATTAGAAGGAGTAAAACACCCAATAGAATCACCTGAGAAACTTAATGAAGCAGCAGACTACATCAAATCTAAATTTCAGGAATATGGACTAGAAACTAGAGAACATACTTTTATGCTGGAAGGATTTGATTTTCCATTTAGAAACATTGAGGGATATCTGGGAGATGGATCAAATTCTGAGCTTCTTATTACAAGTCATTACGATACAACAGCCACTACACCAGGTGCAGATGATAATGCTTCAGCAGTTGCAGGAATGTTGGAAACTGCTAGAGTTCTTTCTCAAGAAGAAAATGTTGGAAATATACGTTTTGTTAGTTTCACAATGGAAGAAATGAATCCTGTTATAGCCCTTAAATGGAAGATGGCAACAGAAGAATCAGGCCTTTTTGATGAACAAAACCGTAGTTTAACTTACCACACACAGAAAATGTATTCTAAATACATTAACCACTTTATTGTGGGAAGAATGAAGTACATGGTTTATGATGATGCATTTCAATATGCCATGAAAAAAGTAAAAGATCAGATAAATGATCAACAAAAAGAGTTCTTTGAGAAACTAAGAAGAATATACAAAGGAATAACTCTGATTAATTTTCCAGGTAAATCTTACTTAAAGGGTAGTCATGAGTGGTTAGAATATGCAAAAAAAGAGAAGAAGAAAATAACTGGTGTAATCAACTTAGAGATGATAGGTTTTGTATCTAGACTAAAGAAATCACAAAGAACACCAAGTTTACTGAAACCTCTATTCTTTCCATCATATAAGATTAATCCATTCAAGGTAAGAGGAGATTTCATAGCAATTGCCAGTGATAAAAATTCTAAGAAATTAGGAAGAGTGTTCTTTAAGCAGTGTAAACAAGAATCGATCAAGCTACCTTGTTTGTTTATCAAAGTACCTCTCAGATACGAGAAGATTGCAAAATACATGGAAATTCTGTTGAGGTCAGATCATGCACCATTTTGGAGAGCTAACATACCAGCTATCATAGTATCAGACACATCGTTCTTACGCTATCCATTTTATCATACACAAGCTGATACTATTGATAAACTAGATTTCGATTTCATGAAGAAGGTAACACAAGCTACAGTAGCATCTACAATTGAATTCTCTTCCCACAATACTTAATAATTCTAGAGTCTTAGCTATACTAGTATACTTAGGGTGTAGGAATTCATGCCAGAATATTGGCAATTAAAAAAAATCAAAAACAAGGAGTGGAGAAATAGAATAGCCCAAAATTTACTAAATTTGAGGATGCAATTACAAGAGCTAATACCTTGTAGAACTGTAACAGAAACCCTCTTACTTGCTACTTGGAATATTCGTGATTTTGGAGCTAGAAGATTTAATCCAAGAAAAAGAACAAAAGAATCTCTCTTTTACATTGCTGAAATAATCTCAAAGTTTGATATTGTTGCAGTTCAAGAAGTTAATGAAAATTTAGATCAATTTCAAGATTTAATGGATATTCTTGGTTATCCGTGGACTTACATTTCTACTGATACTACCGAAGGTCCAGGTGGTAATCAAGAAAGAATGGCTTTCATTTATGACAGATCAAAAGTTAGATTCAGGAATATCGCAGGAGAGATAGTTCTTCCGAAAACTCAACTCATTCAAAGAGAAAAACAATTTGCTCGAACACCGTTTTTAGTTTCATTGCAATCTGGTTGGTTTAAGTTCAATCTTTGCACAGTACACTTGTATTATGGCAGTGATAGTGGCATTGGCATGAAACGCAGAATAGCTGAGATCAAAGCAATTACCAAAGCACTTGCTAAGAAAGCGAAAAAGGACAGAGAGAGCTATATTGTTTTAGGAGATTTCAACATTATTGGACCTAAAGATGAAACCATGGAAGCTTTATTGACTAATGGATTCATGATACCAGATAGCATTTGGGACACAGCTTCAACTCCTTTTAGTGCAAAGCATTATGATCAGATAGCTTTTAGAGCAGAAGAAGGGAAGGTACAATTTGGTAATCGAGGAGGAATTCTGAACTTCTTTGAAACAGTTTTCAGAGATGACGAAGCAGAATTGTACATTAACAAATATGACAGAGATTTTGAAAAACATGGAGATCCAGATGATGCTGATAGAAAAGGGAATTACTATCTCAAAAGATGGAGAACCTGGCAAATGTCTGATCATTTACCACTGTGGATAGAACTAGAAATTGATTTCACAGATGAGTATTTAGAATCACTGTAAATAGAGCTATGAAAGAGGTGATAGTATGTTAAGAGAAAGAAGAAAACGATTGATTAAAAAAATGAAAAATCGAAGGATATTTTTCTATATCATTATTATTTTACTCATTATTACAGCAACAATATTGATGATTGTCTTTGGAACACCGAATTTAGAACCTGAAGAATCGGACTTATTAGCAATAGCAGGAGTTGTAATTTTACCTTTAGTAATATCTGAGTCGATAAAACAAGGTTTTTCATATCTGAAAGAACACAGAAAGAGTGCAGAAACTGAAGAAAAAATCAAAGAAGAATTTAAACATAATCTTGTTCGTTTCATATATCATTGGGATTTAGGTACTCTACGACCTGCATTTTTTGTACTCCATGAAGAAATTGTAAAATTACTTGAGAAAAATATGATTATTATCTTGAAAGAGGTTAATGAGATTCAATTTTCCAAAATAGAGGAACTGTACAAAATTGCACTTGAGTTCAAAATTCCTGATGAAGTAAGTAAAAACAATTATAAAAACAGATTTAGTAATAAATCAGATTTGAAGAAATTCAATCTTTTTGTAACTTCATGCAGAGAATTAATAGAATCATGGGAATAGACATTAGAGATGGTATAAAGATATTCTTTGAAGATGTTTTTAGGATTACTAAAGAACTTCAGTTGAAAGATTCTTATGAAAGACTAACATTAGAAAAAGCAATCTCTTAGTTCATGGAAATTCTTGTCCTTATCTTAGGAAATTTCACAATTTGAGAGTTCTTTGTGTCAATTTGAGTCTTAAATTATATCTTTGATATAACCAAAATGAATGCAAAAAACTTATTTAGCATTACGCATAAGTACATAAGATATACAAATTCGTATTAAGACTAAGTATCGGATTTTATATCATTGAAATCATGAAAGGAGGAGGAAAATGAATCAGAAAAAAAACAGTTTTCAGAGTACTATAGATAATTTTACAAAAAAACAAACAATAACACCTAAAAGAATCATTATCAATCCTAAAAATATTGAAACAGGAGACTTAATGAGAGAAGAATTTGATCCCAAAAAACATTATTTTCAAATAAGTATAAATGATATTTATCTCAAGTACTCTCGTAGATGGTTTAGAGAATATGTACCTTTAGTTATAGTTATCTCTGAGTTTAAATTCAAAGGAAAACAAGTGATAATTCCTTTCATAACAGGTCCTACTAATTTTAAGGATTTAGTAGGTGAAGACATAACTGAAGGAATGAAGTTCTCCAATACACAAGTCGTTAGTTTACGACCATATAATGGAGGACGTATAAAATTAACTGTATTATTATGTAAAGTAGTTAAAAGAGATTACTTAAAGGAAATACTTGGATTTTTAGAAAAGACTTCAGATTTAGTAAGTTTAGCAGGAATTAGCTCCTATTTAGAAGTTGCACAAGCAATGCTAGAAGGAGTTCAATCAGTTCTGGATTCTGGAAAAGCATCACCTATAGCAAGTATTCATGAAGAATTTGATAGCGCTACAGGAGTAGACTTTTTACCTAATTATTTTGCTTTACTAGAACCTATTGAGACCAAAATAAATAAAGAAAAACTCTATGTGAGAGATTCTGATCTTGTCTATGGTGAGAATAAGGAAAAAGCAAAACCTTTCAGAGAAACAAGTTTTGTTCTTTATAGTATTACTCAAACAGATAAAAGAGAAGATTTAGATTCGCTACCATTCTACCCACTTTATGAAAAAACAAAGCAATATGCAATGATTCCTATTCAGAATGTATGGGATCTTACGAAATTTTACTTATCTGATCTTCAAAGGACTATACTTCTTAGCCCAAATCTAACCCCCAATCAACGAATTTCCTTAGCTGATGATATTAAGGATGAGATTTATACGATACATAAAAAATATGCTGGAAAAAGTGATTTGGGACCCGAAGCAAGAAAATTCAAACCAGATGACATAGAGAAGAGAATTCTTGAGATTCTCAAACTATAAGTTAAAGAAGATGGAAAATTATGGAAAGACCTGAATATAAGGATTTCAAAGTATTAGTAAAAAATCCATCAACCATTAATTATGTTACAACAGATGATAACAATTACATAAGAGATATTCAAAAAGATAATCTTAGGGAAGGCGTAATTAGATTTTTCATAAAAATGCTAGAAAATGACAGAGTAACGACTCGAGATGAATTTAGAATATTCGGTTCATTTTTGTTTCTGAGATTGTTTACTGATGAATTTAAAAAAAGGTTTCACGACGAATATTGTAAATTTGAGAAACAAAAATCTTCTCTTTTTAGATTAACTTTAGAATTTGATACTCATGCAAGAGATTTAGCTGAATGGCCTTGGGAGTATATCTACTATCCTGGAGAACTAGATGGAAAAAGAGGTTTTTTTATTGCAACAGAAACAGAATTAGTATTAACACGCAGAATACCAGAAGTACGCGTAGATGAAGACGAGGAAATTGATAAGAAGGACATAAATATATTAGTAGCTTTATCACAACCAGGTACTCTTGGAATAGTAATGCCAAAACCTGTTCTTGAAGCTATAGAAGATCTTCAACAAGCATATCCAGAGAGAGTAAAATTTGAAAGTATAACTGATCTTACAAAGAAGAAACTCAAAAAGAAGATTGACGAATTTAAACCACAAATTTTGCACTATATAGGTCATGGTCAATATACTGAAAAAGAAGGTTTCTTAGCAGGAAGTGAGGATGAAGAAACCGAAGAAGTTGATTGGATTGTTGATGATGATCTTGCAGATTGTGTTAAAGCTAATCCACCAAATTTAGTAATATTACAGGCATGTGAAGGAGCTCATACTTCTGATTATGTATTCTACAAAGGTGTAGCACTTCAATTAATTCAAGCTGATGTTGCAGCTGTCATAGCCATGCAATACCCAATAATTAATGATATGGCAAATGAATTCTCACAAGAATTTTACAATGCTTTAAAGGAGAAGAAAGGTATTGAGGAAGCTGTACAACAAGGTAGAAATAGTTTAGCATGGAAGAACAGAAGAAATTATAGTAGTCGTGATTTCGGAAGTCCCGTTGTATATATGCAATGCCCAGAAGGAATTTATTTTTTCACAAAAGACAAAGATGATACAGAAGAATTTGAGGTTCATGAAGTTCCGACTATTATGACTGGTAAAGTTGATTGTCCTTATAGTGGATGTCATGGAGAAGTAAGACGAGATGCACTAATCTGTACTGCGTGTAAACAACCTTTAGAGCAATGCCCAAATCCAAGCTGTAGAAGAGTTATTGAGAAAGGAGGTACTTGTGATAGATGTGAACCAACTACATTTGAAATGGCTAAGGAAAAAGCTGCAGTTACTGAAGATGTTTACTCAAGAGAGACATTAGATTCTTTAGTTAGAATTGGTGAAAATATCAAGGAACCTGAGAGTAAAAAGCACAAGATACCTATGAAACCCAAGGATACAAGTACTAAAAACACGAAGGAATCAGAGGATTCAGTATCTAATTGAGGTTTTAGCATGAAGATTGGAAAAGAATTTATAAATATCTTCGCTGAAACTTATCACGAAGCTGCACTATCTAATTCAAATATGAGAAACGTAACAGAAGCTTTAGAGACAATTCGTTCAGTCATTGCAAGTGAGTCTAGCTATTTAGAGGTTTGGGATGAAATAGATACTCAATTAGGACGAGCGGAAATTGTACGCTTCCTTCCTGTTTTGATTGCATTTCGAGACAAATTTATAGACTATATACTCAAAAGAGAAATCACTAGACTATATGAGGAATTCAATAAAGACAAACACAAAGGTTGGCAAATATGGATAGAAGATTATGTTGCTGCACTAAATAATTTTAGAACATCAATTCTTATTCCTCTGATAACAGAGAAATTCCCTTTTGCATCACCTTATAAAAAGGTAATTGAAAAAATCAGAGAACTAACACCATATGTAGTACAAAATAGATGGCCAGAAACATTTGATTTATATGTAATGTTAATGGAGACAGAATATATCTCTAAGGAACAAAAAGCCCTGTTGTATTGTATGGCAGGGAGAATCGAATTATATCAATACATGAATCCTAAAAATGCATTGGATTATTTCCAGAAAGCTCAAGAACTATCACCTAATAATGGAAGAGTTATTGCAGGTATGGGAGAATACTTGTTACAACAAAACCAGATTACAGAAGCTAAACAAATCTTTGAGAAAGCAATGGAATTAGATCCAGATTTTGAAGGATATTCTGCAATAGGAGATTGTTATCTAAAATTGGAGGATTATAAAGCAGCAGAAGCATGGTATCATGATGCAATAATAGAAAAAAGTGGTTGGAAATCAGGATATATCAGTTTAATACGACTTTATGGAGAACCTCATCTCTTTTCTAGTCATAAACGTCGATTACAGAATCTAATTGTAAGATCAAATGCAGTTTATCCAGATACTGAGTTCTACACATATATTGACGTTGGTTATATTTACCAAAAAAATAAGATGTACAAGGAAGCTCAGGAATGGTACGATAAAGCCCTAGAATTTGAAATTGGTAAGTATCATGGACATATTAGCAAGGGTTATGCATATCTTGAAGAAGGAGATTATGTTAAAGCTTCAGAAATTTTTGAATACGTAATTAAGTTTGCACCAGAATCTTTGGATGGTTATTGGGGAAAAGCTATAATTCATGACAGAGAAGAACAATGGGCAGAAGCACTAAAATATTATGAAAAGAGTTATGAAGTTCGACCACAATGGAAAAAAATAATTAATGAAAGAATAAATGTAACAAAATGGAATCTTGGAAAACAGAAAGAAGCAATTGAGGGTACTTTCAAATTGCTTGAAGAGGATAAAACTGATGAAAATATAACAAGCAGATTGCATAATTTTGCATGCGAATTATACCAAGATTTTAATCAAACAGAACAAGCAGTCAGCATTTTTTCTAGGCTAAGAACATTAAAAGGAAGTGACTATGAGGCAGAATATCACAATCAAATTGGAAATTTAAGATACTGGAATAGTGAATATAAAGACGCTATAAAAGAGTATCAGAAAGCAATTAAGGCAGATTCGAGTAAAGCAGTATATTTTTCTAACCTCTCGGGAGCATATAGAGAATATGATGAATCTGATAAAGAGATAAACTTGCTTGATGATGCAATTTCTACGCTCGAAAAAGCAATTCATCTTAAACCTGATGAATATGCTTACATCACTAAGCTTGAAGAATTGAATAGAAAACGAGATAAGAAAGCAAATTATGGTGAAGATATTCTCACAATGTATCAAGTAGTTACTCCTATAGCTGTAGAAGTTGCAGCAAATCTTATTCCTTACATCGAAGATATCAAAGCAGGCACTTTGAGAGAAGAACTCTCTACAACGATAGATATTATAAGAAAAAGAATTCTAGGTGAATTTGGCATAAAAGTTCCAGGAATTAGATTTAGGGGAAATGAAACAGATCTTAAAGATGGAACTTATATTATCTTATTGAATGAAACACCTTTAGAATCAAATGTGGTTTCACCTGAAAGAAAATTATTTACAGGAAGTATAGATGAAATTGAACAACTAGGAATTAAAAGAGAAGAAACGTTTAATCCAGTAACAGGAGAAAATGCTTTTTGGGTTTGGAAGGAAGATTTTGAAAGACTATCTTCAGTAGCAGACAAATGCTTGAATTTTACTGAATATTTTGTTAATCACATTGAATCTGTTCTTCGAGATAATTTGCAGAATTTCTTTGGATATCAAGAAACAATGAATTTGCTAGAAGATTCAGAAGAGGAATTTTTCCTTCAATTTGATAACTCAGATGATAAATTCATTGCTTTAGTCAAGGTACTCAAATCTCTTGTATCAGATAAAATATCAATTCAACCGTTCAACGCTATATACGAAAGTTTTACTACTCTATATGAAGAAGGGAAAAACACCACTGAAATAGTTGAGAGATTAAGATCATTACCTTCCATACAACCTGTACTTCCAGGTAACAATGCTAAGTTTTCATTTTACGAACTAGGTGAAGATTTTGAAGAAATGATTCAAAAGTCGATTCAGAGGAAATATGAAAATCCAATTTTACTTCTAGAACCAGAAGATTGTCAAGAAGCTTTAACGTCAATCAGAAGAGGAGTCTATTCTTATAACAAAACTACTTTAGTTGTAAAAAATGCAGAAATACGACCATTTGTGCATAAACTAATCGAGTTAGAATTCCCAAACATAAATGTTTTATCTTATCAAGAATTATCACCTGAATTTCAAAATAAAATCTTAGGAGTGATTGAATTATGATTAGAAGAATGAAAATCAACAGAGATGAACTGATGGTGAGTATAAGATGACACTAGATTCTTCCCAATTAGGAGATATTTTGATAGAAATAGAACTTGATCCATCTGTATTTCATCTAGCAAAAACTAGAGATGAGAAAAATAGAGATTTAAATGAATACTTACTTAAATATTCAACTGACATCCTAGCAGATTTAAAGATACCAGCAAATATTACTCTCAATTTATCCGAAGAGGTGAATTTAAAGAATCAAATAATGAACGACTTTCAAGTTAAGATAAATGAAGAAGTATGTAGACTACCATTTCTACACCGTTCTATAGAACATCTGGATGCTCAAACGCTAGCTAGAGATATACTTATTGGTATTTATAAGAATCTTGAATTATTTTTGTCAGAATCATTAGTGAAGAGCATTAAAGAAAAATGGACAGCAGAGAGTAACAGCAAATTATTAAGTAATTTATCTTTGGAAGATTTCCATAGCTTATTGAAAGAACTAGTTTCTCGGTACTTCAGAATCAATAAAATAAAAGATACTATTATTAAAACAAATGAAAGCGGGTTAGAAGAATTGAACAAAAGTTGGATTCTTGAAGAGTCAACCGCTGGATGGGATGTACATAAAGTTAAGCTATTTCTAAACAATCTAGATGAATTTGATTCTATTAAGCTAAGTTCAGAAGGAACGAATTTTCCAGTAGAATCCATAGAAGATATGTTCATTATGATGAGAGATGGACTTTTTTATGAACTCGGAATTTTGCTTCCTCAAGTGAAATTTATACAAGATAAAAGTCTTGATGACAATGAATTCAGAGTTCAAATAAACGATCTAAGATTTTATCCTAAATGTAGAATTCTGAGAAATTACTTTCTTGTGAATGATACAGTTGATAGGTTAGCACTACTCAATATAGAAGGAAAACACATCTTAAATCCAGCAAATGATAGTGAATGTGCTATAGTTAAAAATGAGAACAATAATGAAGAATTATGCATGGAAGCTGGTTTAACAACTTGGAAACCTGAGGGATTTGTAGTACTAAGTGTCTCAGCTCTTGTTAGAAAAAATGCAGCAGTCTTCATGAATAAAAAAATAGTTGAACACATGCTGATGCAGCTAAATCTAGTATTTCCAGATCTTATTGATGCAGTAAAGAGTCGCTACAGTAATGATGAACTTACTGCAATACTTCGTGGATTATTAAAAGAAGAAATCTCTATTAGAAATCTTCGTACTATATTAGAAGCATTGCTTGATTCAGAACATCACAAAGAAAAACCTCTGAATATTGAAAACACAGTAGATTCTATTAGAATTGGTTTGAAACGATATATTACAAATAAATATACAAGATCATCGAACACATTAGTCACTTATTTACTAGAGAAAGAATTGGAAGAACTAATCCTTTCAATTGATAGAAATTCGTTAAGAGTAAGAAATAAGAATCATGATCTTTTAATTAAATCATTATATGCTGAATATGGTAAAGCTCCTCCCACTGCACAAACACCCATTATTCTAACTACTTATGAAGTTCGAAACTATTTTAGAAAATTAATTGCGAAGGAATTTCCATGGGTAGCTGTATTAAGTTATCAGGAATTATCTCCTGATATGAATATACAGCCAATTGGTAAGATATCTAAATATGAGGAGGAAATAAGGTGATAAATGTGATTGAAGAAACAACTGCTAAATATCTAGAGTATATGATTCATAGTTTTATGAATGGTTTAGAAACTTTACTAGAAATTGATGGTTTAAGTGATGAAGAATTGGAGACAATCTATGCACTAGGGTATAATTACTTTACTTATGGAAAATATGAGGCAGCAAGAGATATTTTTGAGCTACTAACTGCATATGCTCCTTATACTCCACATTATTGGCGTGCCTTAGGAGCAGTAAATCAACAATTAGAAGATTACAAACCTTCGATTGAAGCATATGATATGGCAATAATTATGGATGAAAAGGATGTTGTTAGTTATGTCTATCGAGGAGAAACACAGATTCTATCAGGCAATATTGAAGAGGGGTTAAGAGATTTAGATACAGTCATAAAAATCGGATCATTTTATCCAGAATGGCAATCCTGGGTTGAGAGAGCAACATTACTACTCAAAATTCTTAAACCAAAACAACCCTAATTCCTTTTCTTGTAAAGAGGAAACAAGTAAAAAGAATAGGTTAACAAATCCAGAAGAAGTGAAGGTCATTTCCACTGCCCAAAAGGTACTGAGATTCTATAAGGAAGAACAAATGAGAAGATATCTTATTGAACACTTGAGAAAATTCCTTTGCATTATAATGAAAATAAGTAGAAAGTATAATTAACTCTTTGGAACATATTCAGG
>JAEOSZ010000157.1 GCA_016840095.1 Candidatus Heimdallarchaeota archaeon
AAATTTTAACGTTCTATTGATATGATATTGTAAATTAAAAAGTATTGCAAGATAGAATGGTTGTTTGACCAGAGTATTAAAATGAGAATAACTAGAATGGTATTCTATGAGTGAAAAAAAACCTTTGAATTTGATGATAGTAGTTATACGATTTACCTATTGGATTGGAGTGCTACTTGATTTCCTCGTTGCACTAGCGACCACAATCTATATGCTTTCACCAGCTGATACATTTATCAATGATATTTTTGGTTACACGACAATAACTGATATTGGATATGCTATTCTTGTTTTTGAAACTGCTTTAATGTGGGGATGGACTGCTTTGCTCATTTGGGCTGATAGAAAACCAATAGAACGCAGAGGAGTTCTACTTCTAACTATAGTTCCAGTAGTTGGAATGATGTTAGTCTTTAACACTGTAGGTTTCGTTGAAGGTAATCCCTTCATTTCTGATTTTATTATTATAATTCAATCATTAATTATTGTGTTATTCGTTGTTAGTTATGTATTTGCAACAAAACTAGCAAAAGATAACAGCACTAATATTGATTCAATAAATGAGAAATCGACAGGAGTTTAATACTGAACTCCTCTTCTTTTTAATTTGAAAAATTATTTATATTCGTTGATTCTGATTGAACACGAGTTATTATGATAAATGAAATTCTTATCTATATTGGGTCGGCTATAATTATTCTATGGGGAATTGCTCATGTTATTCCTACAAAAAACGTTGTAAAAGGATTCGGAGATATCTCAGAAGACAATAAGAAAATAATTACTCTTGAGTGGATTGCCGAGGGTATTGCTCTTTGCTTTATTGGTGTTTTAGCTATTTTCATTACGGCATTTGGTGATGTTACTAGTTTAACAAATCAACTTGTTTATTGGATTAGTTCTGGAACAATGTTTGGACTAGGCATTCTTACTTTATTAACCGGTGCTAGAACACCAATTATACCCTTCAAAATTTGTCCAGTAGTTTTGACAGTTGTTATCATTTTATTCATGCTTGGAAGTTTGTTGTGAAACAAACTTCAAAATTATTTTTTAGAATCTCCTTGGAGCTCTAGGATAAGATTTATACTTTGTTCTAGGTTCTGTGCTTATCCAGTCACCAGATTCATCTAAATGCGAAATTGATCTTAAGATATCAAATGTTACCCATCTAGTTGCTTGTGGATTTGGAATATAGTCCCATAACCCATATGCTCCCTGCACTTCTTGCAAGTATTTCACCATATTAGCTACTCGTATATCTTCCATTGTAGCACCTATTCGCCAACAAAGATTTAGAATTAAAGCTAAATCATATCGACCATGGAAAGTTAGGAAACCATGTGCTGATTCTATTCCTAGTATCCTTGCTACTTCGAATCCCAGATAATTTCTGTCTCGAGTTTCTCGAGAGAGCAACAAATCAAGCACTCTTTTAGGAACATCAGTCTTTCTTCTTTTAGGATGATAGGCAAAAGCATTCAAAGCACTAGTACTATTTGTTCTACAACCAAATCGCGAATTTGGAAGTTGACGGTAACCAACAGGTTGATATCCAATTTTCCCATCCGGTGAAAAAATTGTAGGCCAAGAACCATCCTCTGCTCTATGTTCTATTAGCCACTCATAAGCTTTTTCTGCACGAGCATCTTCAGAATATCCGCTTACAGCTAAAGCAAATAGGGGATCAGCTGTTTGTTTAGGTGTAATTGCAGGACCATGTTCCGGATGTATAAAATGTACAACTTTTCCTGGTTGTCTTGGCCATGCACCGTCATCAAATTGATGAGAGAAGAGATAGTCAGCTGCTTTCTGTATTGCAGGGTGTTCATTTTGTAATCCTAAATAACCCAATCTTATCATTGCTAGTGATGTATTTCTTATTGGACTATCAAGAAGTAACCCTAATGATTCACTTGTTGACCAAGAACCATCTTCTGTTTGATTGTCCAAGATAGCTGTTATCATAGGATCTTCTTGTTGTAATAGAATTAATTCTTGAATTTCTTTGTCATCCACATCTTTGTGTAAAAGTTCCTTAAGAACTAGTAATCGTAAAGATGGAGAAGCATCACCAAGTAGGAGTGGCAACCAAGTCATAATTTTCCCTCCAAGACATCTTTGATGTATTTTGCAGTTGGTGTTTTTCCTTTAGAAACATTTTCTGGAGTATCTGAAGCTACTACTAGTCCACCATCAGGTCCACCAACTGGACCAAGCTCTATTAACCAATCACATGCAGCCAAAACATTTGGATGATGCTCCACTACAATTACAGTGTTTCCAGCATCAACTAATCGCTGAAGTATACCAATTAAACGTTCTACATCTTCTAAGTGCTGACCAACTGTAGGTTCATCAAGAATATACAACGTGTGATCTTTTGTCTTCTTGCATAATTCCTTAGCAATCTTCATTCTTTGGGCTTCTCCGCCAGAGAGAGTATATCTTGGTTGTTGTAATACTAGATACCCAAGACCAACATCAATAGCTGCTTTCAAGAATCGAGCTATTGTTTTATTTTCTTCTTTGAATAATTCATAGACTTGTCTAATTGTTAGATTCATTAAGTCAGGTAAAGAATAACCTTTTACTTTCACTTCCCAAGCTTCTGGCTTGAAGCCAGTTCCTTTACAAACATCGCATCTCGAGTAAACTGTTGGGAGGAAACCCATTTCCATTCTTGTACGTCCAGCTCCTTTGCATTCTGAACAACCTTTTTTGTATTGCTCCTCACCTATGTTTAGTATGTCTGCATCTGCTGTTGCTGTATAGATTTTTATTAGCTGATTTAGTAGCCCGAAGTACCTTAAAGGACTGAAGATTTTCTTTTTTGATTGATCAACTAATAGAGCTTTTTTTGGTGCTCCTTCTATTGAATCATGGACTCCTGGTTTCATTCTTTCATTATGAAGAGAAGTAGTTATCATCTTTGGTGCAATAGCATTTCCAAGTGTATCTATTATGAGGGTGCTTTTACCACTTCCAGATACTCCACACACACCAACTAAAACGCCGAGTGGAATTTTTACATTGATACTCTTCAGATTGTTTTCTCTTGCACCAGTTATTGTTAGCCAATTTGCTGGTTTCCTTCTTATCTCTGGAGTTAATTTTTGTTGCCCGTTCTTTTGAATGTAGTACGATTTTGTTTTCTTCTTTCCTGATAACCAATTAGAT
>JAEOSZ010000044.1 GCA_016840095.1 Candidatus Heimdallarchaeota archaeon
GAATAACTTCTACATTTTCTAAGCTGTTTCCACAAACATTACAAAATTTGGCACTAGATTCAACTACTGAATTACAGTTCTTACAAGATACAAATGACATTGCAAAGATATGTACTTTAAAACTTCTTAATTAACATTTCTAGAATCTTGAAAATTAAATCTTAGGAAACTTGTAACAATTCTACACAATGTTTTTATCTCCTGTTGAGAATCTTCGATTTGGTGGACTTTATGAAAAAAAGATATATTTCTTTACTTATTATTCTAAATCTACTAATTCTGTTACCTTTATTTAGTCTAGCTAGTTCTCCTACTTTGACTAAAAACCATGCTGACGGCAGTCAATATACTCTAGCTGCTACTTTTGATGATACTTACACAAATGCTACTTTATTTAGTTTGTATTTCGAATTAACCGCTGATATATTTGGAACAACTACAGGTGTAATTGTAGCTTTTTATGATATACTTGTAGAATATTCAGTTGATGGTGATACCTTTACTTTTTCAGGTGATACAGCGCTTGCTGATATCAATGTTGAAGGTGGAAGTAGCTCGCAAACTATGTTACTTAATTTAACAGGAATAGGTGATCCAGAGTTCTATATCACTACAAAGTGGACTTTTTATGGAAATAACACACAAGGTGCAGATTCAGAATATCAAGATATCTGGGGGATTGGTAGAGTAAAAGTGAAAAAAGCAAGTTTAGCAATCATCGCTCCGATTTTAGCAGTTCTAAGCTTAGCATATATCATACAGAAAAAACGGAAACAGAAGTCTTAATTTCGTTTTTTCTTTTTACATTTTTTACAAGATCTAATTGAACATGAAATCTAGTACATTCAATTTTAGTTTCTTGGATTGAAACATGAAAATTGATAAGAATCTTTGTTAACAACAAAATCCAGCATCCTCCAAAACAACACTTTCCACATTCAGTCAATTCGTTTAGGAGTTTTTCTAATACTTGTGGTTAAACCTTTACTTCTTATCAATTATTGTTTACTTGAATCTTTAGGTACAACAAAAAATACTCTCAATTATCACATCTATGAGAACCTCAATAAAGCATAATCCAGCTCTAGTTTCTCTTTTTTCATTGTCTTTTTCTTGAGTTGATTCTCTTCTAATTTCACCTTTATCTTGAATTTCATCATTTTTTTCTTTTGGAGGAGATAGAATTGTTTTTTCAAACTTGATAGGAAGATGTTTTTCCTTATACTCTAGAATGGCATCTTCTAAATCCTCTCCACAGAAATAACAGAATTTTGCTTCAGATTCATGTGGTTTTCTACATCTAGTACATTTGAAACCTTCCATATTAGAAATCACCACCAAAAAATATCCAATACCCAAAGAAGTATAGTTATTGCAGTTAGTATAACCAAAACTATAATTAAAATCACAAATCTAGTATTAAATGATTTACCTGCTGTTTCAGAATTTATAGATGTAGCCATGTCTAAGCTTTTAAGACGACGACTAGCTGATGTATCAGAAAATTTTGATCTTATGTTATATTTACCAAAATCCTCACCACAATTTGAGCATATAATCTCTTCTTTTGGATTTTCTTTCATACATTTTGGACAGAAAAATGTACTTTGTTCAAATTCGTTAATTGGAACGTCTTGTTTAGGTTCACTTTTTAGATTGCTACCACAAAAAATACAATGTTTATACTCAGAATTGGATGTATTACCACAGTTTGAACATATTATAATTTCCATCTAAATACACCATTTAAAAATAAATTCACAAATATTAGCTTCTTCTCCATCTTCAAAAAGAGAATGTTCTTTCCTAGAAACTCGACCAGGTGGAGGTAATGGGCTACCAGTAGGATACTTTTTCTCCTTAACTTCCACATCTTCTTTAAGTTTAGGTTCGTTATATTCTAATTTAACCGGAAGTTTTTTGTTTTTGTATTGTATAATAACATCCGATAAATCTTCACCACAAAATTCACAAAATCTTTCCTTTGACTCATGTTGTTTTCCACAGTTTGGACAGAATACTCCAGACATATCAAATATTACTTACTACTATGTAGATATAAGGATTCTTCACTTATTGTCTTTAATATAGTCTTGAAACTTTATTTCTTTGAATATTAAATTACTGTGAAGAATAACACAATTACAACTATAGCTATAAGTATAAACATTGCAGAAAGCAATTTATCAATACCTGGCATGTTTCCCCACAAATCGCGTCTATATTGTCTGTCAGCTGCTGTATCAAAGTCACACATCTGAGAACAGAAACGCAAAGCTGCAGATTCTCTTCTCCTTTCTGCGTACCTTTGAAGAACCGGTCTACCTGCATATCTAACTATTCTCTTAACATGTATCATGAAGTTAAATGAGATTCCTGCAAGTAACAACAGAATTAGAAACAGAATTATATTTACAGCTTGACTCAAACGATAAACAAAATACTCATTGTAAAGTAATACTCCACTAAGACCTGCCAAAAACAAGAAACCAAAAATCAACTTTGTATTTACATTTGAAATTAGTATTACTTCAGTTTCTTCCTCTTTAGGTTTTTGAAGACTTTCAATCCTTTCTCTTTCTCTTTCTTGTTCTTTTATTTTCAAAACAGTTTCTCTTCGTTCTGCCCAAGCATCGATTGGTTTAACTTCTTTAGGTTTATCATTCTTAATTGAAATTGGGAGTTGTTTGTCTTTATATTCAATTATGATATCTTCTAAATCTTCGTTACAGTAGGAGCAATAACGTTCATTTCCTATATGTTCTTTTCCACAACTAGGACAAAATAATTCTGACATATCAACTAGAATATTCTCTTACCAAATCTTAAATTTTTCTCACTCCAATACTAATCTTTTTATTTTTTCTAAAGCGATGGTATTTTGTGAATAAAAATGAAAATAGGTCTTCTTACTGGTGGAGGTGACTGTCCAGGTCTAAATGCTGTTATTAGAGCAATAGGCAGAAAGGGGATGGATCATTACAGTGATGAATTCATCGGTTTAAAAAATGGTTGGGCTGGACTTATGTTTCTAGATTACTTTGATATGGAAAGAAAAAATTTCTCTGGAATCTTACATCTTGGAGGTACTATTCTTGGTTCATCTCGAACCAATCCCGAGAAAGAGGAGGGAGGATATGATTTAGCAATTAGAAACTACAAAGAGCTTGGATTAGATGCACTGATTGCAATTGGAGGAAATGATACTCTAAGTGTAGCTCAGAAATTATATGAGAAAAACATACCAATAGTAGGAGTACCAAAAACTATTGATAATGATATTTGTGCAACAGATATGACTTTTGGTTTTGATACAGCAGTTGCTATTGCTACAGAAGCTATAGATAGACTACATACTACAGCTGAATCACATCATAGATGTATTGTAGTTGAGGTAATGGGAAGACATGCTGGATGGATCGCTACTTATGCTGGAATAGCTGGTGGGGCTGACATAGTTCTTATTCCAGAGGAAGCATTTGATATTAATGATGTCACTGATAAGATTCAAAAAAGAATGAATAGAGGAAAATTCTTCTCTATTGTAGTAGTTGCTGAAGGTTTTCAACTTAAAGAAGAGGGATGGAATCTACAAACACAAGAAACAGATGATTTTGGCAATATTCGTCTAGGTGGTATTGGTGATCTTGTAGCAAGGGAAATTGAAAGGAGAATGGGAATTGAATCAAGAGCTGTTGTACTTGGTCATGTACAAAGAGGGGGTACTCCCACGGCTTATGATAGAGTGTTGGGGACCAAATTTGGAATTGCAGCTATTGACTTGGTTCATGAGGGTAAATTTGGAATGATGACAGCGTTACAAGGAACCAAAATTAGACCAGTTCCAATATTAGATGGTGTTAAAGAATCAAAAACTGTTGACAAAGAGACTTATGAGATTGCCAAAGTTTTCTTTGGTTAGTTGAGATAGAAAAATAGAAAAAGAAAAAAAGAAGAATGGATATTCTTCAGTTTAACACGATATATCGCAGCCACTGCAATCGCAACCACTTGCACAATCAGCACAATCACAGCCACCACAATCTCCACAACCTGAACAATCAGAACCTCCACAACCAGTAGATCTCCTTCCAGTTCTTTTTCCAGATAATGATGCTGTAGTTACTATAGAAATAAGAAAAACAAGACCGATAAGAATTGTTAGACTGATGAAGATCTGATTAGCCCAATTTGCGAAAATTATAACCAACAAAAGACTAATACCAGTACATAAAGTAAGTATAGCAAAAACTAATTGAGTTTTTTCTCTTCTTTCAGCTTTTGCTTTCTGTTTTCTGTAAGTTTCCTCATCCATATTTGGAGGTATTTTTGAAGCATTTTCATAGTTGATTGGGAGATGTTTTTGTTTGTAACGCAGAATAGCTCCTTCTAAATCTTCTCCACAATTTTTACAAAATTTACCCTCTGTTTCATGTAAATTTCCACACTTAGAACAGAAAATCTTTACCATAATAGCTAACTAGAAACAAATGTATAATTAAGTGTTCCTCACACTTCGATAAAATTCTTGGAAAGAAAAAGAGAAAAGAAAAACGAAGAATTATCTTCTTCGATAAATCATTACAAGAGATATGAAAGAAATCAAACTGATTATAGAGACTAATAATCCAATATGATTAAATTCAGGTATAACAATTATTCCTCCTAAAGGATAGAGGTCAAATGAACCTGCAGAACCTTCAATTGCATAAGGTCCAGAAACCCAATTATCCCACCAGTTGCCTTCTTGCAGGGTTGGATTGTACCAATAATTGTTTGTACCTGCATCGTTTCCATAGCTTGAGAATAAAGAGCTACAATTGATGAAATTATTGTGATAGATGTAATTATACTGTGAATCAGTAATACTTACTCCATACCAACCTATATCTTCGAAAGTATTATTTCTGATGATATTGTTGTCTGCATTGTCATTTAATGCTACACCAGCATATATTGCAAGTTCTATAGAATTATATTGAATCAGACTGTTAGTGGTTCTCACAAGTCCTATAGGTACTCCTGTATCTAAGAAACTGCAATCAATAACTTTCAGATTATCAATATCAGAAGCAGAAATACCTCCTATACTATTTTCGAAGAAGCATCCTTGTATAGTTATATCTTGGCCATATCTAAGTTGGATTGGCAGATAGATATAGTGAGCTAAGACATCTTGTGCGAGTATGTTAACATCGGTAGCATTAACTAAGATAATTTGAGGATATTGCTGAATCCAACCTGGAAGGTCTACCATATTATCATTTTCTCCGTAGTAGATTTCTTCATCGTTCAATGTGTTATCTAGATAAACATCATAAGTTAGTAGATCTTCTACTGAATCTGCACTCACTCCTAGGTCACAATCATAAAACCTGTTTTTCTCAATCAGTGAGTATTCAGAATCAACCACTTCTAATCCATGGTAACCATTATCTGTACAATTATTGAGTCCAACATACGCACTTGTACAATTATTGATCTGTATTCCATCGTATATACTTCTTTCTACAATACAATTTTGGATAGCAATATCTTCAGAGTTTCGTGCATAAAATCCACTATCATAGCCAGCATCATAAGCTTCACACCAGAATAAATCAGCACTATAGCTCTCTAATATTTCGAAACCTCTATCACAAGTATAGGCTTTATTATACATAAAGAGAATATCTGTTGCATTATCAGCTTCGTAACCTGCAGATGCACAATCATATGCAATACAATCTCTAACATAAGCACCCGCACTATTTATAATTCCAATTCCAGTGGCACCTTGGTCTACAGTACAGTTCTTAACAGTAGCAGTATCTGTTGCTACATCTTCAATACAAATATCATAGCGATTCGCAGTGACTGTACAGTTAATTATTTGGAAATAATCAGTTGTGTCATGGATCCATATTCCAATATCAGCTGGAGGATCATAAACGACTAAATCACGGATAATCCACGGGTCAAACTCTGAACCATCTCCACTTACAGCCCATAATTGAAATTGACCATCATCATCAATCACAAAATCCTCTATTGCATTGATTGGTACTAAAACAGGATTACTTCCTTCAAATTTCTGAGAATTAATTAATTTCTCTGAACTGTAAGTAAATGGAATTAGTAAAATTAGTAAACTAAGAACAAAAATATCTTTTTTTTTCAAAAAAACTCACCTATACATATAGAATATCCTTTTCTTATAAATCTAACCCGACAGCCTTACATATGAAGAATCTGAAGAAAAAGAGATTAGATTTTAATTTACAACTATTAATATACTTAAATTATAGAAATTCTTATTGAGAATGTAATGAGTCTTCAGTGTGTTGTATGTGAGGAGAGAATCAAAATCCAAAAAACTAGAACATTCTTTTCACCTCGATTTAATTTTACTAAATATTGTTCAATGAGATGTTTTCTAGCAGCTTATAGATATCTTTTCTTAGGATTGGGTTTCTTCTTTGTAGCTGCATATGTTGGGATAGGTGTTCCACTTATAGTAAATGATGGAGATTTATGGTGGTTATTTGTGATAATGTTTCCGCTTCCCTTCATTGGTCTTATTGGTCTTATTGGTGGAATAATTACCTCTAGAATCAATTATACCATCAAGAGGAAATTAAAAAATAAGAGATACTTCTGTTTCCATTGTGGAAGCGATATAACATATTCTTGTAAACAAGGATCACTACTCTGTGATAACTGTGGAAACAAAGTCTTATATTGTAACCTATGTTCAAAGATAATTAATCCAAATGAAAAAATTGCAGTTGTGAAACCATGCCAACATGCTTTTCACAAAGCAGAATTACTTGATTTCGCAGAAGAAGGTTACACATGTCCTAGATGTGGAGGAGAAATTCAGGAACTTTCTTTCAAATTGGATAAAAATGATGAACAGTTCTGGGTTAAAGCAAAATAGATTTAAACTAATGCTTTAAGATTCAAAAACACAACGGGAACAGGTTATTTATTTGGACGACTTAATAAAAGTGAAGAAAAAGGATTTAGCATTAGCTGCTAGAACATTAGCTTCAGCTTTTATGAACGACCCCTTATGTGTAATAATTCTCAAGGACGAGTCAACTAGATTTGAGTATCTTAGAGAATATTTCAGGTTTAGAATTCACTATGGCGTGAAATATGGGGAAGTTTATGCTATCTCAGATAAATTCGAAGGAGTAGCAGTTTGGCTTCCTTGTGAGAAAGCTCATGTAAGTTTTTGGAGAGGTTTACTCTCTGGTGGAATGAGATTATATTATAAAATGGGCATATCCAATGTGAATAAGTTTGATGAAGTCAATCATTATACAACAAATCTGAGAGACTCAGTTATTGAACCACCATATCTTCAATTATCACCAATTGGGGTAATTCCTGAAGAACAGGGTAAAGGTTTAGGAACAAGACTGATGAAACCAATGATGAAAAAACTAGATGACTCTAACCTAAGTTGCTTCTTAGAAACCCAGGAAGAAAGAAATGTAGCTTACTATCAGAGATTTGGTTTTGAGATTGCTAAGGAAACTACTATCCCTGAATTAAACCTTCAAAACTGGGTGATGATACGAGAACCAAAATAATAGAGTTAGAGGAACTCTCTTGAAAGTTCTTCTAAATCATTTAATTCTGTTTTTGATAATACAAAATTCATTACTTGACCATTTTGCTCTACTTGTTTGGGTTTAGTTGCACCAGGGATTACAACTACGGTATCCCCATGATAGTTAATTAACCAATTAAGAGCTACTTGAGCGATAGTAACCTTATGTTTTTTTGAGATGAGATCCATTTCTTCCATTAATTCTCTACTCTTTTTGAGATAGCGTTTGATCATTATCTTTTTACCCATTTTCTTATTCTCGAAAGCATCTTCATTGAAATGATAAAATCCTGTTAAAACTCCCATCTGCAGTGGAGACCAGGCAATAATTGTAATTCCAAGCTCTTTAGCAGCATCTAAAAGACCATTGCTCTCTATATTTCTATGAATTAGACTGTAATTTACTTGATTTGAAGCAAGAGATAAACCTCTTTCCTTTAGGATATCATTTGTTAAGATAGTATTCTTTGTGGAAAAATTACTAACCCCAATAGATTGAATTTTACCTTCATCATATAAATCGGCCATAGCATCCACTTGCTTTCTTATTGATGATACAGACATCTGGTTGTGTATTTGATGAAGATCAATAGTATAGGGTTCGAGGTACTTGATTCTATCTGAAATAGTCTTCTTAACTGATGTGTGTCTTCTTAGGAATGGACTCCATTTAGTTGCAATAATTACATCTTCATCTTTTATTTTGGCAGCCTTTAATCCTTTTGCGAGTTTTGTCTCTGAAATTCCTCCTCCATAAGCTTCTGCTGTATCAAACCAATTGATCCCATTATCTATAGCAGTTTTAACAATTTCATTTGAAATTTTATCATCCATGGTATAATACAAAAACCTGAGAAAAGTGTGTCCTCCTGCAAATTGCATTACACCTTGACCAACGGGAGTAATATCAATTTCAGTTTTACCTAGCTTTCTCTTTACAACAGTTTCATCTAATTTTTTACTCATATATCTAAAAAAAAAGATGTTTAAATAAATTTAATGGAATAACAAATGAAAAAATTCCTACAAACAATTTATTTAGTACAAGAGAATTATTGTTATTTTAGTGATAAGAATGAAGAAAAGAATCATTACTTCAAGCATTTTAATCTTGTTATTAGTTGCTTCAACTTCAGGTTTTCTAACTAAATCTGACTCGAATAGCTCAATTAGAGAGTCTAGTATCTCAGCCTATTTAGTTTCAACTCCGATACTAATTCAGAATGATGCAGATTTCTACAACTACCCTGAAATTACTGGAGATGGATCTCAGCTAACACCTTTTGTAATTCAGAATCTTAATATTACTAATCCAGGCGGTTATGGAATAAATATAAGCGATGTAACAGCTTATTGGGAGATAAAGGATTGTTATATTAAAGCAGATGACCCAATTATCTTGGACTTCATTTTCAACAAATCCTCAATAATCAATAACACAATAGAAACGGACTATTTTGGTGGAAATGGAATAACTGTAGATAATACTGGAGCTGGATTGATAATTCAAAAAAATTACTTTCAGGAATGTATCTATGGAATTTATGTAGAGGATTCATCTAATTTCCTTATAGATGGCAATCACTTCTACGAAAATTACTACTCAATTTTCGGAGGACATCTCACTTCTTCAATTATAGAAAATAATATATTTGAAAAACATCAAGAGATGGAATTTGCTAGCTGTTCCGAACTAGATTTCTTTGGAAATACTTTCAAAGATAGTAGTTATGGATTAAAATTGGGTTCCGTTGATTTTGTTAATATCACTGATAACATTTTCATAGATAATTATGGTTATGGTGTTGATTATCAATCAGGTTCAGACGCATTTATTTATAGTAACTATTTCATCAGAAATGGTGTATTTTATATTTCTCAAGCTTTCTGTGAGTCTTTTACTGTAGATATTGAATGGTATTATGGAAGTATAGGTAATTTTTGGTCTGACTTAGGGGATGGTATTGTTTATGCTATTGATGGAAATGATGAACTTCTTGACCTCTACCCTTTCTATAATTCAGATAGCGATTCATTAAATGATTATGAAGAAGTTAAGATTCATCTCACAGACAGATTTGATGAAGACACTGATAGCGATAAAATGCCAGATGATTATGAAGTAGAAAACTTACTCGATCCATTAGTTGATGATAGTTTAGATGATCCAGATGCAGATTTACTTATAAACATTCTAGAGTATTATGAAAAAACCGACCCACAACAGTGGGACAGTGACTCAGACCTTCTACCGGACGGATACGAAGCTTTTAACGGATTAAATCCACTTATTCCTGATTCAGGAAAAGATCTAGATGGAGATGGGTTAACCAATTGGCAGGAATATTCGCTAGGAACTATGCCTAACAAAGTAGACAGCGACTCAGATGGGATGGATGACTTCTGGGAAAATGATAACGGATTAGATCCTCTTACTAATGATGCATATGCAGATCCAGATGAAGATTATCTAAATAATTTCTTAGAATATATCTATGACTGTAATCCTTTCTCAAATGATACAGACGGTGATTCTCACATTGACAGCTGGGAAGTAGCTCATGGAACTAACCCAAATGATGCTCTAGATTTTCCAGATGAAATCATGTCTACACCAACTGAAGAAAGTCCTATTAGCTTAACTTATGTTATAATTTCTCTTCTAGCATTTGCAGGTTTATTCGTCTTCAAAAGAAGACGATAACCATTCTATTTTTTTGAAGTAAAGAACTAGAAATTTTGTAAAAATAGAAAAAAAGAAGAGTTTATCTTCTTTTGAAAAAAGAAATAATCGAAATAAATGATAACATTGTTATTCCCAGTAATACCATGGGTACAGCAGAGTATTCAGAGATAACAATCGGTCCAGATGGATAGAGATCGAAAATATCATTGAATTGGCAGTGAATTAGATATGTACCAATTCCACTATACTCAGTCCAGTAGTTTCCATCACTCAAGGTTTCAGAGTACCAATAATTTGTAGCTCCATAGAAATCTGAACATTGAGGTAGGGTTCCATTACCATTTTGTATGAAATCATTATGATAGATTAGTACATCACTACAAGTTTCTAAAGAAATACCAAAGTTAGTATTATTTATGAAATAATTGTCCCTTATTTCAGCTTGAATTATATCATAGAAGAAGATACCCACATCATCATTTTCGTTTATATCACAATAGTTAATGTATAGATTAATACTGCTAAAAGCACTTATTCCTTGA
>JAEOSZ010000045.1 GCA_016840095.1 Candidatus Heimdallarchaeota archaeon
TCTCTTTGAGGTTCGAAATCTTGTAGCCAAGCAACTTCATCAATACCATCATAAGGCTCAAGTTGGTTTCTAGTTGCTCCTAACTCAAACCATTTGTCATCAGTAATACATGAACTATAAACAAGATGTTTGGAAAGGGGGATAGTTAATTTTCCTACTGCTTTAGCATGAGGTGAATCATTAATCGTGATTGCAGGGATTCCTAACCCAAATGCTACTCGTGTTGATTCAGGACAAGCGAATGAGATGTGGTAATCTGGTTTTTTTTCTAAACTGTTAATATAATTAGCTAGTTGACTTATTCTCTCATTCCCAGCCATTAACTTTCCATATAGTGATCCTCCTCCATGCTTCCCAAAAATTTCTATATCTAAATCCAAAAGAAAGAACAAACTGGCTACATAATCATAGTTTCTACAGGTAAAAATAGCTTCATGACCGCCTTTTTCTAATTCTTTTGCAATTGCGTTGAATAATAAAGGTTCTTTGGAGGTTACAGCATCATACCAGATAATCATCAAAACAATACAAACTTTATTACAAAAAAACCTTATGCTTCAAAAGTAAAAGAAAAAGAGATATTAGTCACACTTACTATATCCACAACTCTTGCAAGTAAAGCAACCCTCTGCGAATTCTAACATACTTCCGCAATCAGGGCATGCAATTGTTCCATTTGCACGAATAATTGTTTCTCCATCAAGGTATTTCTCAAGAACATGTGCTATTCCATCTGGACAAGATAAAACAGTTTGTCCTTGATAGAAGTTTGGACTTGGGCACCTAATTCCAGCTAAGTGGTCAGCTACAGATTCCAATTTTATTCCTGATCTTAATGCTAGAGAAATCAGTCTTCCAACTGCTTCGCTTTGACTAGCAATACAACCTCCACTCTTACCGACTTGAACGAAAACTTCACATACACCTGTTTCATCTCTGTTCACAGTTACATAGAGATTACCACAACCAGATCGGATTTTATGTGTTCTTCCCTCTGTTACTTCAGGTCGAGGTCGAGGTTCTACTTTTTCAGACACAATTGTCAGAGTTTTTGGCTCAGCTTTTTCCGTTTTCTTTGTAGATAAAACTTGATACTTTCTAGAACCATCACGATAAACTGTTATTCCCTTACATCCTTGCTTATACGCAAGCATATATGCATTGGCGATATCTTCTTTTGTTGCAGAAGAAGGAAAATTAATCGTTTTAGACGTAGCATTGTCTATATAATTCTGAAATGTTGCTTGCATTTTGATGTGCCAATCTGGTGTAATATCGTGTGAAGTGACATAGATATTTTTCAATTCATCAGGAATTTCTTCAATATCTTGAATAGTATTTGATGATGATATCTTCTCTAATAATCCTTCCGAGTGGATTTTCTTATCTTTTAATTCTTGTTCAAATAAAGGATTAACATCAAAGAGCTTCTTGCCATCCAGAACATTCCTTGTAAATGCTATAGCATAATAAGGTTCTATTCCACTAGAACATCCTGCAATTAATGAAATAGTTCCTGTTGGTGCAATAGTTGTAACTGTAGCATTTCTCATAGATTCATATTGGTTTTTGAAAATACTTTTACTAAAATTCGGAAAATTGCCTTTCTTTTTACCAAGTCTGATAGATTCTGCTCTCGCATTTTCTTGGATAAAGGACATTATATCTTTAGCAATTTTCAATCCTTCATCACTGTCATATTTAATATCTAATTTAATAAGTAGGTCAGCAAATCCCATTATACCTAATCCGATCTTGCGGCTAGCTTTGGTCATTTCCTCAATTTGAGGAAGAATATAGTTGTTCTTGTCAATTACATTATCAAGAAAACGAACTCCTGAGCAGATGGTTGATTCGAGAAGTTTCCAATCAATTTTACCTTTAGAAACATGAAGAGACAAATTGATGGAACCTAAATTGCATGATTCAAATCCTAAAAGAGGTTGTTCACCACAATTGTCTACTTTTGCTGCTGTTAATATTTCTCCAAACTGTGATTCTACAGTTCCAGTTTGAACAAAATATGTCTGAAATTCTTCAACAGTACCATTATAAACATCAGCTTTATCAGAGTTTTCAATGGATTCTACTATTACAAGAACGTCTTCAGAAAAGCTCCATTCTTCGTTAATGTCATCCCTTACATAAAAAGAAGTTAATAACTTATCTCCTGATTTTAGATTTTGAGCTTCTTTCTTTTCGTTATTTATTAGATGTATCTTGTGATTTGGAGTTACTTTAATTTGAGCACCATTAGTTAAAGTAATTATAATTATATCAGATTGTCTTTTAGTCATCCTTGGATTATGCATCAGCTTTGTTACTGCCCTGCCTGCTGAATCAAATCCAGCTAAGACGGGTACATCTTTTCCATCTTCAGCTAAATCTTTAAATGATACTAATTTTCTGTCATCAGCAACAACAACAAGAGTATCACCAGTAAAACATGGATTAGTACTTTCTATCTCCCCTACTTCAGGTGTAGGATTATCCTGATTAATTCGATCGATAAATACTACTCCTGGTTCTCCGCTTTTCCAAGCCATTTCTACAATCTTATTAAAAACTTCCTTAGAATTCATTTTACCAATTGCTTTTTTGTTTCGTGGATTAATTAGATCATAATCTTCATTTCTTTCAACTGATTTCATAAAAGATTCAGTTAATGCAACTGAGAAGTTAAAATTCGTAAATCGTGTTTGATCTTCTTTGCAAGTAATAAACTCCATGATATCTGGATGATCAACACGTAAAATCCCCATGTTTGCACCACGACGACGTCCCCCTTGACGAATCGTGTTTGTAGTTGAGTTAAAAACTTCTATAAAAGATATTGGTCCTGACGCAATTCCCCCAGTTGTTTTTACAACATCATTCTTAGGTCTTAATTTAGTAAAGCTGAAACCTGTATTGTGGACCGTTACAAATTGAGTATTCCCTCCTAAGTAATTTTGATAAATTGGAACTGTAAAATCATAAAAAGTTTTTTTCTTCTTGATTCTTTCAGTTGATTTAACTTTGATAATTCTATTACTTACTAATTTTGTTCCTCTAGGATTTTTTCTCTGTAACAACTGCTGAGTAAAACATGTACCAAACTCTATACTCCACCATGATCCTTTTATGTTTCTTTCCCTTTTATCTTCTCTAAATCTGACCGTGCAATTGATACCTATCAAAGAAAGGTGACGAACAATTAAATCCTTTAGAATTTCAGAACCTGATGCAATTCCTGATTTATCTTTTCCAATCCAACCATCTGAATCTATAAGTCCAGAAATTAATGCTCTAGGATTGGGGCACAAAAAAGTAGAATCAGGTGGTTGTTTGTATTTAATATTACCACCATTCAATTTCGCGATTCGTTTTATTAAATCAGCCATTTTCTTATTTATGTATTTATCATCATCTCTCAAGTTATATTTAGAATGAATAGAAAGAGTCACACAGTTGGATCTTGGATCTTTATATCTACTTCCAGTAGTTCCTGTTATTCTTTCTAAGATTGAACTAATTCGGTCTAAGAATCTTTCATCTGAACTATGAAAACGAACTCTAACACCATTCTTTGTAGAATCTATACTACCGTCACCTAAAAAGAAACCGTATAACCACCAAAAATCAGGTTCTTCATTAAGAAAGATACTATCATTAAAAGAAGGTTTAACCAACCAATCTCCCACTTTTAGTTCATCTGCACGTTTAGTCTTAAATACACCTCTCTTTGGTGCATCTAATTTTGATTCATACACAAAGAAAGGATGCCAATCTGTGACTTCAATGAAACCTTCCGAACCAAATTCTACTCTTAAGCATTCATCTCTTTCAAATTTCCATAGATGAGAAACTTTAGCTCGAGTAAAACTCCTAGTTACTTGATCAAAAGAAAAAACAGTAAGTGGTTTTGAAGTATAACCTGTTTCATCTGAAGGAATGCAATCGAAACCTGGAATCTCCTCAATTGGAATAAAACCATATTCAACTGTAGGTATAACTGTACCTTCTGCACAACACCCCCCTCCGCTCTGTTGAATTAAAGCAGCATATTTTACAGCTTCAAAAATAGATGTCATATCATCTTCTATAGGTAGAACAAAGCATGCACTTAAGTTTCCCAGTGCTGTTCCTGCATTCATCAATGTTGGTGAGTTTGGTAAAAATCTAAGTGAATTCATTAATTCAAGGAATTCTTCTTTTTCTTCATCTGTTGTAGCAATAAAACTAGCTACACGATTAAACATATCCTCAGGTGTTTCTATAACTTTATTATTCTCATCTCTTAGTAGATACCTTTTTTCAAGTACAGTAAGCGCATTTTTCGATAGTTCTACAGTAGTCACAATAACCCCTTTTATTATTGTATTTTGAATTTAGTTAATAAACCCCGACGAGTTTTCTACTTGTTTTATGATTTTACAAATCCTAGTGTTTCAAGTAGGTACAATAGAAGATTCAAAATCATATTTAAGCCTTTACTACAATCATCTAATTAAGGTAAAATTCATTTTTAAGCCTTGAAATATCCGACAAAAATAATACGAGAAAATTACGCTTATCAAAGTGATTTTAAAAACATTATAAACACTAACTCAAAAAAACATGCCTTACACGAATCAGAATATAATTTTTGAAGGAGAA
>JAEOSZ010000138.1 GCA_016840095.1 Candidatus Heimdallarchaeota archaeon
ACCATTAATTCGTATATGGTACCATTCATTTTATTTGATGGAGTAGCTGCAGTTTTTGCGTATTTTAATGGGAGAAAAATAGGTAATAATGAGAGTTACCAGATAATATTCACAACTTGGATAATTATTAATACTCATTTATTTATTTCAAGAGGGGTTTACAAATATTATAATGCGTTTATCACTCCTTTTGTTATACTTAGTCTTCTAACATTTTTGGAAGACAAAAGCACTATATTGATGAAAAGAATCAAACCAAGGAAATTTAAGCCTTTATCTGATTTAGAAGTTGAACTTTCTACTAGTACTGAAAATTATTCATTAAGGGATATAGACAGTGTTTCTTTTATTGTTATAAGTTTTCTATTCATCCTAACAAACGTTCTTTTCTACTACTTTAGCTGGATTCTTATTACAGAATCAAGATATTTGCACCCAATGTTTCTGCTGATTTTATTTGTGGTTACTAGCCTGTTGCTTTCACCATCAATTTATTACAGTTTATTTGATGGAAGAAATTATAAAATGATACAAACAGATGTAATTGATATTTTTAACCAATCAAAAAATGGAATCAAAAAATTCTACTGGACTGTTTCTAATAAGGTAAATTATGGTTTTGAAAGGTTAAAAAAGAAGATGAAAGAGATTTAAAGAATTAAAATAGAAACAAAGACAGTTTTTATTGTCCTTTAAATGGAATCCAAGAAGATACTTGCCCGAATCCTCAAAAGTTATAAACTACATTCTCTATATAATAGTCAAAGCAAAATCGAGTGCAGCAGATGTTTCAAAAATTACGTAAGTCTACTAGAGGTGTTTCTGAGGTTGTTGCCACTGTTTTGATTATTTCTCTTGTTATTGCAGCAAGTGGAATTGCTGCAGGTGTGCTATTGAATGTTGACGTAGTGGATTTATTTGGTTACCTTGATACTCCTCAAGAGAAAGTTGTTAAGATAACAGTAGATATTCTTACAATTAATGACACAGATTTAGATGGTTCATCTGATACTATAATTTTCTACTTATCGAATGACGCAGAATCACCAACAATATATATCCAGGATTTTGATATACTACTTCCAACAGGTCAACCTTTAGATGATTTGAATCCGTGGTTAATAGAATCAACATCGCAATTATGGAACGAAGAGTTTTCAGGTTTTACATTGCAGTATGGATTCATTAATGCGTCGTTTACTATTCAAGTAGATAGCTTGAACTTGAATGATGGAGAAATTAACAACGGAGCTAGTTTCTATTTAATCATAGATTACGCTTACTTATCAGAATTGGGAGGAAAGCTAAGAAAAATATCAGCTTTTCATCAAAGTTCCTTATTAGTTGCACCTTAATTTCTATAAGAAGTTAATCCATTTACATTTTGTTAAAGAGATTTATTTAATTATACGATCAAAAAAACACAGAAGATGAGGAGAACTATTTGATATCGTATATAGAGGTTTTAAAGAAGTTAGTTTCTTTTCCAACAGTAAATAACCCAATTGAAAACAAGATTCCTTCTAATGAAATTCTACTTTATATTGGGGAAGAGATTTTGAAACCTTTAGGTTATCAAAATATGTTCTATGAGATAAATGATTATTCGTCTCTGATTTCATATCTTAATAGAGGTTCTCCAAAGATTTTATTTCTAGGTCATTGTGATGTTGTACCAGAAGGACAAAATTGGGAAACAGATCCGTTTGAGATGACGATTAAAGGTGAAAGAGCCTATGGTAGAGGAACCGCAGATATGAAAGGAGCGGTTTCAACTATGCTGAGTTTAGCTAAAGATTTTGCAGATGCTGAGAAGGGATCTATTATTTATCTTCTCAATCTTGATGAAGAATCAGGGGGAGTTTATGGTTCTGGGAAGGCTTTTGAATACCTAAATAAACACGACCTAGTTCCTGATTTTGTAATTAATGGAGATGCAAATGGTCTTCAAGTAGTTAACAAGAGAAGGAACTCTTTTGTAGCCAATCTTAAGTTAAGAAAAACTCTGCATAAGGTAAGTGGAAGAAAGAATAACAGAATTTTTACCACAGAAATTGCAGGTAA
>JAEOSZ010000046.1 GCA_016840095.1 Candidatus Heimdallarchaeota archaeon
AATGCTTTATAGATCCAATTCATACATTCTTCTAGAATAGTTCTTGGACAACCTACATTGATTCTTTCGAATCCTTCCCCTCCATCTTTGAACATTGTTCCTCCATCTAAAGCCACTTTTGCTTTCTTCAGTAGAAAGTCTCTTCTCTCATCATCTGTCATCCCTAGACTACTGAAATCTACCCATGCTAGATAGGTTCCTTCTGGTCTGATCATTTCTACATCTGGAAGGTATTCTTCTAGAAATGAATTCAAAAATCTGAAGTTTTCTTCTACATATTCCATAACCTGATCTAACCACTCATCACCTTCAGAATAGGCTGCGATTGTAGCTACTATACTAAACGCATTAGGCAGTGATAGATTATTTTGTCCAGCTACACCATGAATAAATAAATCTCTTATTCTCTTATTTGGAATAATGATATTAGAGTTTTGAAGTCCAGCTATATTGAAAGTTTTACTAGGAGCTGTACAGATAATTGAGATATCTTCAAATTCCTTCTTAATATCTGAAAAGATCATGTGTTTGAAATCTTTGAGAATCAAATCATGATGAATTTCATCTGAAATAACTATAACATTATTTTCCAGACATATATCTCCTAATCTTTCTAATTCTTCCTTAGTCCATACCCTTCCTACTGGATTATGTGGTGAACATAAGATGAATAGTTTTGTTAGAGGATCTTTTGCTTTTTCTTCGAAATCTTCAAAATCGATAACATACTTCTTGTTGTCTAATTTTAATTGATTGTTTAAAACTTGACGACCATTATTTGTTATAGCAGAAAAGAAAGGATAGTAAACTGGAGATTGAACTATTATCTTATCTCCTGGGTTTGAAAAAGTTCTAATAATAACATCAATTGCTGGAACTACTCCAGGACTGTAAACAATCCAGCCCTTCTCTACTTCCCAATCATGTCTTCTTTTCATCCAACCAATAATTGCATCAAAATATTCAGGAGTTTTATGCCAACTATAACCATAGATTCCTTCATCAGCTTTCTTCTTAACTGCATCTATAACTGGTTGAGGACATAAGAAATCCATATCTGCTACCCAAAGTGGGAGTAAATCTGCTGATCCGAAGAATTCTTCTAAAATACTCTTCTCCCATTTAACTGAATGAGTATCTGTTCTATCAATAATCTGATCAAAGTCATATTTCATATATCTTCAATTCACATCAATTTAACTATGTATTAAATATTTAGCAGAAACAGATTGAGATTAATTCTAGAAATGTTTATATTTTTCAAAAGGAAGTACTAGCAATTGTCAAATCTTTGATGGAGTGAAACAATTGAAGAAAAGAGTAGGGATACCTCGAGCATTGCTCTTCTATGAGTTTGAAGCGATGTGGAAAACGTTCTTTGAAGAGCTTGGAGCAGAGGTAATCATATCTCCAGAAACAAATAAAACCATCAAAGATTTAGCTGTTAGATTCGCTCCGGATGAAGATTGCTATTCCACGAAATTATATTTTGGTCATTTTCTATACCTCAAAGATAAGGTAGACTACTACTTCATTCCAAGATTTGGAAGCGATCATGAAGATAATGTTGGGTGTCCTAAATTTCTAGGACTTGCTCAAGTTTTGAACTCACTTTATCCTGATTTTCCAGAGATCATCATGCCATATTATTCTCAGGCTAAAGCCAATCATGGTAAAAAAAGAATTCTTAAAATTATTTTTCAAGTAGGTTTCAAATTCTCCTTAAATCCTTTCAAGATTCTCAAAGCTGGATTAAGAGCTTTTAAAGCTCAAGAAGAACATGAAAAACAACTTTACATCACAGAACAGAAATTGGAAAAATGGTCAAAATCGCAAATTGTTCTAAATGGAAAACCAAATTTGGAAAATAGAAAGAAACCAATGAAAATAGCTTTGGTAGGACATAGGTATGTGTTGAACGATGAATTATCCAATCTAGACATAATAGAAAATCTGTTACAAAAGGGAGTGGACATCATTACCTCTGAGCAAATGCCTCGCAAATTAATAGAAGACCAGATGGAGAAACTTGATTATAATTTGTACTTCAGCAATGCGAGAGAGATTCTTGGTACTATTTTATACTTCCTTGAGAACAACACTATTGATGGTATTTTACAATTAGCTGTTTTCAGTTGTGGACCTGATTCAATCATTTTGGAATTAGCTTCAAGATACTCAAGAAGGCTTCCTGATACTCCATTACTACAACTTGTAATAGATGAGCTTACCTCTGAAGTAGGTTTTGGTACTAGACTAGAAGCGTTTCTTGATATGTTAGATAGGAGGAATTAAATTGCCATTTACTTACCCTCACTTTGGTTCTTTGACCTATGTTTTTGAAATACTTCTTAGAAAGCTTGGAAGAGAAGACATTTTGTTACCAAAAAAACCTAGTAAGAAAACTTCTGAACTTGGATCTCGTTATTCTCCTGAATTTGTATGTACTCCCTTTAAATTGACTCTAGGAACTTTCATTGAGATGTTAGATCAGGGAGCAGATGAACTAGGTATCGGTGGAGGTAATATGTACTGTCGCTTTGGTTTGTACTGGCCAGTTCAAAGACTTATTTTGGAAGACCTGGGATATGAATTCAAATACTATCCGATTCCAGTCTATGATAAGCCATTGAACATTGTTAAATCGTTACAAGCTATAAGCAGCGGTTTAACTGTTTGGGAAGCAATTAAAGCATTTAGAACTACATGGGTTAAAACAAGATATATCGAGTTAGTTGACAAACTTCATTACAAATATAGAACTTTGGAAACAGAAAAAGGCTCAGCTGATAAGCTTGCTGATAAGACACACAGAGAAATCGTAGAAATTGAAAGTTTAGGAAAACTAAGGCATTATGGTAAAAAGCTTCCTAGAATATTTGCTAATACTATTGAAATTGACAAATCAATTGAGAAAGAAGCTATAAAAATTGGTGTATGTGGAGAGATTTATGTTGCTTTGGAACCTGCTATGAATTTAGATGTTCATAGAAAACTGAATGAATTAGGAGTCATTACTAAAAATTGCGTTTCCTTTGGGATGCTAATCGATTTTGGAAGAAAAATCAACCCATTCAAAACTCTGCAATATCAAAAAGCTAGAAAGGCAGCTAAACCCTATATAGGACAAAGATGTGGTGGAGAAACGCAAGAAAATATTGGGGATATCATCTTATATAAAAAGGATAAATGGGATGGACTAGTTCACCTCTATCCATTTACTTGTATGCCTGAGAT
>JAEOSZ010000047.1 GCA_016840095.1 Candidatus Heimdallarchaeota archaeon
AGTACCTTTCATTAGTAAAGGCAGAGTTGTTTATTCCTATAGTTTTGTTGAAGATGTTATTGAAACTTTGATAAAAATGGAAGAAAGCGACAAATCAAATGGGGAAATTTTCAATCATAATAGTTATCTGATTGAAAGAAGAGAACTGTTTGAAACAGCTGCAAAAATATGTAAAGTAGAACTAAAGACTTTCAATCTCAATTATAGTATAGCAATGATAATTGGTTTCTTTGGAGAATTACAATGGAAACTTCTCAAGAAAAGACCTTTGTTAGATAGATATCGAGTAAAACAAATGGGTAAGCCAAGAATGTTAAGCAATAAGAAAATAGAAGAATTATTAGAAATTACTCCAAAAAAATCGTTCGAAGAAGCATTAAGAGAGACCTATTCCTGGTATTTGAAAAACAAAAGAGAACAAGAAAGATGATTTCTTGTTCGAGATTAATTAATTTTAAATTTAGTTGTTTCAAAATAATTCAGATGTACTAATTCACATCCACAATTTTCTACTGCTGTTCCAAAATCATTAATGAAAGTAATATCTGCTCCTTCAGCATAATGAATAGGTACGAAATAAGATGGATTGATTATATCAATTGCATTGACAACATCAATTCCAGTCATAGTTTGACATCCTGGTCCTAATGGCAAAAGGGCAACATCTACTATTCCATCTAATTGTGAATACTCAGGTATATTGCCTGAATCTCCAGCATGGAAGAAAGTAAATCCATCGATGTCAATGAGATAACTTGTATAGTTACTTTCTGGAGGGTGACTGGGATCATATCCTTCAGGTGCGAAGGTATACATGTAAAAACATTCAACTGAGATAGGTCCTATATTGAAAGTATCACCCGGCTTAACTCCTGTTCCGTTGAACCAAGAGATGTAGGAGGTTATTATTTCAGGAAAGAAGAATTGTGTATCTTCTTTCGCTATAAGATTTAAAGCTACAGAAGAGCAATGATCCCCATGATCGTGAGTGATAAGAACAGCATCTGCTGGATAATCACTTTGATTACTAGGTAATTGATAAGGATCTATGTAAATTCTCAAACCTTTAGCTTCTATCATGACTCCCGCATTGTACAGAAGTGTGAATTTGATGGTATTATTCTGGTTCACTACAATAGTTGTTGGAACAACCACAGCTGTTGCAGTTACAACTGAACTAGCAACAATAATCAAAATTATTGCATTCTTAGAAAGTGCCATAATATCTAGTCGGTGGTTGAGACACTTATATCTCTTACATCAAAAAATTAACATGAAAAATCTTGGGGTTTTTATATTGAACTTTTAGACTCTTTGTCGAAAGTAATCATGCTTAATCTCGAGAAACAAGAAACAAAACAGCCAAAATTTCTTTCATTATTTGATTTTGAATATCAGGAGTTAGTAAATGTAGGGTTAGATCTAATTCAAGAAGGAGAAATAGATTCAGCAATACTGTTTTTTCAAGAGCTTTCACTCTCTTCACCACATTCTTCTCTCTCCTATTTCTATCTTGGAAATTTACATTCAATAAAAGATGATCTTGACATTGCAGTGGGGTATTATTCTCTTGCATATGAAGTCAATGACAATCCACTTCTAACAGCCAAATTGCCTTGTAAAGTTCTTTCAACATTGGTTTCCATGAATACTATGGATAAAGAATTGCTCTCTCTATGGTTGGAAAGAACAAGTGAATTTCATGATATATATTCCTGTGATGAGCTTCTCATTTGTGATTATGCTCAAAGAATAATTTCATTAAAATAATGTATGAAAAAAACAGCTTATTCGTATTTTACTCTATAGTTAATACTATCATGTTTTTGCTTCTTCTTCTGTTTCGTATGTTATCTCACAAATTCTGTGTTTGCTTTTTAGAAGCGAAACTGGAACTTTACTTGAATCTCTTATCCATTTTTCACAGGAATTGCAAATTACATCATTTGGATATCTCCAGTAATTGCAGACAACTAGAAATTTTACTTCTTCTTCAGTTTCTTGAATAAAATGATCTGAAATGAATGGAGCCTTATTGAAAAGCTGAATCAACCTTATCATGGGATCGAAATCATAGTAGAATTGTTCGCCAATATCATCTTTGATGAAATCCATAGTTTTTTGTCTATCCTCAATTGCCATTTCTCTAATAGTTTGATCCTCTCTATACGACGTAATTTCTCTATTTGAACCTCCCGGAGCTATTTGGAAGATGCAATCCTTTACGTAACTATATTCTGAAGCGCATCTCATCTCATCACAGATAATAGGTTCATCTAGAATCTTACTGAAAACTGCTTCCAACATTCCTTCAACAAAAGCGCAAGTCTTTGTAGCAATTACACCCAATGATTCTGTCCAAATTGAGCTATCTAGAGAAACTGTTGCTACTTTTTCTTCAGGGTCAAAATGAAGAATATTGATGTTTCCCCATCTGGAAATGATTGGAGATTTAACCAAGGCATCCAAATAGGTTCTTAGATTCTCAAATTCCCCTTCATAGATTTGAGTCATAACTTGTCTTCCAGCTTCATAACCTATCTTTCCAAGAATTTGAGAAGTGGCATCCTTTGCACCCTCGAATTGTCCATAAAATAATTCTTGAAAGATATTTATTGCGTTCTCTCTTAAAGAGTTTAAACATGTTTCGACTTCAGGAAAATCATCTAGAACTGGATTAGAATAAGTTATTATAATGAACATCTCAGAAAGCATCAACAGCTTACTAATTGTTTTCGACATCTCCTCCTCAAGAGATGAGATAGTAAGATATTCTGTTATAGTGGGATCAAAAATAACAAATGAAATCATAAATTGTTCAACCCCTCCTCGTGCCATAGGATTTGGAATAGAGAAAAACATACTAGAATATACAACATTTGCCATTGCATTGACTATTGCTTTCATTTCTTGAAGGAAATTGAAATCCATTAATCTAGTCAATGAGGCTGTAATTCTTGGATCTTGTATCTCAGCTACATTGAATAGTAGTCTGGGACCCAACCTCTGATCAAAATGAAATAACATCACATTGATCCTGTTTCTCAAATCTACTCTTTCAGTCATCTGTTATCATCTTTTTTGAGGCATAAATATATGCTAAACTAAACGAGGGATTTATTTCAGCAGTTTTGATTATATCTGATGCTTTACTTATATCCTTGTATTCATTCTTCTCCATAAGATATTGGTAAAGTATGTTGGATCCAATACCTGTGATTATTATTTTATCTAGTTGATATTCTTCCATTTTTTTCTTTATGAGTCTGTTTATCTTTTCTAGCATTCTTACTTTAAGTAAATATGCTATTTTGATTAAATCTTGCTCATGAAAACAATCATCAACAATACAGAACATGCTTTTTATCCTGTTTAAAGCATCTTCTTTGAATTTAGCCTTTTTATCAGGAGTATTAGTAATATAGTCTGATGGTTGAATATCTTCAGTTACAAGAAAAACATCAGCTGTAATAGCATGGGTTTCAAATGGAAGATTATATGTCTCTCCGTTGTATTCAAAGTTAGGTTGAATGAAAGCTGCATTTGTTTCCATTAATCCGTAGAAAATTAGCTCATCATTCTTCATCCTTTCATGATCTGATTTTGAATTTGAGAGAATCTCTCCCTCTCGAATAGGAATAAAACTAGTAGTTCTTGTTGAAAAATCAACTACTAAACCTTCATGTTTTGTCATTTTCCATAAGCCTTTACCCAATGCTTTCCAACCTACAGAAACAACTTGTGATGGGTTTTCTAATGCTTGTTTAATTGTAACAAATTCACCATCATGTGTATAGAGAACTATATTTGCAGGATGTATGAAATTTGTAACAGAGTTGATGATAAATTCTATTGTTTCTTTTGCAGATGCAAAGAGAGGACTGGTTGTAGTCAAAATAAATTTGCGAATATTGTAATCAGCATAAGATCGTAAAATAGTCTTTAGTTCTCCTTCAAGTTCTTGTCTTCTAGTTCTTAAGGGTAGGTAAATCCTTTGAGAATGAAACGGTTCTTCTGGATGAGAAGGATCAACTATAACTATCTTAAGAGATGTAACTCCAAAATCCAGTACTGCGATATTTTTTTTGTTTACATTAAAGCTAGTTGTTTGGTTAGTTGCCATCTATTTACAATCTATGATTTTCATTAATAAAAGCTAGGTTATTCTTCTCAACGTCTTTTCCTAAATCCAGCCCCTTCTGGCTCTTCATCAAAATCCTCTAACTTCTTGAGTTTCTTTGATTTAGCTAGTTCCTTTTCTTTCTTAGCTAACTCTGGAAATTCTTCCATTATGTTGGTAGTAAATTTTGCTTTTGGATGCATATGTCTTATATAAAGACAAATTTCTGATAAATCTTCATTAGAAATAAATTCACCGAAGAAGAACTCTTTTCCATCCCTGAGCTGGACTACTAGCATAGCTTTATTTTTGTACTTTTTCCACATATCTAAAGATAATTTTCTTGGAATTCTAGAGAGTCCATATCTTCTTAGTTCTTTGATTCGTATGGTCCCTTTCTTCGTTGCATATCCTGTCATCAGAAGAGGTGTTGAGCGATAGTGGATTTCAGTACCTTCAATCTTGATGAAATCCTTTGTATAGGTTAATTCTCTATATGTTCTATTGCCAAAAATCAGAACAGGAAGTAAAGTTACTGCTGCAACTATCAAAGTTGTAGTTAAATCTATATCTTCATCTGGAGAGAGGAACACAAAAACTACAAAACTAGTTATCATAACCATACTGAAAAGAAGATTAAGAATAAAGTCCTTCCAACCAAATCTGGTTGCATTCTTAACTAGAGTTACATCGTTTTCTTCACTCATAATCTTCTACCTTTTTCTATATTTCTTAATGGTCTGGGATATAACTTCAATATTTTCATCAGATGCAGTTATTGGAATTACACATCCTGGTGCAATAACTAATCTATTGTTGTTCTCTTCTGATTTTCTTAGCGATTCAAGAATATTCTTCCTGATATCATCAGGTTTTCCATCAACTAATGTTTGTGTTTCATCAATACCGGCAAGCAATCCCTTAGGAAAAATACTTGCAGCTTCATCGATTTCAGGCCATGTTAATTGATCATGCCAATTCAAAGCATCAACGTCCATTAACTCTGCTGCTTCTTTAAAACGGATATCTTGACCATGAACATGCATTACAATGAATTCAGTTTTTCCTTTAATTTTTGAAATAAGTTTCTTAAGAAATGGGATTTCAAATTTGAGAACCTCTTCCCAAGGTAATTCAGTTTTTCTGAAATGCTGGGATGCAAGAAAAAGACCATCAGCACCTGCATCTATAGATGATTTTGCAAATTCAATGATATCATTTGTAATAGTAAAAAGAGATTCTCTGATTAACTCTGGCTTTTTACTTATATTAGAAACTAAATTGGTATCCATTTTTGAAGCTACCATGAGAGGGGAAAACAAAGTCATCATTTTTGGTAGGCTTTCAAGTTCTTTACTAATTCGTTCAATAGCTTTCAGCTGCTTTCCTAATTCTCCTTCTCCAGAATCCACTGATTCAACAGTTTCCCAGTCATCTACTGAGGTTATACAACACTTATCACATCTTGTGCTTCCAGTAATCGGGTCATAGTCACTTGCTACGATACATCCATAGTCAACAACAGGAAATCTACCATGAGGAGAAATTTTCATTAAATCGAATTCATGTTTTTTGTAGAAGTCTACGTGAATTTCAGCTAATGCATAAGGATCTCTGTCTATATCTGGGAAATGCTTCCATAAACTGAAAAGAGGTCTTTCTTCATTTTGACCCTTAAACGTTTGGAGAAGGAGTTCAAGCTTGTCCATAAAGGAACTTATATGAGATTATTATCAATATTGTGGTTTTTGATAACAAAAACCTTTCAATCGAATAACTTAAAAGTCAACACATAATCGCAAAAACGAGAGAAATGTCTACACGTGAAAGGAAAGTAGTCAGAAAGAAGAAAAAGTTTGGTCTCGTAGTGGAATTTATTCCAACAGTACGTGATTTAAACCCTGATGAAGACACTAAGAAGAAAATTGATGCTGAGATTAAGAGAGCTAGGGGAATCACACCTGCTTACCTTGCTGATAAATTCAATATCAGAGTAAGTACAGCAAAGAAATTTTTGCGTGAAGCTGAGGAAAATAAAATTGTTGAACAAGTTGTTTCTTCAAGAAGAACAAAGGTTTATTCAGCAACCGCAGCTAAAGCTGCAGAAAGTAGTTAAAATCCCCCTTCTATTTTAGATCTCTTTTAATTGTCTGTTGCTCTTTTATCAATTCTATGGATAAATCACGTGTAAAAATCGGATGAAAATGGTGCATCTGTAAGACCACTTTCAGTTACATAGAACAAAGCTTCTCTTTCAGGCATTCTAGAACTATCAAACAATCTTGCTATTCGTGAACTTCCTCTTGATTTTCTCACGAAAATTCTTTGTTGAGGTCTGTGTGCCCATGCGAAACCTAGTGCTGGTTCTTCAGGACTTCCAAAAAGAAACTCTTCTACGTTTGCTATAATTTGGTTTGTTACAAGAACGGCTAGGTCATATTTAACCGCTAAAGCAACTAGTTCTTCAGCAATCTGCATAATTTTTTGTTGTCTTTCAACTAACCGTTCCTTACCAATATATTCAGATCTGAAGTGAGATGCGAAGGAATCTACTATAAGTAATTTTACGTTTTTCTCTTGAATGGTTTCTGCTAAAGAATCTACTATACTAAAGAGATGATGTGTGTTCACAGCTGAACTTATGTATATATTCTCTAATATGCTTTCAACATCTAATCCTCTAGAGGTTGCCATTTCAATAATTCTCTTAGGAGAAAAGGTTCTTTCTGTATCAATGAAAAAGGCAGTGCCATCTAATCCTCCTTCATCGAAAGGAAGTTGAACATTGATGCATAATTGAAAACATAGTTGTGTTTTTCCTGAACCAAATCCACCAGCAACTTCTGTAAGTTCCTGTGTCCATATACCTCCTCCCAAAATTCCGTCAAACTCTGTAGAGGAGGTTGTAATCTTTCCTCGCTTTCGTTCAGATTCTAGAAACTGCAAAGCTGTAACTGGTTGGATACCTAACTCATTCTGTGCAGCAGAAAGAAGTTTCTTTGCATCTTTCTCGCTTATCTTAATCATGTCAATTAATTCGGTAACTGTTGATACAGCGATATTTTCTAAAGTTAACTCTGATTCCTCTATTTTTTGAAGAATTTCTTTATCAATCCCTTTGAGTTCCATTTTCTACAAAGATACTATTTTGTTAAAGTTGTTAAGAATTTTGGTCAGAAGAACATTATTGAAATGTTTGAAAAAACCTAAGCTTTTTAAGCAAAGCTCAAGAGTTTCTAGTAGTTGATTCTGAGGAAAACCTCTCAATCAAGACATTATGTGTAAAAACCAGGAATGTTGATTAAAAATGAAAGAAGTAGTACCTGAAGTATATTATGTTGGAGTAAATGATCATCTAACAAAGCTTTTTGAAGGACTCTGGCCTATCCCTGAAGGAGTTAGCTATAACAGTTATGTCGTTAAAAGTGAAAAGACTGCTTTGATTGATACAGTGAAGATTCCATTTGTAGATGAGTTTTTGAAGAAAGTGGAAGAAGTTACATCCTTTGAAATTGACTACATTATCTTAAATCACATTGAACCAGATCATAGTAGTTCTTTGTTGCGTCTATTAGAAAAGGTTCCAAATGCCACAATCATGTGCTCGAAAAAAGCTGAAGGGATGATTGAAAGTCTTTATGGAATTACAGAGAATATTCACGTAGTTGAAGAAGGAGAGAAACTAGATTTAGGTGGAAGAGAATTAACTTTTTACATGGATCCATTGGTTCACTGGCCTGAAACAATGGTTACCTATGATAACAAAGATGGAATTTTGTTCTCTTGTGATGCTTTTGGTTCTTACAAAGCTCTGGATTTTGGTTTGTTTGATGATGAATGTGATCCAGATATTTTCTACGAAGAAACAATCAGGTACTTCAGTAATATTGTTGCTAAATATGTTAAATATGTAAAGAAAGCGATGGAAAAACTTGGTGGGTTGGATATCAAAATTATTGCTCCAGCTCATGGTCTTATTTGGAGAGAAAATCCTCAAAGAATAATTGAATTATACATCCAACTTTCAGATAGAATGGCACTACCTGGTGTAACAATCATCTGGGGTTCAATGTATGGAAATACAGCTAAAGTTGTTAACCAAGTGGTAGAAGGAGTCAAAGAAGCAGGTCTTCCTGCAAAAGTGCTAAACTTCTCAAATGATCATCTTAGTTATTTGATTAAAGAAACTTGGAAATACAAAGGTGTTATTTTAGGTTTTCCAACTTATGATGGTGGACCATTCCTGAATACTTCTTATTATTTACACTTGATAAAGAGAAAAGATCTCAAAGAACGAATAGTTGGCTTCTTTGGGTCATCTATGTGGAGTGGAAGAGCATTAAAACAGGCAGCTGACATAGTTCAAGAATTAGATTGGGACGTCGTAGAGCCGTTATTAGAATGGAAAGGTTCTCCAACAGATGAAATTCTAGAACAAGCAAAGCAGCTAGGAAAAGCTGTTGCTGAAAGAGTAAAATCTTCATAGTTATACCTCTTTCCTTTTTTCTTATTTTTGCATTACAGTAAATTCTCTAATTCTGTCCTTAAAACTGGTTTTAGCTGAAAATTAGTGTTTAGGAAAAACATTTTTAAAGAATTTAAGAAAAATACTATTGGGGGCAAATGTCGTATACTCCACTTAAAAGAAAGAATGAAGGTGTGCCACTCACAACTGAAGTAGTTGACATCATAGTTGATGGTATGAATGACAAAAACAAAGAAGTGAGAGAAGCAGCTTATTCCACTTGGGTAGCTATCGTAGAGCTAGAATCTGATAAAGTAACTGATGATATGCTACAAAGAATTACCAGTGCTCTAAAAACTTATAGAGTATAGTTTGAAGTCTTCTTTTCTATATGTTATTTTTCTAAAAGTTCCAAACTATTTGCGTCTTCCAAAGTTGGAAAAGAATTTTCTAATCCCATCATAACAATAGAGATATGAGCTCCACCTTTCCACCAGGATACAACTCTGTAAAGATTCATGAAAAGACTAAATCGATAATCCTGCCAACAATCTTCCCAACTATAGTTTTTCACACCAAAGTGTAATAGTGTTTCGTGATACTTTTTTATAAGTTCCTTTTCCATCAATTTCCTTCTTTCTGATGACCAGTAGAATCCTATCATATAAGCTAAGTCCATGGTACCAATACCTACCGTCCAATCTTCCCAATCTATTAATTTTGTCTTGTACTTCTTACTATCAATATTTTTTGGATACATAAAATTGCAAAAATGCGCATCGTCATGTATAATTGTCATGTTTCCATTTTCCTTTCTTTCTTTAGCTAATTCAGGAAATTTAGAAAAGACTGTTTCGAATTTCTCTCTTCTAGCATCACTTATTCTGTCACCTAAGAAATCTAACATTAGTTCTAACTCCTGATTTTTGTTAATTAACCAACCTAAAAATGATTTATTTGGGATTTCTTCGATTTTTTTATGATCCCATAAGGAAGCATGAAATTCTGATAAACAAGCTACAGCACTTTCACAATATTTCTTTAAAGGAGGTACTGGCCACCATTTAGAAAAACTATATTCATTATGAGTTTCAGATAAATCTTCAAGAATTATATGTGATTGGTTTGTTTTATTGTTAAAGGCAGCATCAAAGCAAATTGGAACTGTTTCGTTTTTTATTGATTTAGCAATTAGATTGTAAAAGTCTACTTCATTTTTTGCACTTGATTCTTTATTCATATTTTGTTGTGGGGTTTTTACGATTATACTTGAAACAATTTTATCTTCTTGAACATCTTCAGAAAAAGTAAGACTTACAAGGTGTAGATGAAATCCAGTTGATAGTAATGATTTCTCACATGTAATTTTAACAATCGTTCCTTTGGTTAAATATCCGTTGTTTACGAAAATTTTAGTCAAATATTCAGGTGTTAGTACATTTACATCTGTAATTATCCTATCTTCTTCCATTTGAATATCAAATGATTCGTTAAGAAGGACAATTAATAATCATTTCTCTATTTTAAAATAAAATACTTAAAAATTAGAAAGAAATAAAAAAAGGGAAGTAGGATTAATAATCCTCGTCCATTCCGCCAGGACCACCTGGAGGCATACCTGGACCACCAGATAATTCTTTAGCAGCGATAACATCATCAATTCTAAGAATCATTTCTGCAGCTTCAGCAGCACTGCTAATAGCTTGTTTCTTTACAGAAATTGGCTCAAAGACATTGAGTTTAGCCATATCATCTACTTTTGCTTTGAATGGATTAACACCATAAACATATCCATCTTTTGAATGTTGAACATGTAGTTCAGATAGAACATCAATTGGGTCTAACCCTGCATTTTCTGCCAATGTTCTTGGAATGATTTCCATTGCTTTTGCAAACTTTTCAATTGCTAACTGAACTTTGCTGGTATGACCCATTGCAAACTCACCAAGCTTTTGACTAATCCTTAATTCTGGAGCTCCTCCGCCTGGAACTACTTTTTTGTCATGAATTACTTGACGAACAACACATAAGGCATCATGAATTGCTCTGTCTGCTTCATCAACTATCATTTCTGTTCCACCTCGAATTATCATAGAGACAGCTTTAGGATTATCACATCCAGTAACGAATATCATATTATCGTCACCAATAGATTTCTCTTCAGCTACTTGGGCTTTGCCAATGTAACTCTCAAGATCATCTAAACTAGTTGAGATTTTTGCACCAGTGGCTTTGGCTAGTTTTTCCATATCGCTTTTCTTGATTCTTCTAACAGCACCAATACCTTGCTTAGCAAGATAGTGTTGAATGATGTCATCAATTCCTTTCTGACAAAGAACAACATTAGCACCTGAAGCGATGATTTTATCAGCCATTTCTTTAAGCATGTCATGTTCATTATCAAGAAATGCTTGAATTTGGTCTGGACTTGTAATGTTAATCTTAGCATCAATTTCGGTTTTACTTAATTCTAAACCTTTGTCTAACAAAAGAATCTTTGCATTCTCAATTTTCTTAGGCATATCTGCATGAACAAATTCTTTGTCTAGAATGATACCATCAATTAATTCAGTATCAACTAAGCTTCCACCTTTTTTCTTCTGAATTTGAATATTGTCAATATCAGCGAACATTTCTCCATCTTTTTCCTCTGCAACAGATTTAACTGCTTTAACTATGAGTTTGGATAGAGCACCTTTTTCTCCACTAACTATTTTAGAAGACATAGAAGTTTCTGCAACTGCTTCAAGGATCTTATCGTCCTCAAATGAAACATCTTGAGCCATCTCTTCTAAGATTTTATCAGCTTGAAATCGGGCTAATTTGTAACCTTCAACTATTGAACTAGGATGAATATCCATATCTAATAATTCCTCAGCTTGTTTGAGTAACTCACCAGCAATAACTACAACGCTGGTAGTACCATCTCCTGTTTCTTGATCTTGAGTCTTAGCAAGATCAATAACAAATTTGGCAGCAGGGTGGCTTACTTCAATTTCCTTTAGGATAGTAGCTCCATCGTTGGTAACAGTGGTGTCACCAAAATTGTCAATGAGCATTTTATCCATACCTTTAGGACCTAGTGCTGAACGGATGGCTTCAGAAACAGCTCTAGCAGCTGTGATATTATTTCTCTGAGCATCTTTTCCTCTAGTTCTTTCGGTTCCTTCCTTTAAGATATAAACAGGTTGGCCGTACATTTTATTAACCTCTTGTAAAGTTTAATAAGTATTAAATCAAGACATGTGTCTATTCATTGATATATAATCTTTACGCTTTTGTAAAAATCTAGAAATCTTCCAAAAATAACTTTTGATAATATAAAACAGCTGACTACTCATATTCATAATTTGATGTGTAGTCAGCAAATAAATTGTGAGAAAACCTTTACAAAAAACCCTCTAATCTCAATTGCGGATTATTTTACTAGATATTGACAAAAATCTCCTAGCTTCATTCTTTACCTATCAGCAAATATTTTTAAGAGTCGAAGTGAATCTTATTTTGAAGGGGTTTTCTGACGATTCGCTATTGGCTATGAATCAGAGCAGACGTGAGCAACATTGTTGGGGTCAAAAGAAAGTAATGAATGGGTATCATCAAGCAGAGATTTATCTGTCTCAATTGCAGGTTTAGATGGAGTCGGAAAAACTGCTATTGTTAACAAGCTTTTGAGTGATGAAATTACAGAAACCTATTCAACATATGGTATAAATCAAGAGATTGTTAAAATCAATGGATTGAATCTTGGTTTAACTGATCTAGGTGGGAAAGAACCCTTTAGAAATTCTTTATGGGAAAGTTATATTTCTCGTTCAGATGCTTTGATTTATGTTGTTGATGCAACTAAAGAAGACAAGCTAGATGAGTCACAACAATGGTTTGTTCGTGCTCTTAAGTGGATTAAGGACGAATCCCCCGTTTTAGTTTTAATCAACACATGGGATCAACCTGTTAATGAAGAAGTAATCAAGTCCATTAATAGTATTTTCCAGAGTCCAAAAAATGGACATCCTATTGAATTTATCTCTATCTCCCCTTTATCTGGTAAAAACATCCATAAAACAGTAGACTGGTTAGCAAATACAATCATTACTAATCTGATAAGTGCAGGAATTACTGTTGATTACTTTGTTGCTTATATTAAAACAGAACAAGGCTTGGTAGAAGCTCGAATAAGAACAGCTGATGACAAAGTTCTAGATAAAGGATTGTTTCCTGTAATTAGATATAAGTTCGCTTCCAGCACTGAATCTATTCTCGAATACATGAGGATTGGAGGAAGACAAATTGTTACAGCTGCAGATAGTCAAACCTCATGCTGGTTAGTTACAACCAAAAATGATGAGTTCAAAGGAACTAATCTATTGATGAAATTATTAACTGAATTCATCAAGGAGATCCATGGATTAAGGGCTCAGAAAGGAACTGACTTATCAGAATCAGATTTAACCAGCTATCTTGTAAAATATATGATTGACAATCAGACATTCTGGTCAGAAACCCAACAACCTATGTTTGAAATATCCTTCATTAACGAGTGAAGTGCTATTTCTCTTGAACCAAAGTGTTAAATATTTTTTATTTCAACTATGTTTGATTATATTATGGATTCTGAACTCAAAGAGATACTAAAAGGCATTAAAGGAAATAGAGATTTCTATCCAGAAGATTATGCAGAATACAAAGTTATATTCGATGCTATGCACAATGTATCCAGACAATTTGGATATGAGTTATATGAAGGTCCAATTTTAGAATATGCAATGCTTATTGAATATAAATCAGGTCAATCACTAGCAACTGAAACTTATAGATTAATAGACAGAGAAGATCGTAAGTTAGTTCTTCGTCCTGAAATGACTCCTTCACTAGCTCGATTGATAGTTAATCAACATCAGAGGTATCCAAAACCAATTCGGTGGTATTGCCTTCCTAGAGTTTTCAGAGATGAAACGCCTCAAAGAGGAAGAGTTAAAGAACACTTTCAGTTCAATGCTGATATTATTGGGATTGATCATCCAGCAGCAGATGCCGAAATAATTGCATTAGCTACAAAGGTTATCAAGACAGCAGGATTGAACGATGGAGAGTTTGTTTGTGTAATAAATAGCAGAGAACTGCTTCAAGGATATTTGGAGTTTCTTGAAATAAATAACAAAGAAGAAGTAATCAGAATAATAGATGCTAAAGGTAAATTTGTTCAGAATGCTATTGAATCAGATTTAAAAAAGAAAGGTTTCAAGGATTCAGAATCCAAAGTTCTTGCTCAGAAATTTAGAACAATTTGGCAACAAGATCCTAAGAAGGAAAAGAGCTATCCTGATATAGAGAACAATGAAGACTTAGCACAATATCTTGATGAACTAATGATAATTGAAGAAAAAGAAGTAAAAGTAGCATTAGAAGAGGTAGGTCTAAGTGAGGATCAAATATCTAAGGTGTATGATTTTACTTTAATCAAAGGAATACCCCAAGATGTTATAACAGCTGTTAAATCACTGGAAATTGGTGTAAAAGTTAAAAATGCTGTTGAAAATATGGAACAATTGATAGCATATTTAGAATCTCATGATGTTATCAAAAACTGTGAATTTGATATGTCAATCGCTCGTGGTTTAGATTACTATACTGGTATTGTTTATGAGTTTCTAGACAAGACAGGTTCAGTTGCAAGAGCAATAGCTGGCGGTGGACGTTACGATCAACTTGTCGAAAGCTTTGGTGGTGGTAAGATTCCAGCCACAGGTATAGGCATGGGTGAAACAGTTCTTCACTCTGTACTAAAAGCACTAAATAGATTCCCAACTTATGAACATCCTGCTAAGATATATGTTGCAGCAATTTCAGAAGATGTTGTACAAACTGCTGCAGAAATCGCTCAAAAATTGAGAAATGATGTATCTGTAATCTTCAATCCTTTTGGTTGGAAACTATCAAGGCAGCTTGAAGATGCAGGAAATAGAAATGTTCCATTTATGATAATAGTTGGAAAACGAGATTTGGAAGAAAATAAAGTTACACTCAGAAACATGAAAACAGGAGATCAAACTCCAATTCTTATTTCAGAAATAAAAACCAAAATAATCGCGAAATTGGGATGACTTTCCATTTATTATTTTTCTGCCTTCAAACAAAACAGATTTATTTATTTTGATGAAATGACCCACAATGAAAGTTGCTCTACATAATTACTTGAAAGGTATAAAGATTGGTGAATTCGTATCAAAAGTAAAGGACCGAAGTAGTTTTGAAGAAATTCTAAATCATATTGGAATAGATCAAAATACATCAATAGAGCGATTTGTTGACCTTTTGCTTTATGAAAGTAAAACGCTTCTAAATGAAGAAAAACGAAAAGAAGCAACTATAATTTTGAAAGCAACAAAACCTCTACTTAGTTTAGTTCCAAAGTATTTGAGTGCGTTTTTTTATCTGACTCTAACAGATTCCTTTCTATTGGCTAATGATTATGAAGGAGCAAATAAATCAGTAAGACGAGCAGATTCAATTGCAAAAGAATTGAATGATCCAAGACTCGAAGTTAGAGTTTTGAATATGATGTTTGTCATAAATAGAACAGTTGGGAAGGATAAAGCTGCAGAATATCTATTGAAATCAAGAGAGATTTCTGAGAAGAATGAATTCTTCGAAAACTTAGTTTTTTGTGAAGTTAATCTTGGATTATTACACTTCTTCAAGAAAGAGTACAATAAAGCTGCAGAATATTGTGAATCAGTTATGGATATTGTTAGTTCTAAGAAATATCCAAAAAATAAGATGATTATGCCAACTGATTATTTCCTTCAAATCTTCTCTGAAAGTCCTGAACTTGTAGCTAATAGAAAACATCACGAAATGATAAAGAAAGGTGTAAAAATAGTTCTTCAGACCATAAAACAATTTAAATCCGATTATGAAGCCACTCGTAGGATAGCAATCCTTGTAGCCTTTTTGAAGATTTCTGAGGATCTCATGGATTCATCTTTGAAGGAAATAGACTCTTTTGTTGAGAAACTTCCATATGACAAAAGATCTCTGTATTATTATTCTATAGCTAATGGAGCTGCAAACTATAAGGATTTCAAAGTATCTCTCATTTACTTTGAAAAAGCAATGGGCTATATGAAGAACCTGAATGATGATGAGATAAGAAGAATAAAGAAAAATTATGCTTATACTCTTTCCATAATAATTGGTGCTTCAATGATCTATGATTTGGATTCTTCTCAGCAGACTTCTCAACGTCTTAAAGGATTGAAAATAAAAACAATTGAAGATAATCTTGCAGGGAAAAAGGAAAAACAAATCAACTTCAGAAACTCAGTAAGTGATTCAGATGCTGTTTTTGCTGTGAAAAGAGAGTTTCTGGAGAAAAAACTTCTTCCAAGTATTAAGGACATGTATTCAAAAAGAAATATAGTTACTGGATTTTCTTATCAGAATAGTAGAGCAGATATTTTGAACCATCTTGAAATGTTTGCGATAAATGCTTTGAATCAGAATGATGAACTACTATCTCTCCTCCTTGTAGGTACAACCATTAGTGAAAAAGATGCAAAGAAGAAGAAACGTACTTTCTCTGGGTATCAAATCCTAGGGCACAGAGTACCAAAATCGATTATAGATACTAAACACTTTGAAGAATTTGATATCAGATTTCTTTACGATCTAATTAATACTCCTCAGAAATTTAAGAAAATTGAAATCATAGCTCCCCATGAATCATTAGAAACAGACTACAAGATAATCTTTAGTAAATAAAACTCAGTTAAACATTGTTATAATGGTTTGTTTAAGCTGATTTATTTTTTCTGTTGAATATTGAAACCTTTTCATTTCATCTATAGCTTTGAACATATAATCCTTTGCTTTTCCTTTCTTATCTAACTCATAAAATACTCTTCCAATTAGAATAGATAATGTTATTATCTGCTCTTTATCATTTTGCTTCTTATAATAATCAAGTGCATCCCGAAAAACTGTTAGAGACTCTTCAAATTTTGATTGTGAAATTAAGAGATGTCCAAAATCATGTTCGACTTCAGCTTTTCTATCAAAAGCTTTGAGTTTCTTGTAAATTGCAATAGCTTTTCTATAAGCATTCAAAGCTCTTGCAGGATAGGCAGAATATTCAATTAAATCAGTTTGGTAGGTAAGAGCAAGTTCTTTCCATGTATCAGCAAGTTTTTCCAAATTATTCAGTGTAGTAAAGATATCTATGGCTTGGGCTAAGTATTGCTTTCCTCTTTTGAAGTCTCCTTCTTCACGATAGATCTCTCCTAGAAGTAAAGCACATTCCCCTACTTTGGGTGAATGATTAAGTTCTTGGAATCTGTTAAAAGCTAATGAATAGAATTGTCTAGCTTGGGAAAACTGGTTAATTTTGTAGTAGGCTGAACCTAATAGTAATAATGTCTCGGCGGATTGCTCTTTGTTACCAATTGAGGAAAAAATTTCTTGGGCATAGATGAGGTCCCTTATACAGTTTTGAAAATTCCCTTCTTGGAATTCCTGTCGTCCTCTCACAAAATAGTGTTTTGCGTTGTTTTCTTGTTCCTTCAACCATGGGCCCCCTAGCCATTAGTAAGAAATTTCCTAAAATATTATGTGCTTCTTTTAATATATACTTTCTAATAGTTTTATCCGCAAATTGAAATATAAAGTAGTAGAAAAAAAAATGACAGAATTTACCCAATAAAAAATAGGGTACTTTCTTCAAAACTAGTATTAACATTATCCCAGTCAATTTCCCTTGCTAATGTTCTTTTTCCTGAATCAATCAAGCTGTTTACTCTTCTGGCATGCAAAATTTCATTTGCTTTTCTAATCAGAGAACGTCTTTGATATTCTGGTTCTGGTCTTGCAATAGTCATCGCTGTTCTTGCTTGTTTTTCTGCTAATATGCCAATTAGAACCTTTTCCCCTCTAACAAATTCAACTAAACGATAGACATCTGGATTCAATTTACTTTCAAAGAATGCTTCTTCAGGAGTAATAGAAAGAATTTTTTCTTTGTAGCTCACAGATATGAACTTTTTAGTAACCTCTAAAATACCTATTACTGGATCTAAAAATTCGGTTGGGAATTTTATTGGTGATTCTGAATAGAATACTGTTGGAGGTGTGGCTTCTTCAGTATAGAATGATGATGACTTATCTAGAATTTGTTGCGATTCAATCACTCCACTAATAACGAAATTATCTTCTCGATACGAGTCATAAACCTCTTCTCCAACACCTATACCTGAGACACTTGTTAAAATTAATTCATCGAGAATCAATCTAGACCAAGCATCAATTGGAATTGTTTTCTTCACTGTTGATTTCTTAACTGTGGGTTCTTTTTTCTTCTTGAATGCTGCAAAGAGCTTTCCAAAGAATCCTTTAGGCTTTGGTGCTTCTTCAATTTCAATCTTTTCTTCAGTAATCTCTCTTTCCTCTTTACCTCGTTTAAGAATATCCATTTGAGGTAGAATCTTACTATATTTTTCAATTGAGCCGATATCCTCCAATTTCAGTTGTAATAAAGCTTCAACTTCTTTAAGATTAATATCATCAAGAGGACTTAACAATCCAATCCAACCTTCAGCAGTAGCTGTTTTTGCATGTACAACAAAGAAATTGATTTCACTTGTTATTGTGTTAAGTTTGTTAGTAAATCTAATATATTTGAGCAGATGAGGATATTCTCCACTGAGAAGTTTTGTAGTGTTCTTGAACTCTTTTGAAACTTGTGAAGTCTTGAGTATTGGTATCAATGATTCAAATTTCTCACCTTTAGATTCTTCATCTTGCCATTTGAAATAATAAAACATAGTTGATTCCTTGAAATAAGGAATAGGTACTGCTGGATTTGGTTCTCCTTCTGCAGTTTTTATGAAATGATTAGCAATAATTTGTGCAACTATACCAGATTTTTTTGACACTATGACATCATGAAGACCTTTCCAGTTTTCTTTGGATTTAGAAAAAATAGACTGACACAAAGCTGTTTCCATAAGAATTGAAATCCAACCAGTCTTAAGAGATGGCATCTTCTCTCTAACAAAACTCAATAGATGTCTGGTATAGTAATCAGCAACTAATGCAGCTGCAATATGTTTAGCTACACCTCTATCTAATAAATAATAATATCTCTTTCTTAGAATTGAGGAAACCTTGTAAGTGAAAGCTACAAGATGTGTTAACTCATACCAAGATTCCTCTCCAGGTATCGACACTTTCTTCCAAAAGTCAATTATTTCTTGTCTTCTTACAGAATCATCTAACTCGAATTTTACTTCAGAAGACATAATAATGTAATCAGCAGTATAGAGCGCAGAAACAACAAGATTGTTCGATATATCAAAATCAGCTTGGTATTCACCTATCAAGTCCTTACTCATAGTTTTATACCGATCAAAAAGGGTTTGAAGCTGATGAACTCTCTTAGCTTCTTGATATTCTTTCTCTAAAAATTGATAGATAATATCCTTCATTACAAATAAGTTTACTATAGATAAATTAAATCTATCGTAACTATCGTAAGAGAAAGTTTATTTTTAGAGACAAGAATATAGTTTTGCGCAGATAGTGATGTTGGTTTTACCGTTGGAGCTCGATGCAATGAAAATAACGGCACCTCTGAATCTGCGCCTTACTTATACATCTAGTTTAGCCTTTCTATTTTGCTTGTTCCAATAATTACGGTAAATTAATCCAGTTTTTACTTTTACAGGCATCTTCTCAATTTTCTTGATCCATTCACTGACTTTTTTTATGCTCTGATCAAAAGCCTCATTGGAGATTTGCGCCATTTTTTCAATTGTTTCTTCTGTTATCCTTTTATTTGCTGTTTTGATTATCTCTTCTGTTTTTTTCAAAAATTCTTCTTCCAGTGCATCTCGTTCTTCCTTGAAAGAAGACATTCTATTTCTATAATCTAGATTTACTAATCTCTGGAACTTCTCATTAATCCACCAGAAACCTTCTGAGTTGTAAGTTCCATCTGATGGCTTTAGTTTAGTCTGTAAACCAGGTTTAGGCAGATAGATTGGTTTGTATGTGCTTATACATGGAATAGAAGATCCAGTTACCCAATGAACCTGCATATCCTTCATTATATGTGATACTGAAGAACCTGCTGTTTGATCTGGAAGAGCGATATTAGTTGCATGATGACATGGACTTTTTGCTTTAGCTCTTGATGATGACCATTTCTTTTCTTCTTCAGCTGTGATGTTGTGGTTTCTGAGTACATCCATTACATCTTTTGGGGTAATTTTACCTTTTTTGCTTAGCATTAATTTAGTTGTACACTCTAGTCTTTTGCTTCCTTTGGTGAATTTATGAGATCTTGGGCTATTTTCAGATAATGCATGATATACTCTAAATTTAGGAATAAAATCTCTAGCAAAACTAAACTCCTTAGTTGACTTGCTATATCCTTTCTCAACTGCATGCTTTATCAAATCAGGGTGTATAAAATCATATTCTTTTTCAATTGTCAGAGTGTTTGAGATTGATCGGATATCCTTTACTTTTTCAGCAATCCAATATTTGTCTGCTGTTTCAAGAACCCAAGCTTCTTCCTTATCCGCTATTATGAAGGAGTTATGGTAATTTCTTTTAGTCATGTTGTAAGAACAGGGACCTCCCTGCCCATACTTCTCTAAAAGTGTTGTAATAGTCTCTAGTGCTTTTTTTGCGGTAGATTCTCTTTCTAAAGCCAGTCTCATAAGATCCATTCCTAGTAAACCGGTATCACGAATTGGTTCCTTACTATAAACTGCTTCATTTCCAATAGTTACTCCATGCTCATTTGCTCCCATTTCACAACCAAACATCCAGAAAGGTTTCAAAAGAAGAACATCAAAAGTCTGTTCTACTTGCGGTACAGAGATGTAGGTACAATCGACTTTGGAATTAGCTTTGTGCTTCTTACCTTTAATATATTCTATATTATGAGCTTCATTTGGGAGTCTATTCGAATTCTTGCCTAGAATTACACTTCCATCTTTAGTTGCTTTTCCAACAGCTACAACAGTATCACACATGGTAATGGGTGATGAAACTAGTAATAAAAAAAAGTTTGCACCGATTCTGTTAGAAACGGTGAATTAGATTAGCAATGATCTTCATGCCAATTACAAAATCATCAATAAAGATATTCTCATTTGGGGCATGAGTATTTGAGTTTGAATGACCACAACCTATTGACACACAAGGAACTCCCTCAAATAGGTACATGGGACCTGATCCTCCCACTAAAGGCCATATATCTGGTTCTTTGTTTTCTACATCTTTTATAGATTCAATAACTTTCTGAGCAAATGTATTATTAATAGAAGTTTTAGCTGCTGGGTAACCATCCCATTCTGTTATTTCAATATGCTCAAAGTTATTCTCATCCCAAAATTTCCTAATTTTCTGAAGTAAATCTACAGGTTCTTGACCAGGTACTAATCTAAAATCAATTTTTGCAAAAGCTTCCTTTGGAGTTACTGTTTTGCTACCTGGACCTTGATATCCACTCCATAAACCACAAATATTACAAGTTGGTTCTAGAAAATATTTCGTTTTCATCTCTAGTCCTTCTAGGTTCAAACGAAACTTATCAATACCGAAGTTCTGTTTGAATAAGTCTTCCTTAAGATTAAAATTTTCAATATTCTTCATATCTTCTAGTGATGGTTCAGGGATATTATCATAGAAACCAGGAACAAGAATTTTGTCTTTTCTATTCTTCAAAGCTGATAATGCCCAACTCATCTCATAAGCTGCATTGTCAACAAATTGAGTAGAACCACTATGAGTATCTCTACCAATTGTTTCAGTCCTTAAGTGTAAGTAGAGGATACCTTTGACTCCTAAGTAAACACTTTGAATTCCTTCAACATCTCTACTACCAGATTCCCAGATACAAAGATCAGCATCTGTTATGAACTCCTTATTCTTATCAATAAATTCCTTCAAATTTATGGAACCGATTTCTTCTTCTCCTTCAATCACAAATTTGATATTGACTGGAGGTTTTCCAAAGACCTTATTATATGCCTTTATTGCCTCAAGTCTGCATATTATATCCCCCTTGTTATCAGATACTCCTCTTGCGAATATCTTTTCATCTCTAATTGTAGGTTTGAAAGGAGGTGAATCCCACAATTCAACAGGTTCTTCTGGTTGAACATCATAATGATCATAAAACAATAATGTTTTTTCTGCTCCAACATCCATTTCTGCACAGAAAACTGGATTACCAGCTGTTTCTCCAATAAAACAGGAAAAACCTGCTTCTTCAAAGGATTTACTTAGAAACTCTATAGCTTCTGTACTACCCATTCCCTTGGCTGCTACACTAGGAATCTTGAGAAATTCTGAAAGAAGTTTTATTGAATAATCTTTTCTTTGTTCAATTAAATGATAAACATCGTCCAATGTCATTTGTATCATCTAATAGAGGAAAGACCTTTATTAATAATTTCTTAATTATCGGTTTATCCAAACCGATGAATTAAATTTGCTATAGTTTTCATTCCAATTACAAAATCATCAATGAAGATATTTTCATTTGGAGCATGAGCATTTGCATTAGCATGACCACAACCAATTGAAATACAAGGAACACCTTCAAACAAATACATGGGACCTGATCCTCCAACCATGGGCCAAATAACAGGATCATGACCTTCAACTTCCTTTATAGTTTCTATTACTTTCAAGGCAAAAGAATCATTGATTGATGTTTGTGCAGCTTCATACCCATCCCAACTTGAGATTTCTATGTGATTGAAACCAATGTCATCCCAATATTTTCGTATTTTTGCAGCTAAATCCTTTGCATCTTGTCCAGGAACAAGTCGAAAGTCAACTTTGGCAAAAGCTTCATTTGGTGTAACTGTTTTTCCACCAGGTCCTTGGTATCCACTCCATAAACCACAGATGTTACAGGTAGGTTCTAAGAAATATTTCTTCTTCATATCCAAACCAGACATACCTAATCTGAAACTATCTACACCAAAATTCTCTTTGAATAATTCCTCTTTTAGATTGAAATCCTCAAGAATTTTCATATCTTCAGGAGAAGGTTCAGGAATGTTATCATAGAATCCAGGAACAAGAATCTTGTCATTTCTATCTTTCAAGGCAGATAAAGCCCAGCTCATTTCATAGGCAGCATTGTTAACGAATTGAGTGTAACCACTATGGACATCTCTTCCTATGGTATTTGTTTTCAAATGAAGATAGAGAATACCTTTAACACCTAAATAGACTTCCTGAATACCGTCTCCATCTCTTCCTCCAAATTCCCAAATACATCCATCGGCATCTGCTATGAATTCTTTATTGTCTTTCACAAATTCATCTAGATTTGGTGAGCCAACTTCTTCTTCTCCTTCAATTACGAATTTGATGTTAACTGGAGGTTTTCCAAATATTTCATTATATGCTTTTATTGCTTGAAGTCTGCAAATTATCTCTCCTTTATTGTCAGAAACACCTCTAGCAAATATCTTTCCATCTCGAATTGTAGGTTCAAAAGGTGGAGAATCCCATAAATCTATTGGATCTTCAGGTTGAACGTCATAATGATCATAGAACAATAAAGTCTTGTCAGCTCCAACATTCATTTCAGCACAAAAAACAGGATTACCTGAAGTTTCTGCAAGAAAATATGTAAATCCTGCTTCTTCAAAATGTTTAGAAAGAAACTCTATAGCTTCTGGACCTCCTGTGTTCTTTGCAGCAATACTAGGTATCTTGAGCAACTCACAAAGTAAATCAACTGAAGCATCTTTGTTTTGTTCAATTATATTATATACATCTTCTAATGTCATAACTCTCATTTTAGCATAAAAACTCAATCTTTAAGATTTTCTCAATAACTAGAAAAAGAAGAAGTTACTTAAGATTAAGTAGTTCCTCATAGAATCCTTTCACTAATTCTAAAATGATTTCTAAATCCATTGACTTAGTGAAGCTGAATTCAATACTTTTTTTCTCAATTTTCAAGTAGTTTAATGATTCGAATATTTTTTTGAAATCATCATCTAAATCCAAAGTTTTCTTGAAATAATTCCAATCAGTAGATGCAGTATTTTCAAAATTGAAATCCTCTTCTAGATTAAGTGATAGTAAGAAAGGTTGACTTTTCAAAAAAATACCATTGAAAATGAGATTATTTACTTCATCAATTTGTATAATACTTCCGATTACAAAATTAAGTTTAGATTTATCTGGAAAATTAAATGAAAAATTAGGTCCTGATTCATCGAAATAAAACTTTAAGTTTTCTACTTCAAGATGTAAAAGATTTTTTCTTAACTTCTCCATGATAATTAAATCATCCTCTTCAAGAATCTCACTCATTCTAACCATCTTATCTTCAGAACCTCCAATGATTGATTCTTTCATCTCATAATTCCACATCTCTTTGTCATCTAGAATACTAAATGAAAAATCATCTCCAGTGCTAATATTACCAAAGAACACCCCCTTTTCTACACGTTTTTGATGAAGCCATTCTTGGTGTGTTACAACTCTTGGTTTTCCAGGTACTCTGTCAACTAAACCCTTTCTAGAAAGCTTAGAATCTGAAGTTTCTGGTATATCCTTTCTGAAAGAAGCTGTCTCTTCAATAACTTTTTTCTTTTTTTTCCTGTCCTTCATTATCTTCTTAATCCCTGTTTTTTTGTGTGCTAGTATGATTCTTTTAGTTGATCTAACCATCTGGTTTGCACTTCTTGGCAATTAGGACATTTTTGATGATTATCTAACCACATTATCATGTGTAATTTGTGAGCATAAACTCCGCAGCATGGTGTTTGAACTATATCTTCTTTTTCTGAAGCATGAAGTGCCAACCTACAAATCATACAATATGGTCTAGGATTTCCACATGATGTACATTCAGTATCTTCAAAGCTTAATTTTTCACCACAACTAAGACACTTTAATTCTTCAACATCTAAAATCCCTATATCAATTCTTAATAGCTCAGAAGAGAGTTTCTTAACTAAATTTAGGTAGTTTTCTAAATTATCAATATCTGTTATATTTCCAGTTATATATTTCTTGTCAATCATTAAATGATCAATGAACTCATAATTCTCTTCTAATATCTGCTTAAATTCTTCTTTTGCTAGAATTCCTTCTTTGACAATTGAGAAACTGCTAATAACAGCAAATTTGTTCTCTTTTTCAAGTTCACTTTTGTGAAGAGTTAAGGAAAATGGTTGGTATTTATTGAGAATTCCCTCTACAATAATCTTTTTATCAGATACTATGTTTAGAACTACTCCTGTAATAAAAGCAAACTTTCCTTCTTTTGGGAATTCAAAAATGAGATTTATTTTTGCTTCGTCATAGGTAAGTTGGATATTCTTACCACCTAATTCAATTATTTTTTGTCTAGTATTCCCAAGAAATTGAAGAGTTTTCTTATCAAAAACTTGTTCTAGACTAGGATTATATCCAGAAGTTCTTACTTCTGCTGCACTTGATAAGAAATCTGCAAATCTACTAATTGCTGGGAAATCATTAAACGCTCCTCCAATTTTTCCATAATATTTCCTCTTTCTTACATCATCATCATGCATAATTTCAGCTGTACTAATCAGAACACTTACAGGCTGTCCATGGTCAGCTACAGGTCCTATATCTACAAATCCAGGGCTTGTATATCTAGATTGATCTTTATGAATAGAACGTGGAACTTGATGACTATCTCCTACTCTTAAAAGTTTGTCGACTTCTTCTTTGGCACTTTTATTAGCAGATCTCCTTGATATAATAATTAAAGCAGGTAAAGATACGACTATTATCACTTCAACTACTATAGCATAATATAGGTCAGGTATAGCTAAAAATATTATTACTGTTAAAACAATTAATAACACTGTTGCACTAATTTCCAATAGTCTTGATGTAAAGAATTCTTTTATTCTATTAGCCCCATTCTTCATTCTTGAGCTATATTAGGAATAATCTTCTATATATAAGCTCTCATTCAAAGGAACCTTGAGTAACATGCTGTTGACTCAGATATTCTACAGCAAGCTCATATTGATGAGGTTTATCAACATCCATAGCTACTTCTGCAAATGGAACAGTTAGACTCTTCCCTTTCAAACCCAAAGCTCTAGCAAAGATTTTTTCAGCTTGTTTCAAGGAGAGTTTTCCCCTCATAGCTTGAATTGATCTGAAAGGGGAGAGAAAGAAAGCTATCAAGAAGAAGTTCTTGCGTTTCTCTTGTATTTTTTGTAATTTTTTCTTCCATTTAGAAAATTTATGAGCTCTAAATAAATATAAATCTCCGGCACATATTCTGTTCTTCTTAAAATTGTAAAAGGATCTACCTGAACCTGGGAAAGTTTCATCCATCACTTCTTTGGTTACAATAGACTGTACAAAATCTGCATCAAGTTTAAGTGCATTTTCTATGAAATGATCTACTGCAGTCGGTTTGATTGTTGGAATATCTCCACTTGCTACCGCAACATATTCAGGAGGTCCTCCTTCATTGCTAATAAACCATTGATTCCAAGCTTCAAGCTTTTCTGTAATTTTACTTTCTGGTGGAAATGGGATATATATCACATCATCATCTGGAAATTGCTCTTTTTTCATTCCCACAACGAATATTCTTCTAACAAATTTGCTCTTTTTTAATGCGCCAATTACCCATTCTAGCATAGGTTTACCACAAATTGGCAAAAGAGCTTTCAGAGGGATTCTTTTCTTCTTACTCAGTTTGAAAAGATCAATATCATGTTTAGATCTGCCAACAAGTACAAGTGTATCGGTAGCCTTGCCCCCCATAGGTCGCTTAATTTTGAAGATGTTAATAAATACTCAGTCGCAACGAAAGATGAAAAGTTTAAAAATTACATTTATCTCATTTGATTATGGCAAAAAAGCAGAAAAGAGATTTCAATTTTGACACTCTTTGTGTTCATGCTGGACATGATGTATTAGAAACCAATACTATAACTCCCCCAATTTACCAAAGCGTTGCATATCCATTTGAAAGTGCGGAATATGCAGCTAAATTATTCCGTTATGAGATTGAAGGTTTCATGTATGGGAGAATGGATAATCCAACAAATAAGATGTTTGAAGATAGGTTAGCAGCTGTTGAACATACAGAGAAAGCCCTTGCAACATCTTCAGGAATGTCAGCAATATTTATTGCTTGTCTACAATTACTCAAAAAGGGTGACGGATTTCTTACTGCAGGTAAAATATATGGAGGAACAAGCAAACTCTTTTCAGAAACTCTTCCGAAAATGGGTTTTGAACCAATCTTTGTGATGGATCCATCAAACATGGATAATTGGTCAGAAGCGATAAGTGAAAAAACTAAATTCTTGTATGTTGAATCTCCTTCCAATCCTAATTTATTTGTAGCTGATATCCCTGCGCTAGCAAAATTAGCTCATGAAAATAACCTTCCTTTGTTAGTAGATAATACTGTTGCATCTCCCGCTCTTCAACAGCCTGTTAAATTAGGCGCTGACATCATTATTCATTCAGCAACAAAATATCTGAGTGGTAATTCTTCTTGCATATCAGGAGTTATAGCTGGTTCTGCTGATTATATTGATGAGATAAGAGAAAAGGATTATCGTAATATTGGTCCTTCAATAAGTCCATTCAATAGTTGGTTACTATTACTTGGAATGGAAACTTTAAGTCTAAGAATGAAAAAACATAGTGAAAATGCATTAGCATTTGCTGAATATTTAGAAGACCATCCTAAAGTAGAATCAGTACATTATCCTGGTCTTAAGAGTCATCCTCAACATGAACTAGCGAAAAAACAACTTAGTGGATTCAGTTCCTTGCTTTCTTTTGTAACAAAAGGAGAGTTAGAAGATGCGAAGAATGTAATTGATGCATTTGATCTAATAATTCACACAGGACATCTAGGAACAACTAAGACATTAGCTACTCATCCTGCTTTCACAACTCATCAACAGCTTACTCAAGAAGAAAGATTAGCTCTAGGAATCCCAGATACAATGATAAGAATGTCCATAGGTTTAGAGGATATCAATGATTTAATTGAAGATGTTGATGAAGCTCTCTCCAAAATACGATGAAGAGAATGGTGAAAATTATGTCTCACCATTCCATGAAGTAATGAACTCTTTTAGTACTTTGTAGAGATTTTCAAACACCTCTAAAGATGCAATTTCATATCCATGACTATTTTTCCTTACATGACCAAATGTTGCTAGTTGATCTGCAAAACCTGTTAATCCAACTGAACTTGCATCACTAGCAGCTCCGCTGAAAATTGCCCTTTGAAGTTCTATTCCTATAGAACTAGCAGTTGCTGAGAGAGCATCTATTAACCCTTCACTATAAAATTGTCTTCTATCTCTTAACCAAATACCAGGACGTTCATCTAATTCTAATGGTGAGTGTGAAGCTAAAGGACTACCATCCACTGCAATGAAGTAGGTTGGCTTAATTTTCTGTGCAAGGGTTCTAGCTCCAAAACAGCTTGTTTCTTCCTGAACAGTAAAAGCTATGATTAAGTCTAACTTTGGTTTTATTCCTTCTTCCTTAATGGCTTTGAGTAATCTTAGAAGAGCAACAGCCCCCATTCTATCATCAAAAGTCCAAGCAGCTATAAGCGGATTTGTATCATCTCCTAAGATATGAGGACCACACTCTCCACGCAATGGAAGAATTCTTGTTCCAATTATGATTCCAAATTCATCTAACTTTTCAGGAGAAAAACCCGTAACAATGTCAACTTCTTCCCATTTTAATTGGGATTCCGACTTCTTGCCGTGACCAGATCCCATAGAAATAATTCCTGTAATGCTTTTATTTTTACCAAATATTTCCACTGGTCGTTCTCCATACTTCCATGGAAGGCTACCTCCCACACGTTCAACTTTAAGGGATCCGTCTGAATTAATTTTTGAAACCATCAATCCTATCTCATCTATATGAGCTGCTAAACAGCATGAAATATCTGACCGTTCTCCTTGAATTTTTACGAACAGATTACCAGTATGATCTTTCTCAGGTGCAAATCCCATTGATTGTATTTTTTGAGAAATGAAATCAGCAATTTTTTCTTCCTTACCAGAAGGAGCAGGAATTATTAACAATTCCGAGAATAGTGAAATTATTTCTTCTTGATAGTCTTGCATATTTCGAGATGAAACTAGATTTATTAAAATATTTAGGAAAAGAATAAACAATAAAAAAAGAGGGGAGAAAATTAGAAATCAAAAGCGTTGATTTCATCTAATGTGTTGTAAGTGTTTTCAACAGCTTGTCGAACTTGTTCCTCGGTTTTAGCTCCAGTACAAACAAGGTTACCGGATTGGAACAATAGAAGCACAGTTTTAGGTTCAGCAAGCCTGTAAATTAAACCTGGAAATTGCTCTGGTTCATACATAGAATGTTCTAACCATAATGCAGCTAATTCAAGATTTATTGTTCTATGATTGAAATGACCAGATGCTACAATGTTTTGAACAATTATTTCTGGTTCTTCAGTTATCTTTGTTCCTACAGTTCTAAGGATCTTAATCATTTGCTGAACTCCCTCATGAACCATCTGAGTTGATTTAGCACCAGTTAAAACTAGCTTTCCAGAGCTGAAAACAAGACTTGAAATCTTAGGTTTCTTTATTTTCAATATAAGTCCTGGGAAGGTTTCTGGATTATAACTGACAAATAAATCGTCATCATCGATGAGTGTTTGATAAGCTGTAACTAAATCAATTGTGGTAAAAAGATTGATACTTGCTACAACGTTTTGGATCACAATACCATAATCTATTCCTTTTGGTGTCATTTTATCCTAACAATCCTTTATATATTGAGGCAACTAATTAACATCTATTTAAAAAGCTTTTTATCATAAGTTTTCTGGAAACCATTTCTGTAGCATCTAGGTGGCTTTTGCAAGGCTTTTAGAGAAAAACCTTGTTTATAGAGTATTTAAAGGGTTTTTTAAACTACCCCTTGCAATCACATTTAATATCCAATTCAGTTTGAGTTACAATATTTTTCATGATTTCTTTGATCGTATCTGTTTTTTCTTTGAAAAGTTCTACGACTTCTTCGTGAGTGATTTTTTCTTGTATCCCTGCACCATAATTTGTAATAAGACATAGAGTTGAATAACACATTTTCAACTCTCTTGCTAGAATTGCTTCAGGAACAGTAGTCATTCCTACAACTGTTCCACCCATTTTTTGGAACATAGTTATTTCTGCTGGTGTTTCAAACCTTGGACCATCTGTACAGACATGCACACCCTTTGTATGCACCATTTCCCCAATATCTTCAACTGCTTTTATGTACTGTGCCCTCAATTTAGGACAATAGGGATTTGTATAATCTAGATGTACAACACCTTGTCTAGAAGATCCATCTGCAAAATTGATTTTTGTAGTTCCATCGAAGAAAGTTAAAGGTCGATGCTTAGTCATATCAATTATTTGGTCAGGAATAACAAAATCTCCTGGATTAAGGCTAGTATCTATTGAACCTACAGCATTTGTAGCAAAAATTCTGGAAACCCCTACTTCGTGAAGTGCGTAAATGTTTGCTCTATAATTGATTAGATGTGGAGGAACAGAATGTTTAGGTCCATGTCTGGGTAAGAAATAGATGTCGTATGTTTTATGTTTGGCTTTAGTTAAATTGTCTACTTTCCCATATGGCGTTTTTATTGAAACTTTCTGTGATTTCTTAAATAATCCATAAACTCCTGATCCACCTATAATAGCTATTTTGCTTTGCATTGACTATAAATGCATCATTAGTTAAAAGAGTTTTTCGGCTGAGATGGGCCCAAAAAGAAACTAATTAAGAGAAACTTCTACTTTATCAATAGATTTCCACTTAACTTCGCAACCTATATGCTGACATATTGCTATTAATGCTTCTTTGAAGTCAGGAAATTGGACTTTTAAGTCTAATAATGAAGAAGTTTTAACTTCCTGCATATGTTCTTGAACCCTTTCAAAAACTATTGAATGAACTAAACCATAACTAGCTAAGAAAATTAAATCAAATTCCTGTAGAATCGCTATAACTTCCGTGGAAGCGAGAATTTTATTTGTTTCTTCTGTTGAATATGCATTGAATCTATTATTTAATTCATTTAGAGTTATACTTGTTCTATTCTCATTAATTTCTCTCCCAATTTCAGTTACTATTGCTTTGAAAACAGGTAGTCTCTCCTCAAAGTCTGAATAATGCTGTTCTAATAATCTACTAAGTTCACTATTTGGTATAGTTGTTCCTGTATAGAAAATGTGATTGATTTTTCTCTTTTCTTGAAAATGGGGTTTTAGATTTTCATCAATCAAGTAGATAATTGGTATATTTACTCTATCTAATTCTTCCATCTGTTTCTTTTTCTTCAGTATATACTTATCAGTATAGAAACCAACAATTTCCAAATAGATTGTATTGCTTCCTCTTTGAAGTAGAAAATCAGGAACATACATTTTCTTTCCAATAATTATCGCTTCAGGTTCAGGGATTGCCTTCCAACCATGATAGTTTCTCCAGGATTTAAGAAATTGATTCTCTACTTTTGAATCTACTTCTGGTCTGTATTTTACAACTTCTTCTTCTTCATCTGTTTTGAAAGTAGGAAGTAAAGGTAATCTTGAAGAATCAAGTGAAAATAACGCTTTTCTATTTCTTGGTTTAACTACTGCATTAATCTGAAATGAAATTTCTTCTCTCAAAAGAACTCGCAAAATATAAGTAGCAACATTTGAAATATTCTTACCCCATTTTCCTTGTTCTGTGTAAAGCTCTAATGGTGGATGAATAGTAATTCTGTAACCATCTTCTTCCAGATTGATATCAGTAAAAACATAATTCTTTTTCGAGAGATAGACAAGTTTCTTGGCTAAATATCCAGGTAATTTTTTTATTGTCATCTGAAAATCTATTGAAAAACACAAAATGGTTTCAACAGTGTCATAGTTATAGAATCTGATTAATTCAATTGGGTCTGCAGTCTCATTTTTAAGAAGTACTCTCTCAGAATCTATGTCTGCGTATATGAGTTCATCCAAGGAAGCTTCAGGTATTCCCAAATCATCTTCGAATTTTTTAACAACTTCATCTCTTATCTCTGAAGTAACAAAACCTCCAAGTTTTTTGTTAACCATTCCATATAATTTGGAACGAAACTGAGCTGGTATCATGTTTGCGAATTCACTAGTACTAGATACACTTTCAGAAATAAAGGATGAAATATCACTAAAAGTCTTTTTAGGTTCATCTGATTTTGTGATTCCAAGAATATCATCTACAGATTTGGATGAGAAAGAATAGTATCTTGATGAAGATACATTGAGCGACTTGATTATTTTGAAAGATGGAAAGAAATCTTCTACAATTTCAAAGAGCACATCAGATTTCTTCTTACCTAAGTTATTTTCAAGGAATTGAATATATGCAAGTGTTTTATTTTTGTCCTCAGTTTGTAGGAAGAATGGAACAAATACTGCATTGTTGCCTGATCCCTTGATTTCAAACTCAATATCTGACAATGCTATTCTCATTAAATCACATCACTTTCTTTTCTTCTTCTAACTGTTCCGATTTCCAGACTTTCTGGAGTAACTAGCTCATATAGGGTCGCTTTTCCTTCCTTAGGTCTGAGAATTCTACCTAATCGTTGAATAAACTGTCTTGCTTGACTAGTACCGCTGACAATTATACCTACATTTACGTTACCACAATCCCAACCCTCATCCAAGACTTTCCCTGTAACTATTTTGGAATAAACACCTCGGCTGAATTTCTGAAGTATATCGCTCCGTTCTGAGCTTTTGGTTTCATGAGTAATTGCAGGAATTAGGTGTCTTCTACTAATATCGTAAACCATGTCATTAAATTCAGAGAAAATTATTATCTGATCTTCTAAATGATCAACCAAAATCTCTTCTATCTTATGTAGTTTTGCTTTTGATGAGAAGACAAGATTTCTAGCATTTCGATGAGCATCTAATGCTTCTTTTGCTTCATGGTCTTGGTTTACTCTAAAAATGAGATATCTTTCATAATCTTCCGGTGTTCGGATTTGGATGTTTCTTTTTCTCAAATACTCTCTATAAGTTGACATAAGTTTGTTATATACTTCTCTTTCATCTTCGTCTAATGGAACTTTAATGGTCTTTTGTTCGTACTCTGCAACATAGCCTTTTTCAGATAAATCAGTTACACTAGCAACCTTAATTGGTTTTCCTATGAGTTTGTATAATCTCTCCTCACCTTTATCTGAACGATCAGGAGTAGCTGTTAATCCAAGTCGGTAAGCTGAAGGAAGACCTTCTAGTACCTTTATTGTTTCTTTTGCTCCTGCATGGTGAGCTTCATCAAGAATTACAAAGTTGAAATTCTTTCTAAGCTGATTTAGATTTAATCTAGCGCTATCATAAGTTGTTACAGTGATTTCTTTGATTTCCTTTATTTGATCTCCAAGTTGGCCAATTGAATCTCTAGAAAGAGAAGTATATTTTGCTAAATATTCAATCCATTGATAAAGTAAATTCTTTGTAGGAACTATGATTATTGTCTTCTGTTTGAGTTTTTCAATTGCTTTTAACGCAATTACAGTTTTACCTGCAGCCGTTGGAAGAACAATTATCCCTTTTCCTTCATTATCCAAAAATTCAGTTAAAGCTCTTTCTTGATAATCTCTTAGAGATAATTTTACTTTGAATTTATCAAGATAAACTTGAGAAAGACTGCTGTCTTGCATAATTGAAGATTCAATCACAAACCCTTTCTCTTCTAGCTTGTGCATTATTTTAAAGTAATTTCTTGGAACTGCCCTGTACTCATTTTCTTTCTTTGGATTTGCCTTAAGATAAGTTAACAATTCTTTGTCCTCAATCTTCTGACCTACCTCGAGGATTAAATCAAAAGCTACTCTAAAGAATATCTTAACATTGTTGGGCATAATTCTTCCTCCGTTTTATATACTTGATTTAAATATAAAAATACTATCAATTTAAGGAATTTGAAGTTTTAAAAAAGAAAAATTGAAAGAAGCTAAATTGAAAGCTTCCTAGGGTTGAGATAGAGATTTGATTCACTATCATCAAGTTTTACTTCTGAGTCAGAAATTCTCAATTCTTTGAGTGCTTTCTTTATGTTTTTCTTTACTTCTTTAAAGAATCTAAGAGTTGAACTGAATAGAATTAGCATATTGTAGAAAGTTTTATCTTTAGCTAGTTTTTCTTCAAAAACATCGATTTTGTATTTTCCTCCAATATTCATAAATTGTCCATTTATTCTTGCTACAACTTTGTTATGAATATTTTTTACTACCCAATCAGATCCGAATCTAATTCTTTTATCATCAATAACAAATGATTGGAAAATATCATGTTCATCTAAGTAACTAAAACCAAAGACTTGGCCTTGAAAACGTGGAAAATGAGCTAACTTGCGTATTCTATATAAATTACGAGTATGCTTGAATATACAGACATAAGCTGGACATGGTTCTCCAGTGGCATGAGAAATGGCAAAACTTTCACCTTGTAGTCTTTCAATACTCCCTCGCCAATAACCACTTGGTGAGAAGAGTTTCATTACAAATCTTCTCTCAAGGTGATCTTCTTGTTTCCAGAGATTCTCTCTGATTGCGAGCAGACCGTAATCTTCTCCACCAACTTTAACATCTCCAATAGTATCCATATCTCGAGTCCATTGTCTATCTTTTTGAGCTCTCTGAGCATCTAGTCTGATACCCCACTCCTCCTTGTGCATCTTTGTTCGCCATAAATCAACTTCAATGTTAAGATAGGATATCCGTTTTTCTTTTTTCTTCTCATCTACAGGTGGAACAGCTGTTACAGGAGTTACGGGTGCTTCTTTAACTACTTCTGGTTCCGGCTCTGGTTCTGGCTTGACTATTTCTTTTTCTTGTTCTGTAATTTTCTCTTGTTGTTCTTCAATTTCCTCTTGTTGTTCTTCAATTTTCTCTTTTTGTTCTTCAATTTCCTTTTGTAATTCACTCATATATTCAGCTTTTTCTTGCTTCTCTTCTTCAATTTGCTTATTTTCTTCAAAAGACATCTTAATCTACCTTATAACAGTAAATTATCGATTTCAATACTTTAAACTTTCTGTCTGGTTAAATTAAAAATAATGTTAAATAAAATAAAACACTATTGATTTTCACTCTTTAAAGCTTCAACTAACCAAGGTAGTGTTTCAACGACATCTCCTTTGACTCTATAATGGATTAAATGGTCATAGTAAGTTGGAGTCAAATTAAAGATGGCTTTTTTTGTAGAAGGAGGTGGCGCTAATACTATATCTGCCGCAGGAAAAACTCCTAAACTTGTTCCGATCCCAATCGCTATATCACTTTTTACAGCCAGTCTCATAGCTTTACTCATTATAGATGGATCTAAAAGTTCTTCAAAAAGAACTACTTTAGGTTTAAGTGGTTTTCCACATTTTGGACATTTAGGATATGGGCGAATTTTCAAGTGTTTATCTTCGTTAAGTCCCTCTTCAAAACCACACTTAATACAGTGCATATACTCTGCATTTCCATGAACTTCGTAGACATCTTTTGAACCTGATTTTATATGTAAACCATCGATATTTTGTGTTACAATATGAATTTTATCAACACCAAACATTTCTTGAATTTGAGTAACAGAATAATGTGCAACATTAGGTTTAGTATCACCAAAGTTTTCATATAACTCTCTGAAAAATTCCCAAACTTTGTCAGGTTTTTTCTTGAATGCTCGGAGAGAAGAAATTTCAAAAGGGTCATACTTGTCCCATAAACCACCAGGAGAACGGAAATCTGGTACTCCACTAGGAACACTAATACCTGCTCCACTGAAAATAACTACATTCTCTGCTTCTTTGATGTGTTGAGCAACAGTATTGATGATTTCAGTTATCGATGTCAAAGGATTCACTTCTACTAATATATTATTGAATAGCTTGTTTATATTTTTCACTAGGTTATGAAAGCGTTAAGTCCCCTTCGAAAAGTTAAATAGGATTATTCTGGAGGGGGCTTATGGAACATCATTTGAGTACACCTATCCCCCCTGAAGAACTTAAGAAGATCAAAATTGGGGATATTGTATATGTTACTGGAACTGTTGTAACAGCCCGTGATGAAGCTCATCTCAAAGCTTTAGAATTGCATAAAGAGGGAAAACAACCTCCAGTAGATTTTCAAGGTATAGGTCTTTTTCATTGTGGTCCAGTAATGAAAAAGAATGAGCAAGGAGAGTGGACTGTCGTAGCAGCAGGTCCAACTACATCAGCTAGAATGGAAATTTTCCAAGATGAGTTTATTAAAACATTCCATCCAGGGATTATAATTGGTAAAGGGGGAATGGGAGAAAGAACAACCAAAGCATGTCAAGAAGAAACATGTATCTACGGATACTTCACTGGTGGAGCAGCATTACTAGCCGCTGATAGAATAACGAAAGTAAAGGATGTTTTTTGGTTTGAAGAATTAGGAATGCCAGAGTGTCTGTGGGTTTATGAAGTAGAAGACTTTGGACCACTAACAGTTACTATTGATACACATGGTGGAAATCTTACTGATGAATCGAAGAAGAATATAGAAGCAAATAAAGAAAGGATACTACAGGAGTTGTAAAAAATGAAGGATATAGCACAAGTAGTAGAAGATACAGCTGCAAAATTACTTAAAATTGCAGCAACAAAACTTCCAAGTGAAGTTAAGGAAGCATTGATTGCTGGTGAAAAAGATACAGAAGGAAGTCTAGGTAAATCACAATTGAGTGCAATCAATGAAAATGTTGGTTTAGCAGAAACTTTCAGTAAACCAATGTGTCAAGATACTGGACTAGTTTCCTTTTTTGTAAAAATAGGTGATAAGTTTCCAATTAGATCTGAAGTGAAAACAGCTCTGATTAAAGCTACTAAGAAAGCAACAGAGAATGTTCCTCTTAGACCAAATGCTGTTGATATGTTCAAAGGTAACACAAAGAACAACGTAGGTTTGAGAGGTTTTGTACCTTGGTTCTATTTTGATCTTGTTGAAGGGGACAAATGTGAGATAATAGCTATGCCTAAAGGCGGAGGTAGTTCCAATGTTGGAAAAATGAAGATGATACCACCTGGCAAAGGCATTAAAGGAGTAAAAGAGTTTGTAGTAGAAGCTTTAGCTGCAGCAGGACCTCTTGCATGCCCACCATATACTGTAGGTGTTGGTGTAGGTGGTGGAGAGGATATGTGCATGAATCTTGCTAAGAAAGCTCTTCTAAGACCATTGTATAAGTATCACAAAGATGAGAAAATAGCTGATCTTGAAAAGGAGCTCCTTGCAACTCTGAACAAACTTGAAATTGGTGCAATGGGACTTGGTGAAGGACCATCAGTATTAGATGTTCATATGGAGTTTGCCGCAAGACATCCAGCAAGTTTACCAGTTGGAGTTGTTATTTCATGTTGGGCATTAAGACATGCTGGAGCTACAATTGATAAAGAAGGAAATGTTGAATGGCATCCTCATTAAATCTTTTTTAATGAATAAAATATTCCATTTCTTAGTTTTTCTCCATCGAAATATTTTCTCTTTTCCTTCTTTTCAAGAATAAAAATGTCTCTAATTAGAGGTAGTGCTGTCTCAATTCGATTGAGCATCGTTTTTCCCTCTTTAATGCCAATTAGTAGTACTCCATCTTTCTTAGTTGCTCTATGAAGCTCTTTAACTAACTCTTGAAATTTCGGGTAGTTGTTCTGTCCTATTATACAACAAGTTACATTGTAGAGCATCACAATGTCTATTGTTTTATTTGCTAAAGGAATTTCATTTTGATCTTCTAATTTTATTATCTCTATAATCTCTCCAAAATTGAATTTAATAACCTTAGAAGATAGCTGTTCAAGTTCTTCTTGATCTTCATCAATAGCTATAACTTTTCCTTTTGGACATACAATTTTTGCAACTGGTAATGTATAATTCCATTTCCACAATCGAAATCTAAAATTGACATTCCTTTTTTAACACCCAATTCGATTAGATGTTGAGCTAAAAACTCTTGTACTTCTTCATTTACTGACATTAGTAAGTTTTGTAAACTACACATTTATTAGTGCTTTTACGTATTTCTTATTGATACAATGATGTTTTGCTGTAGAAGAGTAAGAACAAATTTGGTTGTAGTTTCACTAATCTTAGTTGTATTATTATCAGTAAAAACATCTAATGCTAATTCAGAATTAGACGGTGTCTTGAAATTAACTATTAGTTCAATAACATGGGAATTTGACTCGAAGACTGAGAACTATGCTTCGTTTGATATGTATATTAACATAACTATAGACAATATTTCAGATAAAGCAATTGAAACTTACTTCCCTGATAGCTGTAAGTTTGATTCTTATATTAATTATCAACTAAATGATTCTTCACTCACGCTTACCACACATGGAAATGATGTGTGTTTATTTGTAATTTTAGGTCTAATATGTCCTCCAGGAGCAACATTAGTACTTGACTATGAGAGAGTAAACATAAATGATTCTTCACTTACAACACTACCTAATGGATATTATGAATTAGTAGTTGGAGAACAGTTTACAGATTCAAATTCTTATTTTGAAAGCGAAGCCAGAACTACTTTTCAAATTTACGATAATTCGAGTTTCATAACTTTACCAGAAAGACCAACTTATCAATTGACTGAAGATACATATACAGTTCTAACCTCTCTAATATTATTACCAATATTGTTTCGATTTTTCAGAAGAAAAAGAAACAATTCTAGGTTTCTATGATAAATCTCCTAAGTTTTATTAATGTTTGATTTTTCTTACAAACATGAATTTGGATTCAGAAATAAACAAAATCAAAGAGTTAGTGATGGAATACACAGAATACAATGAAACTTCTAACTGGGAAAGGTTTTCAGAACTTTGGCATCCTGAAGCTAGAAGATTAAACGTAGGAAATAAGAATGAACTACTAATTACTCCTACAGAAGATATTGAGAAATTCTTATTATCTCCTTAAATTATGATTAAATCATGAGTAAGAAAATTCAACCTCCTGTTGCTAAAAAAGAATTGAAAAAGCTTGAAATTCATGAAGTAGAAAGAGAAGATAACTACTTCTGGCTTAGATTCAAAGAAAATCAAGAAGTAATTGATTACTTAACAGCTGAAAATGATTACACTAAGGAGAAAACTAAACATCTAGATTCTTTTACTGATGAATTATTCACTGAGATGAAGAACAGAATAAAAGAAGATGACGAAAGTGTTCCCTACAAATACAAAGACTACTTCTATTATGATAAAGATGTAAAAGATAAGGAATACAAAGTTTATTGTCGTAAGTATCTTTCTTTAGATGCTGAAGAGGAAGTGCTCCTTGATTTAAACGAACTAGCTAAGGATTTTGAATATTACAAACTGCGAACTTTTAAGATAAGTCCCAATCAGAAGTTACTGGCATATTCAATAGATACAACAGGCTATGAAAAGTTCGTTATTAATATCAAAGATTTAGAAACAGGTGAAACCTATGCTCCAGGAATTGAAAACATAGGTTGGAACTTTGAATGGGGGGATGATAGCACTATCTTCTACAATGTAAGAGATGAAGCTCAAAGACCCTACATGCTAAGAAGACATGTTATAGGGATTCCATCAGAAAGAGACGCAATTATTTTTGAAGAAAAGGACATTGAGAGAAGAGTATCTGTAAGAAGAAGTAAAGATCAGAAATTTCTCTTCATGGACTCTGTATCAACATTAAGTTCTGAAACACACTTCTTAGATCTGAATCAACCTATGGGCGAATTCAAACTCTTCTATCCAAGAGAGGAGGAACATGAATATGTGCTCTCTCATAAAGATGACTACTTCTATGTTATTACGAATTCAGAGAATTCTACTAATTTCAGATTAATTAGAACTCCATTAGAAAAAACTGACAAAGAAAATTGGGAGGAGATTCTCCCTCATAATGAAGATGTAAGGCTTAGTTATGCTGAATCTTTCAAAGATTTCATGGTAATCCATAAACGTGAAGAAGGATTGCCCAAAGTTGATATCTTCTATGAAATGGATGATGAGAGAAATCATACTATTGAATTTCCTGAATCTGTATATACCCTTTGGAGGGGAGATAATCTCGAGTACACAAGTGAAATATATAGAGTAGAGTATACATCTTTAATTACTCCAAAATCAACCTATGATTATCATGTTTCATCTAATGAATTGGAATTAAAGAAACAAGATGAAATTAAGAATTATGACAAGGATGATTTTGTAACTGAAAGAAAGCTTATTGAAGCACGAGATGGCACTCAAGTTCCAATCACAATTGTTCATAGAAAAGATATTAATTTTCCAGCACCAACATACCTCTATGGCTATGGCTCCTACGGAGTTAACATGGACCCAGAATTCTCATCATCAATACTCAGCTTAACTGAAAGAGGGATTATATATGTTATATCTCATGTAAGAGGAGGTGGAGAATTAGGAAGACCTTGGTATGAAGATGGAAAAATGCTGAAGAAGAAAAACTCCTTCTATGATTTCATCGATACCGCAGAACATCTATTAAAAGAAAATGTAACAACAAAAGAACAACTAGTTATTGCAGGTGGAAGTGCAGGAGGTTTACTAGTTGGAGCATGTGTTACAATGAGACCAGATCTATTTCACTTTGTTATACCTAGAGTTCCATTCGTTGATGTCGTGACAACTATGTTGGATGATAGTATCCCTCTAACAGCCCAAGAATGGAAAGAGTGGGGAAATCCAAATGATAAAGAGCAATTCGATTATATGTTATCTTATTCTCCCTATGATCAAATTAGAGCAATTGATTATCCTCATATGCTAGTTACTACTGGTTTAAATGATCCAAGAGTAGCTTTTTGGGAGCCAGCTAAATTTGTAGCCAAACTTAGGGCACTAAAAACAGATAATAATGATTTGGTACTTAAAACAAACATGGGAGCAGGACATCATGGTGCTTCTGGTAGATATCAGTATCTAAAGGAAACAGCTTTTATTTATGCTAACATTCTCGACAAGGTTAACTTAGCAAAGTGAATCAGTTCCTCTCTTTTTCTTCATTATTTATTCTTGAAGATAAAATTAAATACTTCTTTCAATTACATCTAAGTGAGTACTATGAATCTCACTGAACTAGCTAAGAAAAGACGTTCATATAGGAAACTAGAACAAATTTCAATAACACCTGAAATTATAAAAGAATTGGTGGAAATAGTAGAATTTTCTCCATCTTGTGATAACAAACAGCCCTGGAGATTTATTTTTGTCTATGATAAGGATAAATTAACAGAACTAAATGAGGTTTTTCATGAGAAAAATAGTTGGGTGAAGAATGCTTCATTACTTGTAGCTGTTTTTTCAAATCAAGATTCTGGTTGTAATATCTCGGATAGAGACTATTACTTGTTTGACACTGGAATTGCTGTTTCATATCTAATACTAAGAGCAACAGAAATGGGTTTGGTAGCTCATCCTACCTCATATTATGACGAAAAGAAAGCAAAACACATTCTAAATTTACCAGAAGAAATGGTTTTGATTACAATTTTAGCTATTGGCAAGCACTCTGACTCTTCAGAAGTTATCCTTTCACCTGACCAAGAGAAAGATGAACGACAAAGACCAAGAAGACTCAGTTTACAGTATCTAAGCTATCTTGATAGGTATGTTGAAGATTATGAAGAAGATAAAAAAAGAATTGAGAAAATTTTCAAATAAAATGCATTAGTTCGAAGTTTGTATATTCTTTTCTTTTTCTCCTCTTTGTTTCTTTCTCTTAACTGATTTGTATCTTTTAAACACAAAAGAAGCTGTTACAAGTACTAACAAGGTAACATATAATGTTTTTAGGAAAATTGTTGCAGGTAGGTTTGGAGCGAGATCTGTTCCTATTAACATCCCATGGACAACACCAAATAGAAGTGCAATGTAATTCAATCCATGAATATACCTCCACCATTTCTTGATTCTTGGTTGGAGTATGCCTGCGATAACTGCTAATATAACTAAGTATAAAGCTGGTCTTCCAGCTAAGAACCAAAATGTTCTCCAATCATCAAATCGAGGAACAAAAACATCAGCTGAACCTGTTAAAATGGAAAGAAATACTGGATGTAAGATTATTAGAACTAATCCAGTATATGCAAATATATGATGGACTTTTTTGTATGGTTTTCCAAATATTTGATAAACTTCTTTAGTGAATGCTGCCATAATGCTTGAGATAAATAAAGTTAAGAGACCAAACAGAGCAAAAATTCTAAGGAAGTCATATAGAACAACTGTCATTGGTCCAAGAATAAAAACTAGAAATACAGCTAGGTACAAACTAAGAATTACAGTTATAATTATGATTTGCTTGGTTCTTTTATTCATGTTATATAATTATCTTAACTTTAAATAAATATTTTTCAAAAAAATTATAAAATTATTGGGAATTCATGTATCTTTGCTTCTGCTTTTAGTTGATTGGTATCAATGGTTTCTATTCCGATTAATTGAAGAAATTTTGTTAGATCTTTGATGATTTCTTCTCTATTTTTTTCAGATGCAAGACAATTCAATGCTTTAAATCTAATTATTTCTAAATCTGTGGGTATAAGGTTATCTCGTATGCAGATTTCTATTGAATTTTCAGTAAAATAAGGAATAACTATTTTGACAAATTGCTCATTTGTCATGTTTACATTGAATGAAAATTGTATTTAACCTTTTTCTAGAAACACTAGTTAAAATTTCGAACTTTGAGCTACTAATCACTTAAAGTGTACTCAGTTGTAGTATATGACTCTCGAATACTCACTCTACCATTAGTATATTGTGTAGCAAATTGGCCACAATTTGTACCAATATCATTTTCCTCCCATTCTCCAATACTTATTGCAGCGCCAAAACCAAGTTTTCTAAATTCTTTTACTAATGGGAAGATATCTAGGTTTTCCTCAGTTATTCCACTTTGAAGTTTGTTGTCTTTTGCTTTGTTAGTGGGATTAACTGGAGTGAGTTTAATCCAATATTTTTCTGGGTCAAAAATGTGAGATACAATTTCTGGATTAATTGTAGAATCTGCAGCAACTGCAAAATTGAGAGTAATTTTTCTGTCTCCTTTCTTATACCATCTCTCACCATACTCTGCAATTTTAGCCAAATCCCAGATGTTGTTGGTCATCCATTTTTCTCTTTCAGTTTGATCTGTAGAATGGATGGAAAACTGTAATTGAAAATTACCACTTGAATAATATCTATCTTTTATTTCAATCAGCTCTTCGAGAAATTCATCACCGTTCTTAGGAGCAATTGTACTTATACATGGCATTAATCCTGGAGCATCATATCTCTCAGGAAGTAACCTCAAAACCTCTAATACATTCTTGTTGAGTGTTGGTTCTCCCATTCGAGCGAATTGGATTTTAAACTTAGGAACTGGGATTTTGCCTTCTGGAAAGCGTTTCTTAATCATATAATCAATTGCTTCAAACATACCTTCAGTAGAAATTTTACCGTGATAATATTCTCCTGCATCACACATCAAGCATCCAACAGGACAGCCATACATAGTTGAAATAATCAAAACCCATTTCTCTTCTCTAGGAATTGGAGGTTGTAAGCTTTCGACAAATTCTACTATTTTGTCTTCTTGTTTAGCTATGTAAAGAATAGCTAAATCCTCCTTACCAAATCTCCCGAGAAGCTCCATGATAACTTTCTTCAATAGTTACCTCTTTAACTATTTCCATAGCAGCTTTCATACCATCGCCCATAGCAATAGAAACTTGACGATAGTTGTCTCTTTTCACATCTCCAACAAAATAGAGAAATCTATTTTCTGATTTTCCTTCATAAACAGAAAGTAGTTTATCCGAAACAATATCTAGATTAGGTTCTCTCCCTATAG
>JAEOSZ010000048.1 GCA_016840095.1 Candidatus Heimdallarchaeota archaeon
AGAATAGAATTGAAGTACTTAATGATCCACTGTTAAATCCTAGTCCTAATAGGACCCCTGTTAACATTGCAGAAAACCATAGGATAGAAGCCAATAGCCAAGAGGATAAGGGCATTTTCATCATATTGTCAAAGAAGACTGATGTTCTTGAGACTTCAAAAGAATATCCGCAATACGAACACTTGTATGCTCCTCCTTCCAAGTAATCTATATTTTCTAGTTTGCAGAATTTACAATCCATTAATTACCACCGTGTAATACAAAGAAGATAATTACGAAGTCTTTATATTCTTTGCGGAATTACCCTCTTTTTGATATATAAAATACTTTCCCTTTCTATTCAACTATTGAATTTACGAATTTGACTAATTTGTCCTTAGTTAGATTCTTTTGGTTTTTGGAAATAAATTCATTTACTAAAAAAGATAATCTTCTTGCTTCAGGTAATGCCTGTTCATCATCAACTGCAATAGAGACTACATGCTTGTTCTCTTCAGAGATTAAATAATAATATGGATCAACTTTGATAACCTTAAATCTGTCATGTCCAAGAAGCTCATTTGTAAAACCACTCAAAGCATTGAGATAACCGACAAACATATTAGAATCTTCTACTATATTCTCGGGATCATAGAGGTTCAAAATATTCCCATCAATATCAGTAATCAGAAGTGCTCTTGGGTTTGTCTTTTGGATATCAATAAGATTCTTGACCTTACTTACAAACCATTTTAGAGCATAATCAATATTCTTAGGTTCTCTGATAGAAGTTTTGAAAAATTGAAAGGATAAACTTTGATGTTGTGACATCTTTGTAAGATTTAATATCTCAATAATTTCGTCCAAATTCAATGCTCTTTTGAGATCAGATTTGTTTGCTAAAAATAAAATAACTTTGTCTGTGTAATTGCCTTCTAACCACTCATCAACCATTACCCAGAACCATTTTGAAGCTTCTTCAAGCTGTTCTCTGTCAGCAGAATCTATAACAAATATAATTCCAACTGACGTCATCACATATGATTTCCAGATTGTAGAACGGAAGGATGTTTGTCCAGAAATATCAAAAACACTGAAATTGACGTTACCTATTTTGATTTCTTCAAAATTCACACCGATTGTTGGTTTAGGTCTCGTGAATCTACCCTCTTTTATCCAATTTACTAGAGTAGTTTTTCCAGCATATGGAAGACCTATTATTGTTATCGGAATTCCATCTTTTTTCAGATTCTGAATATTTTCCATTCTCTCTCTCAAACTACATACTTTCTGAATGATTTAAAGATTGAGGAGAAGGTAATCTAATATAGAAACAATCTCTGAATAAGGAACTGGTTGTCTTTTTCTTCTGTCTCTTATGGCTTTACTGTTTTCTCTACAGAACAACGAAAAAGTATATATCATCTGAGGAATCTCTTTCTTTTCTTCTAAATATTCAGCTATCTTTCCTAAAGCTTCACTAACTTCGTAAAATCTTGTACTTGATTTAGTATAATTACTCACAGCTTCGGTAGGTTTCTTAACTATAGCATAAAGCTCTCCCAATATGATTCCTTGAATCGCTTCATACATCTTTTTGATTGCAGGTCCAAAGGTATTTCTTCGCTGAACAAAATCCCAGTTGATTTCATTACCTTTAATTGATACATTCTTATTAGTAGCAATCAATTCTTGTGTATCTAATAGTATTAGATCAAGAAGATGATGAAACTCTGTCATCTCAGCAAATTGAGTTCCCACTGCGTCTGCGAAGTATTCTGGAAGTTCTTGTGATTCTATGGTTACTCCTATCATCTCCTCAATGAATTTCCTTACTACATTTTTGTAGGTACTTTGAAGACCTAATGTTACCAGACTTGATTCTGTCACCATCCCTACTGTTTTGGTTTCAACCATTCTTTCATTTATCAAATTTTTCAGATCTTTTTCTTGTTTCTTAATACCAGTCATACTTTGATCTGCTTTCTTTGCGTAATAATGGGCTCTTGACCTTAGAATTAAATCTAGAACAATGTTGTTGTCTGCAAAAAGATAAACTTTATTCTCAGATATCAAAGACTTAACATAATATCTAATTGCATGGATTTTCTTTCTCTGATGATCTCTTTCTGGAATGAATGAAGGTAACAGCTCTATAGCTTTCTCTAGATGAGATAGTTTTTCATCTAATTCCTGTAGCTCTTTATAACTCCCTCTGGGATTATCATCATCTACTTGGAGAAATGCTAAGTGGATATTAGAGAGAGCAGAACCCATTGCTTTTAGAGGAAAACTAAACTGAGACACAACTCTATCTATTATACTCAGGTGAGCTAAATCTTGTTCAATTAACTCATTTATTATTGAGGATGCAGAAGAATATGCTATACTAACACCATAGATGTAAGGTAGAGAAGCTGCTCCTTCAATATCGCCAAGAAGTTTTTCTATATCTACACATGCTTCAAGTGCTTCTTCGATTTTTTGTTCATATAATTTATCTACAATTGAAGAGTATTTCAGACCCAACTTTGTTAGAATGTGAAGAATCTTAAGTTCTGATTCTTCTTGAAGGAATTCCTTGTGTAATTTTTGTCCTTCAGGATTTTCAGTTTGCTCTAATAGTTTACAAGCTTTCTTATATTCATCTAAAGCTTGCGAATAGTACTCAGAGGCATGTTTCAAATCTCCACTCTCTAATGCTGAATTAGCTAATAATTTAAAGTGTTGAACAAGAGATAGAGAACTGTGCGCATCAACAATAGGTAAGAATTCACCTTGGATGGTAATTGCTCTACTTCCTTTTGTTTCTGGGCTTTTATTTAATATCTCAATAGTTGTCTCAAAATGCTCTTTTGCATGATTTAATATCGATAATTCACTGATTGGATCAGCCCACCAGAAATCTTGAGCAGCCCTCTTAGATACGTCTATTATATTAGAAAGGAGAGTAACTCCCTGTAAATAGTCATACTCACTCTTAACTGTTAATACTCCGATATCTTTGTCGCTGTTTGGAAGACTATCATAAATTGGTAAAAGCCTCTTCATATTTTCTAACTGGACAAGTGGCATTAATACATTCAGTAAATCTCGTATGTTTGGTGCAGGAGTCAAACTTGCTGTACTAGCTTCAGGGATCTCATTGTTTATGACTCTATACAAAATATTGTCAATTGACTCCTTTGCAGTGATATAATAGATATACTGACTAGTCTTTGGAGAAAAACCAAAAACACCTCTATTTCTTACTTGAGAATAAACATATGTAAGAACCCCTAGTTGTAGTTCAAACTGATTCAGAACCATCAATTGATTGGAAAAATGCCCATATAGAAGTTCATGAAGTGGTAAAGGATTATTATTAGTTTGTTTATTTTCAAGAAAAGCATCAAACAACCTCTCGATAGCCATATCTGCTAGGTTATTAATGGTTGAAAGATTTTGAGCACATGATTCAGCAAAATTAATCCATGCATTTGAAATCTCCTTAGGTTCATCTAGAGTAGTAAAAGAGCGATATAGATTATCTCTTTCAAGTTCCATTTCAACGAATTTATTGAAAGGTCGAGTATCTAATAATGATAGATGCATGAATATTAATTTGCTTTAACTTCAATAAATGTTTTGCAAAGCTGAGTATACAAAAACTCTAAATATAAACTATCCAAATGAGAGTTGTGAAACCCATAGATTACGCTAAACGTCAAAGTAAGATAATTGATGTTCTAAAAGAAGAAGCAATAGATTTCTTGATGGTTCCTCCTTCAATTAATTTCTCTTATCTCTTCAAAGGATATCTGGGATTGAGTGAGAGACTGATTTGTGGTGTTCTTTCTTCAGAAGATGGATCTACACTTATAACACCTTCATTTGAAAAAGAGAACATGATTATACAAACTACTTTTGAAGATGTAGTCACTTGGAATGAGGAGGAAAATCCATATTATGTTCTGAAAAATGCACTTCCTTCAAAACCAAAGAAGATTGCACTAGAACCTTCAACTCCGTTTGAAATTTATACAAGATTGAAGAAACAGTTTCCTGAAGCATCATTTCAAGATGCGAGTCCAATAATAAATAAATTTAGAACTATAAAAAGTGAAGAAGAAATAGCTAGAATGATTAAAGCATCAGAAGATACTGCTGCTGGTATAGCTTCTGCACTTGAGATAATTGAAGAAGGTCAAACTGAACTAGAAATATTGAAAATCGTACAAGAACAGATGACTCTGAACTCTGGAGAAATGGGATGGGCTTTGGTTCAAATTGATGAAAATAGTGCAGTTCCACATGGAAAACCCTCAACTAAGAAACTTAAACAAGATAGTGTTATCTTAATTGACGCAGGAACTACTTGTGATCATTATTTTGCAGATATAACCGTAACTAGTGTTCACGGAAAACCATCAAAGGAATTCTTTGACATATATGCAATTGTTGAGGAAGCAAATAACCAAGCTCTAGAAAAATCTAAATCTGGTGTTCCTGCAGAACAAGTTGATTTCGCTGCAAGAGGAGTAATTGATAATGCTGGTTATGGTGAATATTTTACTCATAGATTGGGTCATGGTTTAGGATTACAAGTTCATGAAGAACCGTACATTGTTAAAGGAAATAAAGAACCACTAGTAAAAGGTAATGTTCACACTGATGAACCTGGAATATATATTCCTGGTAAATTTGGAATAAGAATTGAAGATGATGTCTTAGTTGGTGAAAAATCTAAACGATTAGTTGAATTTGATAGATATTTGTGGAAGTAATATGAAATACAAAAACTACGATAGTGTTGCTTGTGTATATGACGATACTAGAAAAATACCAGAAGAATCAGTTCTCTACTTTAAAGAGAAAATTCACTCTTATCTAAAAAACAAATACAGTTTGTCCAACTACAGAATCCTTGCTATTGGAGCTGGTACAGGACGTATTGAATCATCACTAGCAACTTCAGAGTATTGTCTTTTTGGAATTGACATTTCACAAAAAATGTTAACTGAATTTCAAAAGAAAAATCTTCCATCATGTTATCAGATACAAGCAGATGGTTTATTTCTTCCTTTTGCAAAGAATTTTCACTTAGTAACAGCAGTACATTTTATACATTTAATCAATGAGTATGAGAGATTCTTGGATGAAGTTTCCAATATTTCAAATAATCTAATGATAGGAGATGCATACATTAACACACTTGATAATCCCTATTATCTTAAATTTAGAGAATTATTAGTAGAAAATAACTGGGAAGAACCGAAATTCGATGATACAAGGCTTACTGATTTTTATCAATTTATGACTGATTTAGGATATGAGCCTAAAGTATATGAATCCAAAACTGATACTGAGATAAGAAGTATTGATATTTTTACAAGTCTTCAAAATAGGTATTATGGAAGTATGTGGGACATAGACGACAAAATATTCGAGAAAACAAAACAAGACTTTAAAGAATATTTTCTGACGAATAAAGAAATTATAGGTGAAACATACCCCACCTATTCTTTTACAAAGCTCTTCTTTTATGAATTAGATTAGTCTTCAAGCTTCTTCTTTCTTCTCTTCTTTCTTAAATCAGCAAATGTAATTAATCGAATTATCTTCACAATAATAACTATTGTAACTACTATAGCACCAATACCAATTGCAAAAGCAAGAGCAACAGGAACTATGATTAAACCAGCAAGGATACCGCCTATGATCTTCAGAGCTTTCATGTCTTCCAATTAAAATCTCTTACTTTTATATTTTTCCAAGAGAAGATAAAATTTATGGTAACGCATGCTTGTAATGTTTATCTATTTCAACATATTTATTTCCATCAAACAAAAGATATTCTGCATGAACGTCATGAAGTTCTCCATATTTTTGATACCATGGAGATGTACCTAAATATGCCCACTTTTCTGCAATTTCTGGAAATATTATTAGTTTCTCTCCACTTTTTAGATTTTTCAATGATTCTATTAGGGTGAGGGAAGCAGTTAAGATAACAGCTGTAGGAGTTTTTCTATTTGATGAGTGGTTCCACAATCTAGTTTTCTTAATAACTATATTGACTATTTCTTCAGGAAAAATCTCTTTGCTGATATTTGATTTTTCAATTAAAGCTTCTAAGAGTTTTTTGAGTTGCTTTTCACTAAATGGATACTCTTTAACAATATCAAAAATGTCAAACCTAGTTTGTGTAAAGTTAGGAATATCTTTTCCCCCAGAAATAATCAAGAAAAGAACATCCATATCTGGGAATTTTATTCTGAGGTTCTCTTTTAACAATTGTTCATTAATATCTACCTCATCTAAAAACAAGATGAATTTTGGACCTAAAGCATGATTCGAAACCCAGTCACTTAC
>JAEOSZ010000049.1 GCA_016840095.1 Candidatus Heimdallarchaeota archaeon
ATATCAAACCATCTTCACCATTTTCTCCAGAAGAAGTGTCCCACATACAGAGAACTTGAACATATATTCTATCTCTTCTACGTCGTCCACCTATATTTACTTCTGCTCCATGACCTGAACTAGCCCAAACAATTATGTCATTATCATCTGCTTGAGCAACAATCGATGCCCATGCGTTCTTAACATTATATTCTGTTGCTAATCCATCATGTTGTGGGAAGTTTCCTACTTGATTATCTCCTAGCAAAGTAATTTGATAGCCTAATGGATCAAGATAATTGAACCAATCTGTGGCATCTTCATCACAGTAGTTTAAATCATTAATTGCCTCGTAATCACTGATTCCTATAATGAGTGCATACTTATCAACAGGATTGACTTCTGCTGATACAAAAGCTGAGGATGTAGCAATAATTGCCAATGCAATTAAACCTATCATCATTGTTTTTTTCTTCATAAGTATCACTTGGGATAAACCCAAGAATAACAAAATCCTATTTGATTAATAAACATTTCGTAAAATCTCGGATAATATATCTAATATATTCCGAATAATTACTTATTTGAAACTGAATTCCTCACTTCCACTTATTTCGTTAAGCATTTCGATTAACTGATCTTTGGAATAACTATGCTCGTGATTATAATTCAATTGTGAAAGTTCATGAAGCATCTTTCTAACAACCCAATTTGCTTCTTTTTGATTACCTGTAACAAGATATCTTATTTTGGGTTTTTCTGAATAGAGGGCATCATAAATGGCTTGAGCAACAGCATCTGGTTCAGGATCAGTGTCAGGTCCAGCAAAGTTTTCATCTATTTCTTTTAATTGCATCTCTCTCTGTTCATCTGTCATAAGTATTCGTAGTTCCTTTTTCTCCTTTTTTATTCTTTCATACATACTCAGACTAATTTCTGATTTGAAATTTCCTGGTTCTATAATGCTAACTCCAATACCTGCATCTTTCACATTTAGATGCAAAGTATCAACATATGCTTCTAAGGCATGTTTACTCATACTGTACAAACCAAGAAATGGTGCAGTAAGTATACCACTTATTGACCCTATAATGACAATCCTTCCTTTACCTGCTTCAAACATAAATGGCAACATAGCATTGGTCATTCTATGTACTCCAAAGACATTGATATCAAACATTTCATACATAGCTTCTTCAGAATGAGTAAAAATGGGTCCTACATTAGCTATTCCTGCATTGTTTACTAAACCATATAGTCCTTTTCCCTCTTCACGAATTAGTTTAACAGCTTCTGATATTTCATCTGGTTTTGTGACATCTAGTTTTATAGATGTAGTATTTTCTAATTTACCTAATTCTTCTAGGTCTTTTTCTTTTCTAGCAGTTGCATATACTTCTTTTCCTTTTGAAACTAATAATTCTACTATTTTTCTCCCTATTCCAGTACTCGCACCAGTAACAAGAACAGGTCCTTCAGTTGTTTCTTCTACCATATAGACTAGTTTAAAAGACTACATTAAAAGTTATTCCGAGATGAATAGAAGCAATACAAATAAAATCTTAGATTTGATTGAAGAGGGAGATAAGAATTTAGAGGATCTGATAGAAGAATATATCGTCAAAACAAAGAAGAATCCTTTCAAGCTAGGTGAATTTTCTGATGATTTCCTAAGTTGGAAAAAAAATAAAGAAAAAAAAGAATAAAAGAAATTTTGATTTTATGCTGGTTGAAAAACTCCAGCGAATACTAACCAGGCTAGTAGTGTTTTTGCAACCAAACTAAGGATTTGGTACATTCTCTCCCCGTAAAGGTAATCCTTCCATTTGCCAATTTTCTTGTACTGTAACAGCATATTGAAAGCAAATGACATAAACAGAATTAATTCAAATGCATAAATAACTGGAACAAACCATGGCATTCCTGATGAATTTATTGCAATTCTTGCAAAGAAAACTGAAATTATTACCCAAGGAATTAATCCAGCAATCCATCCATAAATATATGCTGTCCAATTTGTTTTCTCAGTTGTTTGGTTATGAAGTTCCATCATATGTCCAAAAAGATTCATTAACATATTTAGGAAGAAGATACCTATTAGTACCCATAGATCCCATATGCCAAAAAGCACTGCTATAAAGAAAACCATAATAGAACTTGAAAAAGCGTATTCGAACCATCTGATTGGATTCATTTTCTTTTTTAGGTTCTTTACATAGAACTTGTTTAAAGGTCCTGCAATTAACAAATGAGCTACAGCTGAAAACAGCAAGAAAGCAGCAACAGTTGGACCAACAGCTGTGAAACTAAATTCTGATTGAAGAGCAGCAACTGGGGGACCTCCTGAATAATCTAGTGTAATTGAATATAAGGGACGACTAAAGTCCCAAAAGAAACCTAAAATAAGCATAGCTACACCTTGAACTAGGTGTAGAATTCCCATCGCAAGATTAAACTTACGCAAATATTTAAAGCTAATTGGAGATTTTGAACCATCATCCAAAATAGTCATTTCTTTAGTTTGTGACATTTAAATCAAAGCTA
>JAEOSZ010000050.1 GCA_016840095.1 Candidatus Heimdallarchaeota archaeon
AGAAGAATATGATGCAGTTGTTGTAGGAGCTGGTTTAAGTGGATTGCGTGCAGCTCTTGAGCTTTCAGAACACTGGAAGGTTGCTGTAGTAAGTAAAGTTCATCCTGTTCGCAGTCACTCAGGGGCAGCTCAAGGAGGAATTAATGCTTCCTTAGGTAACACTGAAGCTGGTCAGGAAGATTCTCCTGAGAAACATGCTTATGATACAGTCTATGGATCTGATTATCTTGCTGATCAAGATGCTGTGCTCTTAATGTGTGAAGAAGCGCCAAAAATTGTTGTTGAATTTGAGAGTATGGGGGCACCGTTTTCACGTTTAGATTCAGGTTTAATTGCCCAAAGACCCTTTGGAGGTGCTGGTTTTCCACGAACATGTTATGCAGCTGATAGAACTGGTCACGTTTTATTACACACATTGTACGAACAATGTGTTCACAAGAATGTACAATTCTTTGACGAATTCTTCTTAGTTGATCTGATAAAAGTTGAAGAACAGATTACAGGGGTTCTAACTCTTGATATGACATCAGGAGAATTTGTGATTTTTAGAACAGGTTATGTCATCTTAGCGACTGGAGGTTTTGGAAGAACCTATAAGCGTTCAACTAATGCCATCATCAATACTGGTGATGGAGTAGGAGCAGCTTTCAGAGCAGGTGTTCCAATGCAAGATTGTGAATTTGTTCAGTTCCATCCTACAACCCTGTATGGAACAAATATACTTATCACTGAAGGAGCAAGAGGAGAAGGAGGTTTACTCTATAACAATCTTGGTGAAAGATTTATGTTAGATGTTGCTCCAGGTGCAAAAGAACTAGCTCCACGAGATATTGTTGCTCGAGCAATTGAAACAGAAGTCCGAGAAGGACGTGGATTTGAGGATGCTTATGTTCATTTAGACCTCACTCATCTTGGAGCTGAAAGAATAAAAGAAAGATTACCAGGTATTAGAGAAATATCTATGTATTTTGCTGGAGTTGACCCTATAAAAGAACCTATTCCTGTTCAACCAGGACAGCATTATTCTATGGGGGGAATAGGCACTAAATTTGACGGTGACGTTTGTGAAACAATCCTTTCTGGCTTATATGTTATTGGAGAGACTGCTTGTATCTCTGTCCATGGTGCTAACCGTCTTGGAGGAAATTCTCTCTTAGAAACAGCTGTTTTCGGAAGACATGTTGGAAGACTATTGTTAGAGAAAGGTTTACCAAATCTTCCTGAAGATATCAGTATAATGAATGCAGAAGAAAACGCCATTCAAACAATAGAACAGTTGCTAGATAAGTGGGAAAACAGCTTAGGTAAGCTTCCAATAAAAATTCAAAAAGCCATGGGTGAAGCACTAGATACTAAAGTAGGTGTTTTTCGAACAGAAGAAGAGCTAAAGGAAGCTTATGATGAAATCTGTCAATTACAGATTGAATTTAGAAATGTGAAAGTTTCAACGAAAAAGAGAAGATTCAATTATGGATTAATTCGAACTCTCGAACTCAGAAACATGCTTGATATAGCAGAAGTTACAGCTTTTGCAGCATTATGGAGAAAGGAGAGTAGAGGGGCTCATTCTAGGATAGACTTTCCAACAAGGAATGATGAAGAATTCCTTGTTCACTCAATGGTTAAAAGAGATGAAGAAGGGAATTTAACACTAGAAACTAAACCGGTGAAACTTGGTCAGTTTGAAGTAAAGGAGCGTGTGTATTAATGGAAAATTTACAAAAATTTCTGATATTTAGGAAAGATTCTGAAACTCAAGAAATTAAGTATGATAGATTCGAAGTTCCGAGAAGAAAAGGTATGACTATTCTGGAAGCATTGTTCTATATTCAAGATAACTTAGATTCTTCTCTTGCTTTTCGTTATTCTTGTCGAGGAGCAATTTGTGGTAGTTGCGGGATGACAGTAGATAAAGTACCTGATCTTGCTTGCAGAACACAAGTTTCAGCTGTTAAAACTCAAAAGAAACCCGTAAAACTACCAGAGTTTTATTTTGGTAAAAATCCAAATTGGGATCAAGAAAATGAAATATTAATCGAACCATTGCCTAACATGAACATCATTCAGGATCTTGTAGTTAATATGGAACCTTTCTGGACTTTTTATAAAAAAATAGAACCTTATTTCATACGTGAGTGGAATGATGAAGCTCCTGAATCTCATCAGAGCTCTGATGCTGCAAGATCAATTGAACATCTAGTGAATTGCATTGCTTGTGGTCTTTGTTGGTCATGTCCTGTTAATGCAACTAACAAGAATTATTTTGGTCCAACAGCTCTAGCTAAAGCTGATAGATTTATTGCAGATAATAGGTTATCAGAAGAGCATAGACAAAAAATCCTTACCAAAGTATGGCAAGGAAATGCTGTCCCAGCTTGTGAGAAATATTTTGTTTGTAACAGGGTTTGTCCAAAAGGAGTAAGACCTGGTACAGCAATCAAAGATATTAGAGATAAGTGGTCACCACATGAACAAGAAAACTAGATTAGAGAAAGACATCTTAGGAGTGGTGGAAGTTCCATCAGATGTTTACTGGGGAATCAACACCCAAAGAGCTCTTACGGATTTTAGAATCAGTGGAGAAAAGTTTCCAAATTCCTTCGTAATAGCTTTAGCTCAAATTAAAAAAGCATGTCTACAAGCTAATTTGGAACTTAACTTGATTGACCAGATAATAGTTAAAGCACTTATTCAATCTATAGACGAAATTGTAATTGAAAATAAGTTGTTAGATCAATTTCCAGTTGATATATATCAAACAGGATCTGGAACTCAGACAAACATGAACATGAATGAGGTTTTAGCAAATAGAGCTAATGAAATCATGGGTCATGAATTAGGGAAAAAAACTCCAGTACATCCTAATGATCATGTGAATCAAGGACAATCATCTAACGATGTCATTCCTACAACTATGCATCTTGTTTCGATTGAAGAAATTCAGAATAAATTACTTCCAGCTTTACATAGAACTATATCAGTTCTTAATGATAAAATAGTTGAATTCAAAGACATCATCAAAGTAGGAAGAACACACCTTCAAGATGCAGTTCCTATTCCATTATCCATGGAATTTTTAGTTTATCAAAAACAACTTACTTCTGAGGAACAAAAACTAATCGAAATAGTTGAAGAATTAAAAGCAATACCTCTTGGTGGAACTGCATTAGGCACTGGAATTAACACTCATGAGGAATTTGGTGAGCTTGCAATTCAGAAGCTATCTTTGATAACAAATATCGACTTTCGATCAAATCCAGTTAAAGCTGAAGGAATAGCTTCCCATAGTCTCTTTGTCAAACTAGGTAGTGCAATGAAATCTCTCTCTTTAGCTCTTCTAAAAATGGCTAATGACATCAGATGGATGAGTAGTGGACCTAGAGCTGGTTTAGGGGAATTACTTATTCCTCAAGAAGAACCTGGTTCTTCAATAATGCCTGGAAAAATAAATCCTACTCAAGCAGAAATGTTAATACAAGTATGTCTTAGAATAATAGGAAACGATACAACACTAACATTTGCTGAAGGATTTGGGAGTACTTTAGATCTCAATGTAACAAAACCATTGATTATCAAAACAATACTTGAATCTATCTTGCTTCTTTCAAATGGAATGATTTCTTTCACAAATAATTGTCTAAAAGAGCTTAAAGCTAATCATGTAGGAATAAAAAAACACTTGGAGGAAAACTTGATGATAGTAACAAAGCTTGTTCCAGAGATTGGATATGACACAGCAGCTGAAATTGCTAAGGAAGCACATGAAACAGGAAAAACTATCAAGGAAATAATCCAAGAAAAACAAATAAAAATTAACAACTTAGATGAAATTCTTGATCCTAAGAAAATGGTTTAGATTCAACTTCTCTTTCTAATTTTCTACGTAAGAATTTAGTTATTAAAATAGAGAAGAAAGAGATAAAAATTGGAAATGAGGTCTTTAGTGGATAATCTTCATCTGGTAGAACTATAGGATCTTTTAATGGATAGAGATCAAAGCTACCAGCACTCCCTTCAATGGCATATTTTCTTTTCATACCCTTATTAGACCAAAAATTACCAATAAACAAATCTGGGTGATACCAGTAATTTCCTATTCCTTCATCCAATGCTTGACTATCAGTTCCAGGTGGGCATATATTGTTAATAAAACTATTATGATGAATAATAATATCTCTACATTCTTGCTGTAGAGCTAATGCAAACCATTCATTTTCTAAAAATAAGTTGTTACTTATAACCACATCTTGTCCTGATACAACAATAACCCCTCCACCTATTCCATTCCTGCATAAAGTGTTATTATACATCATGCAATCTTGAATATCATCTAAAAATATCCCCATCTCGTTATAATTACAGATGTTATTTATGATAGTTATATTTTCTCCAGAGAGATAGATTCCAAAACCATTTTTATTCAAAGAACAGACATTGTTTTCTACTATCATGTTAGATGAAGATTCAACAACTATTGCTTCTCCTCTAGTAGTATTTGAGCATTTATTTTCACTTAATTCTGATAAATCACATTTTTCTATATGTATCCCCATATAGTTTTCATCGCAATAATTTTTTTCAATTAGTAGATTATTAGAATCACTACATTTTATTCCACAATCCCCTTCACTAAACTCATTGTTTGAGAATTTGCAGTTTGTACTGAATAAACAGTGAATACCTCTGAATGCTTCTATAAACTGTAAATCTTCAATTATAATGTTAGTGCAATTAAAGAGTATTATTTGAGAATAATTAGAATCCTGGATAATTAAATCATTTAAGTTAAAGAAATAACCTATCTCCAATCCTTTCATGATATTGTTTGATGCTGTGAATTGTTGAAGTTGATTGAAGGTTAAGTCTATATCAAATCCACCCTTATTGAAAATGTTATCATTTGCAGTACAATTGAGTGTTTCTCTCAAGGATATCCCAGAAAAACTGATACCCAGATTATCAATATCAGATCTTCCATTAATATTGTTTTCAGTGATACTTACATTTGAAGCGTAACTAACATCGACTCCTCTGTAGTTTGATTCTATATTATTTTGTGAAATAATGATATTATCACAATTACTAATCCTTATACCAGTAAGCATATCGACTTGATAAAAAGTACCAAATTGAAGAATTATATTATTAGTTATATTAATATTAACACCAGGAAGATTCTCTATAACTACCCCATATATTGATAAAATCCTACAATGTTCAATTGTAAAGTGTTTTGTAACATTTGCTATAATAATTCCATAAGTCACTCCAAGTCCATAAACAGAGTAATCTTTTATCATATAGGGATCTTCTATAGATCCTGATCCATCTGTAGCAAAACTCAGAAGATCTTCATCTGAAGTTATAACAATTTGATCAATTGCAATATAATTTATAGAAATATCTTCAGCTTCATAAAGTAGTTTTGAATCATCAACAATTGAAATAGTATCAGAACTCAATCCAGATATAACGGCAAACATCAATAAAACACTAAAAGATAAAATGAGTACAAGTCTACTTTTTTTGCTTAACAGATTGCATCACTACTTGGAATTAACGTGCGAGATACACTTACATCTTTATTAATTTAGTCCTTCTCACTTAGTTTCCTTTTGATGTAGTATATACAGGCTTCTTCGGAGTTTACAATTTCCTCATTCATTATAGCATCTATTAGTTGTAATTTTATTATCTTAATTTGGTCGCCTTCAACCTTAAAAATCTCTTTTATTCTATGTCCATTCAGTTTTGGTTCAAAGAAAATCAGATTCTCTCTTTGATATAAATCATTAATTCTATCCAGTAAAGGAGTAAGTTTGATATCTGCAGTTTTAACAGATACTTCAGCTTTTGTAAGCAGAATGATATTGCTCAAATACTCTCCAAGTTCTCTTAAAATCCTTCGTATATCATAATCACTTGGATTTGTTTTTGTTAAATCTAGCAGAGAGTGTCGGTATTTTATGTAAAACAAAATATCTGATTTTTCTTTATTTGAAAATTTGTAGAATTGTAAAATCCCTTCTACAACTTGAATAAGGCTTGAATCTCTGCTAAAGTTGATTTCCTCTAAAAGAACAGCTAAGAAGAGATTAACATCCTTAGAATCATTAGATTCTAGAAAGTTTAGTTTTGATGCAATTTTCAACAATGTATTTTTTTCACTATACTCCTCAGGATTAAGTACTATATTTTGCACTTCTGGAAACATAACTTCTAGTATACCTAAATCCCTCATCAATTCGAAAGTTTTGCTTGGAGAAAAACTTAAAGATACTTTTAATTCATGAATGATTCTTTCTTTAGGTATATCAAGTATATTCGAAGCATTTATCCTAATACCTTCTTTAACTTCAGAGCTAATTCTAAATCCAAGTTTACATGCGAATCTTATCGCTCTAAACATTCTTAGGTAGTCCTCATGGAAAACTATCTCAGGTTCTCTTGTTGTTTGAATTAATTGATTTGAGAGATCCTCTACTCCATCAAATAAATCAATAAAATGGTTTTCAAACATTATTAAGGCGTTAACAGTGAAATCTCTTCTTTGTAAGTCTTCAACAATGGAAGCTTTTTCGACAATTGGAACACGGGAAGGATACTCATATCGCTCTTTTCTTGTAGAGTTAAACTCAAACACTATACCATCAGGAAATCTTATTTGAGTTGTCAAGGTTTTATTACTCATTTTACCTACTTTTCCTCCCATCTTTTCAGCAATTGCTTGTGTTAATTGATGAAGATCTCCTTTGAAGACTATAAAGTCAACATCTTCAGATTTTTTACCTAGAAGTAAATCTCTCACAAAACCCCCTACAATGCCTATAGAGCAGTTCAAATTACCAGAAATCTCACGTATAGAGTTTATTTTTGATTGAATATTGTATCCAATAAGAGCTAATGTTTCTCTACTAATTTTATGAGACTTAAAATTAACTCCAGATTCTATTAGTTCTTTCAAACAAATTTCAAAATCTTGGTTAATTGGCAATTCAATCAGCAATTATCATGTACATACATTAAATATAAGAATTATTTTGCATTTGATTTCTATAGGTTTTTATTGTGGAATGTACAGAATGTACTTGATTGAAGAATAGAGAGTAGGGGACCGAATGACAGCAGAAACCTTCATAACAGGATTTGAAAATGTCTTATTTTATCTAGCTATTGGTCTTTTAATTGCAGGAGGAATCTTTGTTTTTCTATCATTTGTATTCAATTTCCAAAGCTTAATGCATGCCTTGGGAATCGGAGATCACGATATTTCAGCAGATCATGACATTTCTTCGGATCATGATATATCTACAGACCACGATGTTTCTGTTGATCATGATGTTTCATTAGATCATGATGTTTCTATTGACCACGATATCTCTGTAGATCATGATATCTCGATAGACCATGATATTTCAGTTGACCATGAACTCACTCTAGATAAAGATGTAGTGCTCGATAAGGAAGTAGTATCAGATATTTCAACAATTCAAGCGGATGGGATAAAAGATATTACTCATTCATCAGCACCAATATTTCTATTACTATCAACATATACAGTAATGTTTGGAATATTGGGATTATCTACACTTAAGATACCTTCATCAAGTATTGGATTGCGAATTTTCAGAATTGTTGTTATCTTTGTTTCACCATATCTTTTAGCTCTAATTATAACAAACATATGGAAAAGAATCTCAGCAACAACTGTCAAACCAATTGTCAGAGGAGTTCAATTAATTGGTAAAGAAGGCGAAGTTTTTGTTCCAGTTGACTCAAAAGGCGGAATGATTTATGTAGATCTAGGGGAAGGATTAGGTGAACAAAAATTACCTGCGAAAAGCTTTGATTATTACAAGAGATACGAGAGAGAAGAAAAGGTAAGAATAATTGCAGTAAAAAATGGAATTTATCTGGTAGATAACATATGAAATTCCTCTTTTTTTCTTTTTATTTACGATTAAAACCTGATAATTTTTTGCTCTTCTTTGCGAAATTTTTATTTAGATAGATTAAAAAGCCCCCATGCGAGTAATTTAAACACCTAAGAATGAGGGTCAGAAAGCAATGATATGGTGGATATGGATACCAGTAGGATTAGCGATAGTTTTAGTACTATTTGTATTATTTTATGCATCTCGATACAGGAAATTTACTTCAGATACTTACATGATCCATTTTAGGAATGGGAGAGTAATCAAAGCTGGAATCGGAGGGAAAGCTGTAACCATACCTTTGATCGATGAGGTTAGAGTTGTACCTGTTACAACACAATCTACCTTTTTAGAAGCCAAAGAAAAAGTGTTATCAAGAGAATTCCAAGAGATATCAGTAACAGCTTTTGTGTTCTGGCGTGTGATAGAACCAGAAGTAGCATTCTCAAGAACATCTTGGGATAAATCTTCTGAAGCATATATTGAAAACATCATCAGAAATGCAGCTGAAAGTATTATTCGAACAACCTGTGCAAATATGGCACTTGAAAAAATAATCAGAGATAGACAAGCAATTATTGAAGCAGTCACTAAGGAATTATACTCATTAACCAAAGATTGGGGAATGCTTGTTGAGAGCTGTGAAATCAGAGATATTGAAATCATAGATCCTAATCTGAAATCCAACGTAAGTGCTATAATGAAAATAGAACAAGAAAAACTTGCACGCTTGAAAAATGCTGAAATGGAAGAGATTACCAAACTTAGAGACTTAGAAGTTAGTAGAAAAGTGGGTATTGAACAACAAGAAGTTGGATTGGAAGTTGAATCCAAGGAGAAAGATAAGGAAATTGCCGTTCAAGAATTAGAATGGAAACGAACAGAAGTTGAAGCAAAAACATATCAGACTAAGATAGAAATTGAAGCACAAGCTGAAGCTCAAAAAATCAAACAGTTAGCTGAAGCTAAGCAGTTTGATATGGAATCTAGAGCAAGAGGTGATGCTGCAGCTATTAGAGAAGCTAAAATGGCTGAAGCTGAAGGTATACTGAAAAGAATTGAAGCTCTAGCTAAAGCTGATGCACGTCTATTCCAAGAAATGATAATTGAAAAACTTCCAGAAATATACCAGAATTTGGAAATAGACAGAATGATTATAACAGGGAACAAGGAAGATGCCTTTTCTTCAATTGCTAATGCAATTATGCCGTTCTTACAAATCGTTCCTGAATTAGCCAAAAAATCTGAACTTCCTGTAGAGAAGAAAAAATAATACTTCTCTTTTTTTTATACTTTTTGCATTATTACAAAACTGTTATTCAGTCCAATGTACTTTTCTCTAGAAATTCCATGATGTTTTAGATTTGCCATATGTGATACCTTATCTAAGTTAAAGATGAAGGGATCATAGATGCTTAAAACCCAATCCAATGTATAAGAAAGTTCAGGTATTATTGCAAATGCAAAATAGCCATTGGTATGAAGTGTTGATTGGAGTGTTTGAATATAGTCTTTCAAGTCATTTTTGAAAAGGAATTTTGAGCCTACAAACAGATCAATTGAACCCAGAATTTCATTTATTTGTAAATCTTCTCTTTCAATAAATTTGACATTATAAATCTCGTATAAATCTTGAAGAACATTGCATCTGTAGAGAGAATTTGCTGGTTCAACACTTAGAACATTTACACTGTCACCAAAGAAATCAGCAAGATGGAGAGAATCATATCCTGAGCCACTTCCCCAGTTTAGAACCTGTAAAGTTTCTTTCATATCAAACAAAGACAAACGTTGTTTTAAACTCTTAAAAAACAACTCTCTGATGAGGAAGAAAAGTTCTGTTCCATACAGAGAATCTAATGTTAAAACATAGTCTTTTTCTGATAATCTACCTTGTTCTCCTTTCAATATCGCTTTGTACTTAATTACTGACTTGTCAAAAAAGCTAATAAATGGAGAAAGAAGTTTACTATTAAGTGCTTTAATATCTTCTTTAAATGACATTTCCAGATATTCTCTTCTTGGACTGTCACCATAGAATTCACCTTGTTTTATTAAGAATTCTTGGTGTGCTAGTAAATCAAAAATCTTGAAAAATTCTTCATCCAGAGTATTGAAGTTTAACATATGAAAGATTTCTTCAGGTGATCTAGGACGATTCAAAATATCGTATACGCCTATTTCTTTCAACAAATCGGATGCCTTGTATGCTGATAGTTTCAGTAAATTGTTGATGCTTTTTTGAACATCTTCTTCAGTAGATTCAAGAGTAAGAGGGAACTTGTTAATCCTAATCACCATTCTTTCAATGTAATTGTTTATACTATTAAGATGAAGTAATCATTTTAATTTCTATCGTTACTCTCACTCTAAGATTTAGTAACTAAATACTATTTTCTTCGGTAAATATCTACAAATCCTCTTGATTTCAGGAAAATGACAAATTCTATTACAGAGGAAATTGGAACTGATAAATCTTCACTGATTGAGTGAATTGAATTATTACCTTTAAGAAGAGATAGATTCTCTAAGAACAGTTGAAATTTTTGATCTAGTGTGATCCACCCTTTTTCTTGAAGATTCTTAGGTGATTCTGAGAGCTCAGGGTAATCATCTTCGGAATTAATTATTAGATCCATTATTTCAGTTACAATAAATTTCTTGGGTTGTTTTGAGATATTTTTATCTAGATATGAAATTGCTTCTAGAGTAGACTGTACTTTGCTCTCTCCAGGTATGTTGATGTAAGAATTAAAGAGAATTGTAAACCAATCATCCAGATAAGAGTAGTTAATCTTACTTTGGGGTTTTTTCGCACCAACCATCAGTGCATCTTTCTTTTGATGTCTATAAACTAGAAGTTCTAAACCTTTATAATAAAGGCTAATCAAATCCCCCTCCCTTAGATCTGCTTCATTCTTCTGAATATCAATGAATTTGAATAGATGAGAAAATTCAATCTTCTTTCCATCTATCATTTTAGGGAAAAATCTTCCATCCATGATTCCTTTATGATAAGGGATAAAAAGAAATCCATGAAAGTTATTAAGCTCATTACCTGTAACTTCTGAATTATCATTAATTACCAGTCCTTTCATTGTACTTCCATCTTGGACAGATATTGGTATTTTATGTGCTGCAGATTTTTCAGCATCAATAAGTTGGGTTAGAGCATCATCAAATAATTGAGGTCTTCCCTGAGTTCTTTCAGAAAGTGATCTGGCATATTTAGCTAATTTGTCAAGATCTGCGGTTGGAACACAAACAAATAGTAAAACTACTATCTGTTCAACTTCTTCTTGTATAGTTACATAGCGACCGATAACTACTCTTTCTTCAAGACTAGTAATTACATCAGCATTAGTCCTTGCAAAACCAGTATAAACTTCAGCAAGCGAACTTACATCTTTTAGTTTATCTCCAAAATTTGACCTTGATAGTTCTTTGAAATAGCACACAGGACCAAAAATAATATCAAATTGTATCATTGAAACAGTTTTGATTCCTAAATCGCGCAGAAAAGGTACATGAAATGGAGATATTTTCAAATCCTTGTACTTATCTACTTCACTCATCTGCTCACCATATGAATGTGTTTCCCTTGCTGATAGAACCCACTAATGACTGTAATCAAATCTTATTTCTATAATATAGTTTACCATTTAATAAACTGATTGATAGTCCTATATGAATTACAACATTAAAGAGAAAAATTACAATTTTAAGTTTTATTCACTCAATCGAGATCTTTCTTCTTCTAAAATGGGTAAAAGATCATTTATAACGCTGAAAGGACAATCCTCAAGATATTTACTAGAAGTTTCCCAGAAGCTATCAAATAATGAAGATTGGTAACCAAGTGATTCATATGAAATAGCTTGAACTAATAATTCTATTTTATCTATATAAGAGACAAACATTGCTTCTTTCGACTCTCTATTCTGTAATTCAGCAAAGGATTCTTTCCATTGTCTCTTAACCTCTTCATTAAGAATTAAAGAGAGAAGCTCAGTACTTGCTGTTGTTAAAAGTTGACTCTTGAATTGTTGGTATTTATCCTGACCAAGAAGAATTTCAACTTGTTTGTCAAAATCTTGATACTGGCATTCAGGTAAATCATGAATAATAGCAATCCTCATAACTACTTCTGTATTTAGAGGATTTTCAGGTTGAATTGCATTGTGTAAATCGCAAAGAAGTAATGACAACATTGTTGTATTATAAGCATGGTCGGCGATACTTTCTACATCACTAAGAGAAACCCCGACTCTAATCCACCCTTGCCTCGGTAATCTCTTCAGTTGAATAGCACTTTCTATGAATCCGTAAATCAACTGGTATAACTCATCCAACGTATTCGTCTCTGTCAAGTCTGTCAGTAAAAAAGACGAAATATAGTTATTAAAACAATCGTTGGAGGTAATGGGAGTAAGAAAGAAGAGATTCTGTCTTACATAAATTTCCTAATAAAGTTCCACTGTCTTTCAGTATCTTCTTCAAGAAGTTTTAATTCAGTTTCAGTGATTCCTCTGAACCTTCCTTGAAGACTTGTCCAATCAGTAATTGGTTTTCTGTTCTCTTTATCATTGAATTTCTTGCCTGGACGACTAAGTACAACAGTATTAGTTTCACGATCCCACTCGAATAGTGGCCAGATTCCTGTTTGAACGCCTAATCTAGATATTTTAACAGAATGAGCTGGATCAGATCCCCAGTTAGATGGACAGCTGATATCTATTTGGATAAATTTGAATCCATCAAGAGATAGAGCTTTTTGGAACTTTTCTACGAAATCTTCAAGAAAGGCTCCACTAGCTGTGGCTACGTATCTGGCATTATTAGCCATCATGATGAACGGTACCATTTTACGCGGGGTTGTATTTCCTTTTGGAGTTGTTCTGGTTCGAGCCCCGATCATTGTATCTCCACTTCTCTGTCCTCCTGTATTACCATATACATTATTGGAATACATCACATGAAGGATATTTTCTTGACGGTCACAAGCACCTATTTCAGTAGCGATACCGATATCTGCAGCAGAACCATCTCCACCCCATACAATTACTTTGAGGTTGTCCTTACCCTTCTTTTTCATCGCTCGTGATATTCCAGAAGCAACGGCATCACTGGCAGCAAAAGCTGTGTTAACAGTTGGGACGTTGAAGGCTATACCTTTACCTGAACCCTGATAAACACTTGCACAACTTGCTGGAACTACTAGAATAGCTTCATCTGCTACTGACCCAATTGCGTGTCTAAAAGCTAGAGTTGATCCACATCCTGCACATGCGAAATGTCCTTTCAATAATGCTTTCTTTGGTTTATTCATTAGATCTTTTTGTGTTACTGGCATAATTTTCACCTTACTCCTTTAATGCCTCCTTAGCATCTTTCATAATCTTCGTATATGGTACATCTTCGCCACCTATTCCTCGCAAAAGCTTCTTGACGGGAGTATCAATATTATGACGTTTTAGAACAGCTTCTACTTCTATACCAAGTTGACCTGCGTGTCCAAAACTAACGGATCTATCGATTACAAGTAGCTTATGATTCTTCTTAGCAAATTCAACAATATCCTCTTCAGGGAAGGGTCGAAATGTTCTGACTCTAAGAGCATTGACACTTAATCCTTCAGCTACCAATCTATCAATTGCTTCATGGGTTTCATCACCAATGGTTCCTAGAGAGATTATAGTTAAGTCAGCTACATCATCACCATAAGGTTCAACTAAACCGTTTCCATAGGATCGTCCAAAAACCTCAGCAAATTCGTTATGAACATCAACAATTTTCTTCTTTGCGCGATCCATTGCAGCCATTAAATCTCTTCTATTCTGACTATATTGCTCAGGTACTGTCATAGCACCAAATCCCCAAGGTTTGTTGACATCTATTTCAATAATAGGATCGTCATAGGAACCTACAAATTCATAAGCATCTTCTGCACTTGGAAGCTGGACTTGACCAGTTGTATGACTAATAATAAAACCATCCCAACAAGGCATGGAGGGTAGTGCTATATCTTTGCTTTCGGATATTCTGAAAGACTGGAGGACTGTATCGAACACTTCTTGGTTGTTTTTAGTATACATCTGTATCCAACCAGCATCACGAAAAGCCATACTATCTTGAAAATCAGGCCAGATATTCCATCCAGGTGCCAAACATCGGTTTACACAAGGCATGACTATAGGTAATCTACCATATCCTGACCAGAAGACATTTTCAGCCATATATAATAGTCCTTGAGAAGAAGTTGCAGTGAAAGTTCTAACTCCACTCCAAGCTGCACCCATACATGCTGCCAAAGCAGAATGCTCACTTTCAACAATAACGAATTCAGCATCTAGTAGTCCATCATCAACGTATTGCTTAATATTCTCTAGAATCGCTGTTTGAGGAGTAATTGGGTATGCTGCGATTACTTCTGGTTTTGCAAATAATACTGCATAGGATGCCGCGTCGTTTCCAGTCATCGATTTTAATTCTTGTTTTACTACCATTCTACTCACCTTGGGGTACCATTTTTATTGCCTCTTTTGGGCATTCTTCTGCACATATTCCGCATCCTTTACAGTAATCGTAATCATGTTTTATAGGCTGATCTTTTTCTCTATCAGCTGGGTAAATTGCATTATCTGGGCAGAACTTCCAACAGATATTACATTTGATACAGAGATCAGGATTTACTACAGGATAAAAGGTCCTCCATTCTCCTGTTTTACCAGCTGCACCTTCTATTGGGTATAAAATTGGTTGGCTTGGTTCTTTTGTCATGCTTCTATCACCTTTGTTGCTTCAAAAGCTCTCTTCGCTGCTTCAACATTCTTTGGCGCTATTCTTTCGTTCAATTGATCTGTGATAGCTTTCACAAGATTATCAAGATCTATAATCTCAGTTCCTTTAGCAAACGCACCTAATATAGCTGTAGCAGCCATGGTAAATCCACTTAGAACTAGTCCTAGTTCTTGCGAAATTCCTGTAGCATCTACTAAAGCAATCTTTCGTCCTGAGCCCTTGAGAGATTCTGGGATCTCTTTAGCATTGAGCACAATTATTCCGTCTTTATCCACATTTTCAATATCTATATTGCCAAGCATAGTTTCTTCAAAGACTATAGCATGTTTTGCTTTATAGACAGGACTGTGGATTCGTATAGGTTTAGTATCAAAACGAATGTATGCTTCAACTACTGCACCTCTTCGTTCAGAACCATATTTTGGGATTGCCTGAGAGTCCAATCCTTGTAACATAGCTGCTTTAGCTAGGATTTTCGCTCCAGTTACCCCTCCACTTCCACCACGGCTAACTTGTATGACTTCTATCATTACCTCTAACCTTAATAATTCTATTTTGAATTTTTTTTCATTTATTATAATATTTTAGGTTTCAACAGAAAAATTAATAGAGAATATTTATAGGCCTTCTAACCTGCCTTTATTGTGTTCATGAGTGAATTAAGACCTTCGTAAGTTCTAATTTGAATACCTTTTCCACAAACTAATCTAATAGAATCTGATTCAATTTCTGTAAACGGCCCAACTCTTGTAATGACATCAACATTTGCATCATGCCTTCGTTTTAAACCAGATAAACCTAACATCACATTTGGTCCTTTAAACTCAATAACATCTAAACCTGCAAAACCAGCTATTTCCTGTGGGGTTGATATTCCTAGTTTAGTTATGGTCTCTTGAGTGGCATACTTTCTTAGTAAGAGAGCATTGACTTTGATAACATCAGTTTTAGTAAAAGATGATTTTAGTAAGTCTACAATAAACTTGAATGTTGGATTTTTTTCCATAACAAAAAAGGAAGCTATTCCCAATTCAGGTAAAATTGAAAGGAAAACTATTGAATCAAGAGGTAGTTTCATAAGATCATTTTGATCATTAACTTCCTTAGATGCAAACATATACACATAATGCAAAGGAGTCGAGTTTAGCTTTATTATGAAACTAGTACTGAAATTCAAACCACTATCCTCAATTAATTTCTTAGTTCTCTTATTGAGCTCATTTTTCAGTTTAGTTGAAGTATCGTACTTCTTTACTGGAGTAAAAGTATAAAGATTCTGAAAGTCACCAAAAAAGAGGTTTTTTAGAGCTTTAATCCAGAAATTTCTTATTTTTGTAGTTGAAATTTTCTTGGCTTTTATCTCTTGAAAAAGTAACTTCTGAAGTTCAGTTTTTGATTTCTTCTGAATAGTTTTGCTAGTGGTTGAGAGAACAGAAATTATTTCTTTTTCAGTAAGATACTTGAAGATAGTTTCCTGTGTCACATCTACCACTCTTGAAAAGTATTTGTACTTATAGTTCGTCTTGTTGATTAACGGTTAACTGATTATTTAACTTTTTCATCGTTTCTGGAAAGACAAATTGTAGAAGTGCAATATTAAAGAGAAATGAAAAGTAAATAAAGGGGATTTCGTCAAAAAACTATATTTGCTTTAAGAAGAATTAATTGTATTTCAAAAGCTGTCAATAAAGCACAAATAACTACTATGACAATAACCATTTTCCAATTCTTTCTTTGAGACATTTCAACATAAAAGATGAACCATGTAATTGCAGCTACAGATAAAATAGCAAATAACACTAGTACAAAAGTTAGCCATCCACCGGTTAAGAGTCCGTTATACGCTTCGTAAGCCATTTTTATTCCCTTTTTATTCTTCTGTGCGTGATTTTTTTAAACGTTTAAAAACCTTTGCCATTTGGACAGATTAAACAAATATCATATGAGAAAAATCTAACCTGGGATGAAGAAATCTCCATCAATTTTTCCTTTAAGATTTTTCTTTTTAATATACATTGGTATAATCTTCTTGATATTTTCAATATCAAACCCTGTTTCCTCAGCTAATTCTGAAATATTGAATTTTTCACCAGAAGAAATTGCATACTCAATTTTGTACTTAGGGGTATCTTCTTCCTTAAATTCACCTTTGGTTTTGCCTTTGGCACCAGTTTTACTTTTTCCACATTCAGGGCAGGTCCATGAAGCCATTCTAGTAATTGTAACATTTCCATCCTTGTCAGGCATGGGGCTTACAAAATTCCATTCCTTGTTCGTTGGAACATCTAGAGGCATCCATGTGTTTCCACATTTACACTTAATAGGTTTGGTCTTAGCCATAATTCTCACCTTTTGTTTTTCTCTCAAAGTTAAAATCTTTTCGATGTTGAAACTCTTCTCATCTATTTTGTTTCTGAAGAATAATTACTTTTATAAGATTATAAGCTTAATGAAAAACAGTTTAGTGGATATAATATCTTAATTCGTAGAGTGAAACTGATGAAACAATGTCTAGCTTGCTGGGAAGAAATTGAAGACCAAGAGAAGATTTGCAATCATTGCGGTTCAGACCAAAATGATGTAAAAGACTATCTAGCTTTAGTACTTCTCAAACAAAGAAAGAAAAAGATTACTATTCCTGAACAAACAGCTGTTCTAGATTATGTTATCGATGTCGATCCTACTACTGCTGAATCAATTACAATCTCTTTATCTGAAGCTGAACCTGGATACCAAGAAGCTAAACCCACTCCAGCTACAACATACAAACCTGAAAGTCCTTCTTGGTTGGGTAAACCCTCAAGTCAGCAAGTTTCACAACAAGCTCCACGTTCGCAACCAACAGCTGTTAAACAAGAACCTTCAGCTCCAGTAGTTCGGAGTAAGAAATTAATAAAGTGTCCAAATTGCTCAGAAGAGGTCTCATTTCTAAAGTATTGTAAAATTTGTGGATACCAATTACAAAAAGAATGTCCTCAGTGCGAGAAAATTAACTCAATCACTTCAAAATTCTGTACCATATGTGGTAAACCATTCAAACCACTGGAAGAGAAATAGTTTAGATAATGTGATTGAAAATGAAACTTCCAAAGCCTTATGTTGCAATTCTTTTTAATTGGAACAAACAAAAGCGTTCTGTTGATATTATTTATTTTAGTCTTGGCTCAAGTAAGGACAGGAAATCCTTGATTCATACCCGACTGCAATTTGTCTATGAGAAAGAAAGGATAAGGGTCTACAAATATCTCAAAATTGGTAGAAGTTCGAATATTTACATCCGACCTAGATTCGCAACCGAAAATTTGAGAGATGCTCAATATCTACTAATTCCTGACACTGACCTTCCCTGGGATAATCCAGGATTAATGGAATATTGTAGAACATTCAAAATATCTAAACCCAAAGTTGCCCCTCTTTGTTTCTACTGTTTGTCCAAAAGAACAAAATGGACAGCTGTAGAAGAAGATTCAATTAAGTTTAAAGATCAACGAATTTGTGATTATTGTAGTAAAAACCAGCTAACTGGAGAATTACAAAAAAGTAATTTAGTTGTAACAGGAGGGATTACAAAATTCTTTCATCAACAAGCTCAAAGAGAAGGCAAGCTTGATGAGGTTCTTGAGAACATCTCTTTTGGTGCAGACCAAGATCCAATAAATCGACCAAATTCTACTCTCTTTGACATAATTCCTGCTAAGAAAATTGGAGAAAGAATGAAGGTTAATCAGATTGATGGATTACCCTCAAAATTCAAGAAATTATTGACTGATGATGGTATTAAGACTCTTTTACCTATTCAAAAGAAGACACTAGATAAGGGATTACTACAAAACAAAGATCTCTTGATTGTTGCAGGTACTACTTCAGGAAAAACACTTATTGGAGAATTAGCAGGTATTAATGCTGCATTGAAAGGCAAAAAATTCATCTACCTATCTCCACTTGTTGCTCTTACCAACCAAAAATATGAACAATTCAAAAAACGTTACAGAAAATTGGACTTGAAAACATCTATCAGAGTTGGTATGAGTCGAATTCAAGTAGAAGGGGAACATAAACCCATAATCGATGAAGATTTCAAAACAGCAGACATAATTGTTGCCACTTATGAAGCGTTTGATTTTCTCTTAAGAGATAGTAAAGCCAGGGATCTAGGTGACATAGGAGTCATTGTAGTTGATGAAGTTCAAATGCTTGTTGCAAAGGAAAGAGGTTTTAGATTAAATGGTTTAATATCAAGATTGAAAGCGTTATTTCCCAAAGCACAGTTTATCTATCTTTCTGCAACTATTGGTAATCCAATTGCATTGGGAGAGGATCTTGATGCAGATGTTGTTGAATATCTTGATAGACCAATTCCACTTGAAAGACATTCTGTTCTAACAGAGAATGAGCATGAAAGATTTGAACATTTATTCAAAATTGTTCAACATGAAAGCAAAATAACATCAAGAACTGGTTTCAAAGGTCAATCATTAGTCTTTACCAACTCAAGAAGAAATTGTGAAAATATTGCTAAGAAATTGAAGAAAAAAGGTGTAGCAGCAACATTCTATCACGCGGGTTTAACCTATCGTCAAAGAAAGGTTGTCGAGAGAGGTTTTGAAAAAGGTAGATTTACAACTGTTGTTACAACAATCGCTTTAGGAGCGGGAGTAGATTTTCCTGCGTCAACAGTTATTTTTGAAAATCTAGCCATGGGTATAGAATGGCTATCAGTGGCAGAATTCCATCAGATGTTGGGAAGAGCAGGGAGATTAGGTTTTCATGATAAAGGTAAAGTCTATCTTCTGGTTGAACCTGGAAGAAAGATATATGCTAGTCAGAAGGAGACTGAAGAACAAGTGGCTTTTGATCTTCTAACTAAACCTATAGAAGATGTCGACCCAGTATTAGATGTTATTGAAGAAGAGGAAGAAATTTTAGCTACTATTGTAGCATTCCAAAATGTAAGTATTTCAGATGATAAGATGATTTTTGCAAACATCATCGGTAGGTCTAGTCCACTTCCGGATAATATGAGAGCTCTTCGCAAAATGAAAATGATAGAAGTTGAAGATAAGATCATTAAGCCTACTCAACTAGGAAAAGCGATTTCACTATCGTTCTTGTCTCCAGCTTATGCAATCAGGTTAGTTCAAGAAATAGAAAGGAAAAGAAGTTTTGAAGAAGATTTTGCTCTAACACTAGCAATTAAAATTCAGCCTTTCAGATCTGCTCATTTAGCACCTAGAGTACATGGTGACATTGAAAGAACATTGAAAACAAATGTTTCAACAAATATATTTTCTGGAGCAATTCTAGACCTATATTCAGGTCATGGATGGGGAAGGAGGAATCCTACAAAAATGATCATAGATACTTTTGCTATTTGGACTAAAGAATTTTTCACTTGCAAATGTGCAGATAAACCATTTTGTATTTGTGGTGAGATTAGTCTTTCAAAAAAATTAGTTGAATTAAGACAACAGGGTTATTCGCCAATCAGAATAACTGATGAGTTTAGGAAGTACTATAATATTCAAATCTATCCAGGAGACTTGTATTCATGGCTAGATGCTTTAGTTCACAACCTGAATGCAATTGAACGTTTAGCCAAAGTTCTTGATGAGATTCATTTACAGAAAAGTGCAAAAAGTTATACTAAGGATATTGAAAAACCCAAAATTCAATAATTTCTGTCGATGCGTCAAATTTATGAATACATAAACTTGTTATTCATATCCAGAGGTTTGTGTAATAATGTTTGAAAAAGATAAAGAAATGTCTCTTTCTCCTGAAGATCTATTTATGACTATATTATGTTTAGTTGTATTAATTTTAGCATTTTCAGATACACGTGGAGGAAATTCAGTGGCTTTTGCTTCTTTTCCTGCAATGGGTATTTTGTTTGTATGCTGGGGAATAGTAAGATTTAGACGAAGACCTCTTCCAAAACAAGTTCATTTCAAAAGAATGATTTATTTATCTACTGTAAAAGTACTAAGAAACTTTCATCTGATTTCTGCTGGTTTTAGTTACTTATACATCCTTTTTAGATATTCAAATTATCAACAGGAGGACTTTCTTATTGCACTTATCTTCAATTTTGTGGGAGTTTTCGCCATTTCTATTGTAGAAATTGGCGGGCATATTCTAGTTAATGATGATTTCGTAGAAATGATCAAATTAGAAGATGAAGATGAAAAATTGCTTAAAAAGAAACGATTCGATCTACTTTTTGGAACCAGATTTTACATTCTAATATCAATATTCTCAGTGATCAGCTTAGGCGTTACTTATTTCTCTGTTGCTTCACTTATAACATCAAAAGATCTATTTCTAATTCTTATGCAATTTGTATATCTGATTATTGCAATAGGTTTGTATTTGTATACGTTTAACAAAACAATGAGATTTGGAAGGATTACAAACGCTAGCCTTCTATTACAAGCAGTTGATTACTATGAAACTGTTGACCTATTAGATGAAGGATTCAAAATAATAGAGGAGTACATAGAGGAAGATCCGGATAATATTGCTTTACTCTCTAAACTTGCATTATTACATACCAAAAAAGGTAACTACGATGAAACAATGAAATATGCAGGGAAAGTGTTAGCTGAAATTGAGGAGAAAAATTATGATGCACCTCACATGACTGCAAGAGCTCATATGCTTAGAGCAGTATGTTTGAATGCAAAGGAAAGATATGAAGAAGCATACAAAGAAGTTACTCAAACACTGAAATACACTCCTGAAAATAATGCAGCACGAAAATTAAGAAGAGATTTAAGAAGAAACCTAAAGCAAACAGATAGTAAATAAGTCTCCATATTTCAACTACCACAATACTTTATATTATTTTTATTCAAATATTACAAGATGAGACTTTGTTCAATCGATTATTCTCTTAATGAAGAAATTCACCCTAAAGAGATAATAAGTTCCATTGATCCAGTAAAAGCCAATGTTAAGTTCAACATTGTTAAAAAAAGAAGCCCTGGATTAGATAGGAATACTTTGGAGAAGTCTCATGTCTTATTCATCAGCCTCCCACGCAAGAAACTCACTCAAGAACAATATATAGAATTAATCTCTTATATTGATATAGGTGGATGTTTGATTCTTACTTTACCCTCACCTCCGTGGACAGACTTAGGCAGATTTTTTGAAGAATTTAGAAAAGAAATTGGTATATCTTTTCAATCAAATTTTGTTTATGGGATGCCAAATATACCTAACAATGTTCGATTAATAGGTTCCAAATTGACCATAACTAAAGCACATGTTATCAACTCAAACATGAATGAAGATTTTATGAAAGAAACTGGAATCAAAAGATACATTCCTATTGCTTTAATGGATGACCAACCGGTAGTTTTAGCAGCTCTTAAGCGAAGAGGGAGATTTATAGTTTTTAGCACTCCAGAGATTTTTACTAAACAAAATTCAGATTTCTTAAGTAGATTGATTCTACTCTCAGCTGCAAAGAAGGAGTATTTATTGTCAAAAACAATTCAAAAGTTCCAGGTAGGTGATTCAAATTTCTCATTACTTCTACAACATGCTTGTTTGGATAGTTATTTATTATCCCTTTATCATTATGAATTTGTCTTTCATCAAGAGACTATCAATCTTGCTGAAGAGAACGAATTACCTCAAAGAATCTATTCAATAATAACCAAACAGAAAGTATTAAGTGAAAGACCAAATATTGAACAAATTCTTGAAGCAATTGAACATTTCAGAAACGGAAGTTGAAGCTTGTGTTAATTAAACGAATCTTAATCATAACCGAACATGGAGTACCTATTTTTGATTATGAAGAATATGGTAGAGATGATGAAGTACTTGTTGGAGGACTATTAACAGCAATTCTAAAATTCGTTGAAGAAACAGAACAAGAAAAGCTGTCAAGACTTCTTCTTGAAGAAAGTCAATTTCTTGTAATTTCTAAGGAGTCTCTCATTTTTATTTTCCAGATTTCTGATGAAATGCCTGGTGATTATGCAGAATATGTGAGTAGTTGCATTTTTGAAAGGTTTATGCAAAAATATAAAGATCAAATTAAAGAGTTCACAGGTAATGTTAGTACATTTTACGATTTTCAAGATGGATGCAAAGAAATTCTTCTTGAGTGTGGTGCCAACTTAACTGACATTTTAATCAATGAAAAAGAGAGTGAAAACCTTCATGCATGGTGCTTATTTTCAATGGATTATGAGCCACTAATTGTTATGGCTAACGCACCTAAATACAATGTAGATAGTTTCACTATTTTTCAAGTTCTAGGTAAAAGTGTAAAAAAAGTCTCTTCAAATTTAGGAGAAAATTCTAAAGGTACATGCTTCCACATTACTCATAATGGAAATATAGTACAAACCATTCTTCTCCCTCAATCTATTATAGTAACTGAATCACAAATAGATAGTTTAAAAGCAAAGGGCTTGAAGCAATTTAAAACTAAATCTGCCCAACAATTAATCAGTATTTTTACTAAATTATACAAACCAGATTCAATTGATATTTATAACAAAAGCATGATTTCAACAACTGATCAAAGTGAGTTGAATGAGAATCAAAAAGTTATTTTAGACTTATTCAAGGCAGCTGAAAAAGGATTCCAATATTTATTTGATACTCCTACACATATCCAAATACTGAGCTTTGAACAAAAAAGCTACATCTATGTTAAATTAGTGAATAGGTCAATCATGATGGAGTTCAATAGAAAAGTTTCTGTATCAAATATAATTGAGAAAACAAAGAAAGCTTTTGAAGAAATAGTTGTTACTAAGGTCGATACCCCTGCAACAGTGCTAGAAAGATAGTTGTGGCAGTTATATCAGCTGTAGTTCCCGGATTAATCTGAGTATCTTGAGATGTTCTTAGATATTTATCTAGTTCTTTAATTTTAGTTCGACCTTCTTCTGTAAATACTCCACCTGCTTGTACAACTTTCTTTGCAGTTTTGTTTACATATGAAGCAATTTCGTTTCCAAATCTTTTTGCAATATGAGTGTCTTTCTTCTCTGAAAGTAAAGTAATATAGGTTTGAGTTATAGCATTTAAGAAATTCTGATCCTCTTCAAAGACTCTCATAAAGGTTGTATATCCAAATTTCAAAGTAATTTGGTATTTATGTGCCAATTCATAGAATATTAAATCTCTATTTTTATAGTAGTTAGTAAATTCATGTAGATTTGTTCTCTCATGTTTGTGTATTTCGAGAAATGAATTGAAATCATCTTCTTCTTTATTTGATGGGAGTAAATTATCAGAAACAGACTTGCTTAGAGCTTCAGTTAGATAAATACAATCTTCTGTTGTGGAATTCTTCAAAAATTGATCAGAGATATAAACTACATTATCAAGATTCAACTTAGTATTAATTTTCATACCTTCATGTGCAAAACTATGAGCTGCTCCTAATGTGATGGGTGCAAACATTATCAAAGTTCCCAGAATAGTATTTCCTGTATCACTGTACCATGTTAGTGACCTTTCCAGAGCTCTTTCTATAAAGAATCCAATTTCTGCATCTTCATACCACAAGTGATTTTCTGCTACTAAGATTCCTCTTTTAGATAATCCAAAAATTGGGGCGAACAAATTGCTACCTCCTGCTAGAAAATGTTCTGTTTTTGTATCTACAAACTCATTTCTAAAAGAAGCTCCTCCTGGTTTTGAATCAGTAGCGTATAAAAGATTATGAGCAAGAACAGCGCATTGAGAGATGTATATTTGTACATCAAGTACCTTTCCTTTTACATCATTAGAAAACTTCGTGAAAGGCATTCAAGAAAATAAACTAATATTCTATTTTGAATGCATCGGTATTTGAGAAAGTATACTCAACTCTCTTCTAAGTGCTATTGGGATATCATGTCGAACTAACGTTAAGTTTAATTATGTTTATGTATTAATGTTATTGTAATGTTTCCGCAAGGGAATAGTTCAATTTTTGATTTTAGATTTTCAATAGATATAGTATTATCTTTCATTATATAGGTGAATAAAAGTGAACAAAAATCTTAGAAAAACTGACACACTTGCACATACAACAGGATCTTTTATTAATAGCTTAAAAGATGTTAATGGTACCTGGGATGAAAAAACACAGGAGATTCTTTCTTTGACTCCTGAGGTCATTAGAGATGTTAACGAAGTAATTTCTTCAAAAGGTAAAACAATTTCGAAGAAAGACACAATTATCACTAACCTTTCAACATTGGGAATGCTTTACAATGAACTAGAGCTGATAAATGGTGAAAGAGTCGATTTATTGATTGAAATGGAAGGTTTAGATTTCCCAATCAAAACACCGAAAAAATTGCTTGATCTATGCAAGAGAGAAGTTGAAACCAACAAATTACTAAAAACAATAGCTCACAATATAAGCAAAACTATGGCCTTCGTAGATCAAAGTATAACGGATATGGAATTGCTAATAAATTCCTCAAGCTCGTTTGAATCAACATCTACGGAGTATAATGAAATCATAGATGTTGGAAGATTCCACACTGCTAATCTTGAAAAAGAACTAGACAAAGAATTCAAAAAAGCACTCAAATATGGAGATATTGTTTAATTATCTCCTTTTTTCCTTAATTTGAAAAAAGTTATTAGATGACAGATTTAATTTTATTTAATGAATATTGATTCAGAAGAAGTTTTTACAAATAGAATGACAAGAGCTTTAGAAGACAATGTTTTCGTTACTGGAATAACAATTTTTGAGATGATGGAAACTGCAGGATTAGTTATTGCTGAAGAGATAGAAAGTTTTGTTATCTCAAATCCTTCAAGTGAGATAGTGTTTTTGGTTGGTTTTGGGAATAATGGAGGAGATGGTTTAGTAGCCTCAAGATATCTTCTCGAAAAGGATCATAATTGTAAAATTGTTGTTGTTGGTAACAAAACCAAATTCAATTCTTTAGCATCACAAGAAAATTACATCAAACTAAAAGAGATTTTACCTTCAGAAAATTGGTATCAGATAAGAGAATCAGAGGAAATTGAAAGTATTTTTGAGGAATTAGGAAAGGAAATTCTTCTAATAGACTGTATTTTTGGAATTGGAATTCAAGGTGAGATGCGTGAACCTTACTTTTCATTAGTTAACTTCTTGAATACTAAATTCAAATCAAATATAATTTCAGCTGATTTACCTTCAGGATACGATTCTGAGATAGAAAATGAAGTCTATATTAAGAATCCTAAGAAGATAATTTGTCTTGGAAGAAACAAAATTGCACCAGATGCTTTTCCTAATTCTGAAATTGTTGTCAGAAACATAGGAATATCTGCAGATGCAGAGAAGTTCATCGGATTGGGTGATTTAAAGTGGAATTACCCAATAAGGAGAAAGAATAGTCATAAGAGAGAAAATGGAGTAGTTACAATAATCGGTGGTTCAAAAGATTACATTGGTGCTCCAGCTCTAGCTGGAATGGGGGCATTCAGAACTGGTACTGATTTAATTTTCATTCTAACCCCTTCGAATATTAGGGATACTGTAGCAAGCTATATGCCAGATTTTATTACAATACCTGCAGATGATGATGAGATTATTCCAACTGACATTCAGGATCTATTTTCTCATCCAAGAATTGAAGAAACTAGTTTTGTTATTGGACCAGGTATGATGAATACAGAAGTTACCAGTAGAACACTGTTAGAGTTCTTAAAAAATCAAGAAAGAAGAGAAGTAGTAATAGATGCAAGTGCCCTTAGTATGATGAATGGAGAGCATCTTAAACTACTAAAGAATCACAATGCGATTTTAACACCTCATCGAGGAGAATTCAAAAGTATTTTTGGAATCAAATTAAGTGGAAATTTTGACAAAGACGCAAATATAATTACAGAGACAGCTTTGAAATGGCAAACTACAATATTAGTAAAGGGCAAAGTAGATATTATCTCTAATGGAAAGAAAACAAAATTCAATTCCACTGGACATCCTGGAATGACTGTTGGAGGAACAGGAGACGTATTAACTGGAATAATTGCTTCACTTCTAGCTATAAATAAAAATCCATTTCTTTCTGCGTGTTTAGGAGCTTTTATCTCAGGTTCAGCTGGTGAATTAGCTTCCAAGAGTTTCGGTGATGGTTTAATTGCTTCTGATATACCTAATTTCATCTATCCAATAATAGAAAAAGCTTTAAGTTTTAAAGCTAAAGAGGTTTGAAGAATTAGGGACTTGGTGATAAAGAAACCACAATAGTTCCTATTCCTAGGTGAGTTGCTAGGGCTGGTGTCAAATAGTTAATGATTTTTTCTCCTAAAGATAATTTAGATTCCAATTTCTTCATTATATTTTCAGCTGCTTCAAAATCATCACCATGAGTTATCATTAGATCGTATTGTTTATCTTTCTTAATTCTTGAAAGAATTTCCTTAATGACTCTATGCTGAGCTTTTTCTTTGCCCTTAGCTTTATCTACAGCTTCTAAAATGCCATCTTTTATTTCTATGATTGGTTTTGCTTTTAAGAGATTACCAACGAAGAATCGTAAATGAGAAATTCTTCCTGATTTTTTCAAATTGTCGAGATTTTCAACATAACCTACAAGAACAGACTCATCTCTGATTTCTTCTGCTCTTTTAACAATTTCATCTTCTGGGACACCTCTTTTTGCTAATTTCGCAATGGCTAATGTAACAAAAGTTAAGACTCCTGAACCAAATTTAGAATCGATTAGATGTATCTTCTTATCCTTAATTCTTTTTGCAACGATTCTTGCCGACTGATAAGTTGCTGATAATTTAGATGATAATGTTGTTATGAATACAGTAGTGTAATTCTTCATAGCTTCATTAATTCTATCTAGAAAATCTTTGGGACTTGGAGCTGATGTTGTGGGTAATTCATCAAAATCTCTTAGCATTGTATAATAATCTTCAACTTTTAGATCAATTCCATCTGCATAAGTCTTATCCTCATGCTGTATGTAAACTGGAACTATATCTATATCATATTTCTTTGCAAGTTCTTCAGGTAAATCTGAAGTGCTATCTACAATTATTTTAACTTTTTTTGTTTCCAATTTATTCATATCCAATAGCTTTGTTCAACGTATTATATAATAGACACAAATAGGCTTTATTGATGAAGAATCTTCATTCAGAAGTATATAAATTATTTCTTCATACATTCTCATATAATAAAATTGAAGAGAGGTAAGAATTATTTCTTTATGCTATCTTCTTGATTTTCTAATAGCTCTTTCTTCTTCTTTGGCACGTCTCTTAGCTCGTTTTTCTTCTTCGGCTCTTGCTTTTTCTCTTCGTTTTTCTCTTTCTTTCATTTGCTTTTCTTTTTCTTTCTCTTGCTTCTGTTTCTCCTTTTCAGACAGTTTCTTTACTTCCTTCTTAATTACAGTTGGAATTGGTAAATCTTTAGTCTGAGTAGTAACTTTGGCAAAATACTTCAGAACAGTCATTGCAAATTTAGTAAGAACTAAAAGATCAGCAGGTTTCTTAGTCATGTTAAATTTGAGTTCGAAATGAGGTTCGTCTGTACGAACAGAGATCCATTGAAGTTCTTTTGGATACTCCCCTAAAGCCTTAATAAAGGACTTACTTCTAACAAGTTGATTAATAGCTCTACCTCTATTAGATTTAATTAGAAATGATTCATTCACTGTTTGATCAGGGCAGATAAGATCATCAATCTCAACAAGATAATCAAAATCTTTTCTAATTGCAGATTTCATCTTATAAGGTATTACTTCAAATAGTACTCGAGGTTTATGTGGAAAGTTTGCAGCTAAACCAAAGGAATCTTTGTTTCTAAAGAACAAACCATCAACAAGCATAGTTGGAAATGATGTTCTTGGTAATAATATAATCCAAGCAGAAGCACTTGTAACTGAATATTCTTCTGTCATTTGGCATCGAATTTCTATTTGACGATCATTTGGATCTTTTCTAGAATAATTCATAATATACGGATCAATTGCTGTTAGAACTTCATCAATGTAGAATTCCTTCTTCTTCTTATTTGCGAATTTTCCCCAAATGTAGAATCCAACATAAAGGCCTATGAAAACAAGTACAGGTCCGAGCATTGCTAGAATTGATCCAAAGTTGAATAGTTCGCCAGCCATAATAATTACCAGTATATTCTAACTCTTCAGAGAATAACACCTATTTTAATTCTTGGTTTTGTTATATCTTCATTTGGTCGCTCTTTTGTCTAATAATAATCCTACCTAAATCAGTAAAAGCTTCATTAACATTTATACCTGTTAATGCACAAGTAGAGTAGAAGTCAATCAAATCTATTTTTGAAAATTTATCACTAAATTCTTTCACAAAAGCTATAGCTTGGTCATTCCAGAGATTATTCTGTTCTTCTTCCATCAAATCTTCTTTATTCCCTAATACTAAAATTGGAATTCGTTCTTTTATTGAAGAATTGAGTTCCCTTAACCATTTTTCTAAATTTGCAAAAGTTTCAGGACGACTTTTATCAAAAACTAATAGTCCTCCTTCAGAACCTACATACTGTTTTTTTCGAAGTTTAGCATATTCCTTCTGCCCTCCAAGATCCCATATTTGAAACATAATTTCAATATCTTCATCTATATGCTTATGAGAAGCTAAATCAACTCCAAGAGTACTCATATAAACTTCATCGAGATGTAATCCCATAAAACTCCGTTTTAATGTAGTTTTTCCGGTCGCATAATCGCCTAATAATACAATTTTGACGGTTCCGTAAACAGACATAGCATTACTAACCTAATATCTTAAGTTTATTAGGTTTTCTAATATTTTGATTATTTATAAAGAATCCATATCAACATTGAAAAGTTTAACAATAGGTAGAACATTAATAACGCTGTATGCCATTTACTGTAGTTTGCGGAGGATTTTGGGGAGACGAAGGCAAGGGAAAAGTACTATCCTATTTAGCATTAAAAGATGATCCTTCAATAGTTGTTAGAGCTGGAGTTGGAACTAATGCAGGACATACTATTGAATTCGAAAATAGAGAGTATAAACTTCGAATGATTCCTTCAGGTTTTGTGAACCCCAAAGTAAGAATGCTCATTGGTGCAGGAGTATTAGTTGACCCCAATGTTTTGTTTAAGGAGCTTAAAGAAACTAATACTTTAGAAAGAACAGGTGTTGATTATCAGTGTGGAATAATCGAACAAAAGCATATAGAAATGGATTCTACTAATGCTCATTTGAAGGGAAAGATTGGCTCAACTGGTAGTGGAACAGGTCCGGCAAACATGGACAGAGCAATGAGGTCTCTGAAACTTGCTAAAGAAATTCCTGAATTACAACCTTACTTAACAGATGTTAGTTTTGAAATCAATGAATCCTTGGATCAAGGAAATAATGTTATAGCTGAAGGGAGTCAAGCTATTCTACTATCACTCTTTCATGGATCATACCCTTATGTAACTTCAAAAGATACCTCTGCAGCTGCTATTTGTTCAGATGTAGGTGTTGGACCTACAAGAGTTGATGATGTAATGGTTGTTATGAAAGCATTCCTTACTAGAGTAGGAACTGGAGAACTTCCAGGAGAGTTATCTGAAGAAGAAACTAAGAAACGTGGATGGACTGAATATGGTGCAGTTACTGGAAGACTACGAAGAGCTGCACCTTTCAATTATGAGTTGGCTAAGAAATCTGTTAGACTTAATGGAGCAACTCAAATTGCATTAACTAAGTTAGATATAGTCTTTCCAGAAATAGCTAAATCAAGTAATTCTGATGCCATCAAAGCTGAAGTTGCTGAATTCATTGATCAAATTGAAGAGACTACTAAAGTCAAAGTGACAATTATTGGAACTGGACCTGGAGCAGAGGATATCATCGACTTGAGAGAATTGACCTAAAATCTTTGACATAAGGTTTATATTGGATGAATTCAGTTTTTAAATCGAACAAAAGAATGAGTAAGTTATCCTCCAAATTCCATCCTGATTATCAAGATGAATTTTTCCTTAATCTGGATAAAATTTTAGTTCCTATTGGAGGGAAGAAGTTTGAGTGTACAGGTTTAGAATTAGCATTCTACATCTCACATGAATATGGGTCAAAACTAGATTTATTACATATAGGTACAGATCCTGGTACTAACATTGATGGTTATCTCAAGAAGCTTCACAAGTTTGAGATTGAATACAATCTAGTAACGATAAAAAAACCTAACGTACCTAAGGCTATTATCGAATATTGGCAAGAACATAAACATGATCTTGTTATAATGTCAGGAAAAAGACGTCCTACTATTTTTGACAAAATGACAATTCCAAGTATTTCCAGCTCAGTCATTCCTCACATTAATACAGAAGTTCTTCAGATCTTTCCACCAACAATGCAAAAAGTATCTGACAAACTCAAGAATATTGCTGTATTACTTCCTTATTCGAAAAGAGATCCTTTTTTGCTTAGATGGGCTTCAGCTATTGCAGCTCCTCAGAAAGGAGCAAGAGTGAAAGTTTATCATATAGCTCAAGTTCCTGGAACGGTTCCATTAAGTGGTGCAGCTCAAGAAAAGGTGATTAGAAAAGAGAAGAGTAATTTTAAGAAATATATTGAAGAATATGAGCAAATTTTTGGACAATTAATCAAGCCTAGTTTCATTTTAGGCCATGGAGTTTTACCTGCCTTGAAATCAATTTTCAAGAAAGATGAACCAGATTTAGTTATTATTGGTAAATCAAGAGAGAGTAATTTTTGGCAAAAACTAAGTAAACCTCTATCAAGTAAAATAAGGGACAAGCTCCTACATCCAGGTGTATGTATTCACCACATGCTTGAAGAATAGGAGTGAATATCTTTGAAATCCTGTAATTTTGATGGTTGTCAAGAAAAAGATTCTCTTCCTTTTAAGTGCAAACTCTGTGATCAAACATATTGTGCCAAGCACAGATTACCAGAACAACATGATTGTTTACGTATTGGAATTTATCAGACCGATGAATACAGATTAGCAAAAAAAGCTAAGACAAGAGAGAAGGCACAGAAACCAATTTACTATGGAGAAAAGATTTACGGTCCTTCAGATATTGATAAGAATTCAATGTATATTGCTCCAGAAAACAGATTCTTACTTAGATCTTCAATGTATTCGATCTACTCTTTTCGTAAAGATATTATAAATATTGCATTAATAACATTGTATATCATATCAATTATTTTCTTAAGAAATCTCTCTGTTAATGCTCTTTGGAATAGACCTTATTTTGCTACATTGCTACCTCTCTATGGCTATTTTGCTGCATGTAGTTCAGTTGCTGTAATTTTAGTATTCGGTGGCCATATGCTTATAGAGAACTATGTTGGTCGAAGATACAAAGTAAGAACTAAACATGTAATCTGGTTGCAAGGATTATTAATAGGACTGGTTGCACTAATTTTTCCCTTCTTTATACTTCCAGGAAATCTAGTATTTACAGATTCTAGTTCAACAGGAGAACAGCGAGGGAGAATAGCATTAAGTGGAATAATCTGGATGTTCTTTTGGAGAATCTCTGCATTAATAATCTCTATTCTTCTTTATACAAATGTAATAGTTACAAGTATTTCTGTCATTTTAATTGTTAATGCTGCATTTTCTTTGTTTAGCTTTTATCTAGTTTCAACTCTTATTCCAATAGGAATGAGTCATGGAGTTTATATCTCTGCATGGAAAAGAAGATTGAACATATATCTATTGATATTTGCTGCCATTTTGCTAATCATAGATCTTGTTCTTCCTTTTGCTTAATGATTATCAATCTCGTAAATATGAAAAAAAACTATATAATAGAATACCCAAAGATTATTAAATTTCTTTAAAAAAAAATCTACATTCAGCTGGGGTACAAATGGCAGACGACCAAACCACTGACAATAACGATGTAAAAGTCGAATTATCTAGAGAACTCGGTTTAAAAGAGGCTTTAGGCATTGCAGTAGGTGCGCTCATCGGTGGTGGTGTTTTTAGTGTTCTTGGAATTGTTATTCATAATACAGGTCCTATGGCATTCTTGTCATTTATTCTTGCTGGTGTAGTAAGTACCTTTACAGCTTATAGTTATGTAAACTTAGCTTTGAAATACCCAAAAGCAGGAGGGGCTTTTATCTATGCTCAAGAAGCTTTCAAAAAGAAATGGTTTTCAGGTTTCTTAGGAATTATCTTATGGTTTGGATATACTTTTTCTGTTAGTCTTTATGCAATGACTTTTGGTAGATATTTGGGTGAGGTTTTACCTATTTTTGGAGATCAAATTCTCTGGGAGTTTCATCCTCTTTTTGGTGGAGCAGGATATACTGTAACTCCCTCAGCACTTGTTTATCAATTAATTAGTATTCTATTGTTTATTGGACTAAATATGTTGGGTGTAAAAGAATCCAGTAGAGCACAGAACATAATGGTTTTGCTGAAGGTTTCTATCCTTATCTTTTATGTCATAACAGGAATTTTTGCTGCCCAAAAGGCAAACTTTGCTTTATCAGGAAGTTTTGGTCAAACCATATTACCTGTGATTACGAGTTCTGTACTTATTTTTGTTTCAATGGAGGGATTTGAGATACTTTCCAATTCTGTTGAAGAGATGAAAAATCCTGAAAGGGATCTACCTATAGGTATGTATCTTTCAATCATCATTGTTCTAATTCTCTATGTATCTGTAGCTGTTGTTACTGTTGGTATTTTGGGATCTGATGTAGGGGAGATGGGAGAAGTTATTCTATCTCATTCTGCTCGACAGTCTTTTCTGAAAGAAACAGGAGCTATTATTATGGCAATAGCAGCTATCATATCAGCAGCTTCTGCAATAAATGCTACTTTATTAGGATCTTCTAGATTATCCTACATGCTTTCACATGAGCGTATAATTCCAAAGGGAATAGCAAAAATCAACCCTAAAACGAGAGTTCCTATGAGAGCAATAATTATTTCAGGAATTTTAAGTATGATATTTGTTCTTCTATTTAGCCTGGAAGTCGTAGCAATGGCAGCAAGTGTTATTTTCATGGTTATCTTCGGGGCTGTAAATTCATCCGGGATTAAACTTCTGGAGGGGAAGAAAAAAATTGTAAGTGGAATTGGTGTATTCCTAATTTTGTGTTATTGGATAATTTGGATTATAACATTAATTAATCCAAATCTGGTTTAGTCTCTCTTTCTATTTCTTTTTTTTCTTGTAAATTGCTAAACCAATTGATGTAATAATTGGTAAAATTACTAGAACTGAAATGGTTGTGAACTCATTTATCACTAATGGAAAATCATTGTAATAATCAGTCATAATCTCAAAAACATCAATATTGTTTATTAAAGTATTATTTTCCATATCTGAGAAGAAATCTCCATATCCGAAAAAGGGAATATCTACAGATGTGTGATAGTCATCACTCCATGTAGCGGTAATATTGCTTGCTCGAGCAATTCTTAGAGCTCTTTTCTCACTTTCAGTTATTCTTTCTGCAGGAAGAGTTTCATTCAGTGTGTTACCTGTTAGAGTTAATCCTCCAGTTTCATGATCAGCTGTAACTATCACAATTGTATCTGAATCATTTTTAGCATAGTCAAGAGCATAGTTGACTGCTTCAAAAAATGCTATCGCTTCTAGCGCTGTATTAGTTAAAGCCCAATCGTGTGATTCTAAATCAATTTGTCCAGCTTCTATCATTAGGAAAAAACCATCTGGATCATTATCCAAAGCATCTATTGCTTTAGAAGTCATCTCAGCTATTGATGGAGTTTGTAAATAGTCCCTATCAATTTCTAAGTCCATATATCCTGGAGCGAACAAACCAAAAATCTTGTTTGAGCTATCAGCAACTAGTTCATTTCTATTGTATAAAACTGAATAACCATTGGATTCTATTGTAGTTATCTGACCACTAGTAAAGTAACTGCTTCCACCTCCCATAAGAACATCAACACCTGAATCTATCACTTGACTTTCTATTATATCATAATCATATCTGTTTTCCACATGAGCATAGAAACTAGCTGGAGTGGCGTGTGTAACTCCAACAGTACTGATTAAACCGGTTGATTTACCGAAACTTTTAGCTATATCTACAATATTTTCTAGTGGGTTAAGATCTGGATCTAATCCCACATATCCATTGTTTGTTTTTGTTCCCGAAGCTATTGCTGTTGCAGCTGCTGCAGAATCAGTCACAATATTGTCAGCACTATAAGTAGTAACATTAGCTGTAACTGTTAAATTCTGTGCTTCAATAACACCATCTATTCCCATTTCAACCCATTGAGCCAGTTTAACATGTTCATAGCCCATTCCATCACCGATGAACAAAATGATATTCTTCACAGGTTCAGCTGATATACTCTCTGCAGTTGTTGGTATAGACAATATAGGAGTTATCAATAAAACAGACACAAAAGATAGTACAACGAAGATAGTCTTTGATTTTTTGAGAACATTTGAAAACATTATCCACCAACACAGACTTTTACTTAAAAAGTATACTCTACAACCAAAACAACATTTCTATGAGCATGATTTTTATATGAAAATATTTTCTCTTACATAATGTACAGATTAATTGATTTATTCAATACAACTCAAAGAGAAAGAAATAACTTCTTTATTCTCTTTGAACAACTTCCAGAAGACATATGGTATGGCAAGCTTGAAGAAGAACTATGGTCCCCAGAAAACACTTTCAGACACTTACTTTCTTCTATCACTTGGTTGAAGAATTACTTCCCTGATTTTGATATTGAAGAAAGTCCTTATGCACTCAAATATGGTACAAAACCTGAAGGGAAAGTTCCTCTTGAGGAGATGAAAAAGGAATTTGATAGAATAACTTCTGGGTTGAAAAAGGAAATAGAAAAACTTACACCAGAGCAAGAAGATGAGGAAATTGATACTGGATATGGTATTAATACAAGAGCTAAACTAATAGCTGGTATGTTATTACATGATCATTCTCATTTTGGCCAAATTACATCTACAATTAAGAGAGTGGGAAATTATACAGATCAAGATTTACGTGAAAAGCTGTTTGATGCTTTAAAGAAACAGAAGAAAAAAGAGGAATAATAATGTCTGAAGAGAAAAAAACAATAATTGAGATTGTAGATATTCTAGAAGCTGGTCATTGTCCCTATGGACATGAAATAGGGGACAAATTCGAATATCCTGAAGAAAGAGGAAAGATATGTGCTGCAGCATTTAATTCCATCTATCCTTATGCTCTAGGAATCAATATTGGTGCAAGTTTCCCTTGGGAAGAAGATCCAGAATCAGTAACAATTTGTTGTCCTGATTACAAGAATCCAGTAGTATTCAAGATATCAAGAGAGTAAGGATTTCAAATTGAAACCAACTCATATCCTTTACTTACCCATTTCTCTAGTGGAGTGTGTCCATACAAATCGTCATGGACTGGGAGATTCTGTCTTTCTGCAGATTCTAAAGCTCCCATAGATTTCGCACAAACCTTACAAACCGAAGCGATTAAATTCAACTCTTTTATCTTTTCGAATTTGTCATTTTTATTTTCTTCATAGTCAGAAACGAGTTTGCAACCTTCGCTCTCAAAAACTATCCCTACTTCGTATCCTTTTTCTTTGAAATCAAGCACATTCATCATCACATGAGTAAAGATTCCTTTGTTTGCTGTCCATATCACAAAAAGTATTTTCCTCAATCAATCACCTTGATAGATTCTCAATTGAAGTATAAATTAATTTCTAAAAAAATAGAAGAAGATAAGAGATTAGAATCGTACTGTAGCAATTTTATATGCATCAAAAATAGGGGTCAATATTCCTTGTTCTATAAATTCAAAGATTATAGGAAGTCCTTTTTCAATCCTAATATCATCAAGTTCATCGAATATTCTGCTAATTGTTACATTTTCATTGTTGGTAATGAAATCAATTAACCTCTTCTGTAAACCATTGAATTCTTCAATTTCAAGTGCTTTGTAAGGAGATACAGTAAATGGATAGAAAATCCAAAGGTGTATTTCTTTCATAATTTTCTCTGTTATCCCTTGAAGATTGATTCTAAAGACTTCTGTTGATCCATCCCAGTCTTCTGTTATATTGCTGAACATTTTAGCAAACCAAACACTGATAACAGTAAGCCTATCCTCAATTTCTGTGTTCAGTTCAGTTTCAGAGAAAGTATAAATTGTAAAATTACCAGATTCTGATCCAGTTACAAAGAAATTCTTATACTGTAATCGTTTTACAGCACCTGCTCTATCTCCTCTCAATTCAACACCCATAGAAGATATAGCTGTAAGAAAACCTGTGATAAGTGAAGGATCTAGAGTTATTTCTGAACCTAAATCCATCTCATAAACAGGTAACCCTGTAGCTCTGTGAACGATTATCAATTTAGTAATCGATAGAACACTTTCATATAAACCATATATTCTTGCAAAGAGAGTTTTTTCTGCTTTTTTACTACTGTCAATTCTTCTACGAAGAACAATCACAGTTGGAGCAATAATTGCAGCTAAGGAAAAAATCCCAATAATAACAAAAATATAAATTGGAATACCTACATCAGGAGGGATAATTGATATTGTTTTTAATAGAAAATCAGTCTGTTCTTCATAACCAGGTTTGCTAATTGTTAGAAAAACATTTACAGTTGTTTCCTGAGGTTCATATATTCTCAATGTTACCGAATAGAGACCTTGATCTTCTGAAGGAGTTCCTATTATTTCTGCTTTATCTGAATCTAAATCTAGTGTGATTTCAAAAGTTGCCCCTTCTATATTTTCCGGATTAATTGTGTCAACATAATAAAAGGTAATTGTTGTTTCATTACCATGGAAAACTTCATCGTCTGAAGAAACAAGGTCTATAGTAGTTGGTGTAGTTAGAATCTCTAAATTAACAGTAGATGTTGCATTTTCTTGTCCATAGTCAACAATGAAGTCTTGTTTTGCGACAGAAATTCTAATGGAATAGGTATCTGGTAACAAATTGAGACCATCAATATCGCTATACAATTCAAATTGAATCAGATTTGTTACTGCAAATTCTCTAATACCGTACTGTAGTGTTTCAATCAATAATACATCATTAATATAGAAAGCCATATCATCAACAAGAACTGCTGTGCTTGAATTTGAAGTATCCTCCACATAGAACTGAATAATTGATTCATCATCGTTGTAATAAGCTTGGAAGCTACCACCTGAAGTTGGAGAAATAGCAAAAGTATGATAAACATAGACATAGAATGAAATTGAATGCTCTTCTAAAGAAATTCCAGTAGCTGTAAGAGTTATTGAATAATTACCAACTACTGTATCAATCGCGATATTTCCTTCATAGTAGGGGCCTATATAATTTAAAACTCCAGATGTTCCCCAAGAAGTATTAAATGCTACTGGTGCTGCAGTTATTGGAGTACCATCTCCAACAAGGAAAGGGTCACTGATATTATTATATGTGATTCGTACGGTGACAGATTCTTCATTTATCCTATTGATTGAAGTTGTAGTGTTAGTATAATCATTTATTCCATAGTTTTCTTCCCAATTAAAGGAAGCAGTTGTTGATTTTCCAACAGATATTGTTAAACTAAAGAATCCTATTTCAGTATCATTGCTCCAAAAGCATGTAGCAGTCCACTGTCCTTCTATATCTGTTCCATTAAAAGAAGGATCAAATACTGTACTTACTGTATATTGTCCTGCACTTTCTTGAGTACTATCCAGAATAGTATAAGGAGTTAAATCATTGAATATAAGAGTAGGATAAAGGCTGTCATTTTTGACAGGAACAATGTTTCCATTTGGATCATATAGTGTGAAATTTAGATTTCCCGTCAATTCATCGTTCAACGAAGAATCTTTAATATAGATGTTTGCTGTCACTATAGATCCATTATAACCTATTGCATGGGAAGTATTAGTTGTCCAATAACCTAGATTGAATGAGTTAGAATTAAGTGTCACATCGTATAGATAATTTAAACTCGTGGTTGTAAAAGAAAAATCACCTGATTCATATTTATCAACTAATAAAAGAGAATCTATATCAAACACATATCCTAATAGTGTCCTAGTTCCAGGAATAGACATAGATTCATTAACCTCTAAATTGAAAGTAATATCGTTCCAATCATCTGCAGTATACAATTCTTGAAACCTTGAAGGATTTGTATAAGGCAGCAAATTCAAAGCTCCACATGTCCAATTAACTGTCCAGTATACACTTTCTGTTAAATGAGATGAATTTGATACAATATATGTAGAGGAAGCTGTCACAATTCGACTGAATGTATAAGAATTATTCATAGAAATTTCTACAGTTGTATTTGAACTAAGTGAGTGATCTCCATCTCCTACAATTTCTTGAGTGAGTGAAGTTATAGGTACAGCATTATCTGTTAGAGCTATTAATGAAGGATCTGTAATTTCAATAGCATTGCCTTCTGAATCTGATCGCAATAGCTCTACATTTAGTCCTCTAGTTTCATCTGTTACAAGAGTCCAGGATGCACCATCATGGTAATAAAATGGATAACCAGAAGTTCCACCTTGTTTACCTAACCAATCATATGCATCACCTGCATCATCTATAACTGTTAATTCAATAACAACAAAATAGGTTCCCATTTCTAAAATAGTTTCACCCGTTAATGTAGTATTTAGAAAATCATAATCACCATAATCTGTTAATATACTTGTTGGGATAGTGTTAGATGAATTGTAAGGTCCATTTATTTCATAAGCTCGAACATCAGTTAAGTTTGGCTGATTTAATCCATCTGCTTTTACAACATAAAGCTCTATTTCATCATTACCCAATGTTGGTCCATCCTCTACTAGATTCAGTTCAGCTCCGTAGAATACTGCATAATCCCAAACTACTTGGAATGCTTGAGCTAAACGAATTTTACCAGAATCAAGGATATAATGTTTATTCTGAGAAGTAACTGGAAGTTCATAAATGTCAGAAGTACTAGCTATAGTTAGATTATAAGTAAGAATATCAGCAGTGAAATTTGAAGGTGGTTGTATGTTAAAACTATCACTCTGACCATTGCTTTCATTTAAAGACAGACTAGTAGAATGAGATACATTAAGTTCATCCATCACTGAAAATGTGCTTCCTATTCCTGATAGTGAATCAACAGGATTATAGTTTAACTTAATAGCTTGGTGAATATCATGTGAATTTAGATAATTTATATTTTCAACAGTTTCATTAAAATCATAGATTTGTTCTGTATTTTCAAACAACTTAGAATCAGCATCTAATCCTAAACTTGCGAAATTAATAATCATCATACAAAGTAACAAGTAGCATATTGATCTTCTATTGAACATAATTTGAAACCCCTTTACTTATAGAATTATTCTTTATTTTACAAAACAGTTTTGGTTTATAAATTATTAGTTATTTTTTCATTATCTTTAAACACAATAAAATAATCTAAAATCTGACAGTAGCTATCTTATAAGCGTCAAATTCAGGTTCTAAGATATTAGTTTCGATTAATTCAAAGATAATAGGTAAACCTTGCTCTATTTTTACATCATCAAAATCTTCAAAAAGACGACTGATTGTAATAGATTCACTTTCTAGAACATAGTTTACCATTCTTTTTCTAATTCCTGACATCTCTTCAATTTCTTGACTCTTGTAGGGGGAAACTCTAAATGGATAAAAAATCCACAGATGAATCTCTTTCATTATTTTTTCAGTAATTCCTTGTAGATTCATTCTAAAGGGTTCTGTTGAGCCATCCCAATCAGCATCTATCTGAGGGAACATCATAGCAAACCAGTCACTTATGACTGTAAGTTTTTTCTCAATTTCCTCATTTAATTCGGTTTCAGAAAAAGTATACAGTGTAAAAAATCCTGATTGTGAGGCAATTACCTGGAATTCTTTATATTGCACTCTTCTCACACCTCCTGACCTTTCTCCCCTCATTTCAGTTCCTACAGAAGATACAGCTGAAAGGAACCCTGATATCAATGATGGATCTGCTTGAATTTCTGAACCTAAATCCATTTCATAAATAGGTAAACTAGTTACATTTTGCACAACAATTAGTTTTGTAATTGATAGCACACCTTCATAGAATTGATAAGTCTTAGTGAATATATCCCGCTGATTTCTTTTTTCTCTATTCCTTCTTCTTCGAAGAAGTAAAATGGAAGGTACAATTAAAGCCCCAGCACCTAAAATGCCAATTATGACAAACAAATAGAAAGGCAGCTTAGAAACAGGTTCTGTTGGTAATGTGATCTGAACTGAAGCTAGTCTAAAGTCAATAGGTTCATGGTTTGAAATTGAAATAGAAACATAAACATTCAAAGATAAAATAGTAGGTTGCAGAACTTTTACTATTACTGTATATATTCCTGCTGTTTCTGAATCAAACCAAACTTCTACATCTTCAATGTCAACACTTAGTTCTATATCTGCTCCTAATAATCCAGTAATTCTTGTAGATTTATTTGCATCCATTAAACTAAATTTAATCTCGGCTTGACTGTTTGTTTCCATTTCTTCAATACCTTGTTCAACGACTATTGCAATTGGTATTAGTACTATTTCAAATTGAGGGAAAACAAATGTTGCACTATTCTGGTGGGATTCATCAACAAAGTCAGTTTTCGTAGCTACAACTTCAAGAGTATGGCTTCCTATAGTCAGTTCTAAATCATCTGTATCTAATACTACTTCAATGACTCCTCCTAATAATACAATGGAATACTCTTCACTTGTAAGATTGGAGGAATCTAATATAATAGTAAGTTCATCAGGATATATCTGAACACTTGCATTAGATAAATCTACTAATTCTAATCTGAAGTTTGCTGGATTAGTATAGGTAACTTCACCTATAGTTTGGATAGAATTAATTCTAAATACATGTAGAATTCTTAAGGAAAATTGTGTTGTATGATTTTGCAGATAATTACCAGAAGCAAAAATCTGAATCGTTGATAATCCCTCTGGAGCGTTTGTAGCAATAGTTGTTTCATAAGAAGAAACATTATAATCGATTGACCCAGAATCTAACCAGCTTGTTGTGAATGTAACTGTAGCGGCTGTTATTGGTGTTCCATTTCCTACAAAATACGGATCACTGATATTGAGATAATTTACTCGTACTCTTATATTTTCACCACTAATACGAGAAATTTCAGAACTAGAATTGTTTATCCAAATATCACTACCTACACTTTCCTCCCATTCTAATTCAAGAAATGTAGGTTTAACTACTGTAATAGTTTTAGCAAAAAATCCAACTGCTGTTCCATTAGACCATTCGTAACTAACTGTCCATAATCCTTCTAAATCACTACCATAAACTGAAGGATCAAATGACGTCACTGTAGAGTAAACTCCTGGGCTTGATTGAGACGATATCAATTGAGAATAACTTGTTGTATCTACAAAAGAGATATTTGAATCTAGGTTTGTTTTCATAGGGACTATCTGTCCATTGGGAGAATAGATTGTGAAGTTTAGTTCTCCAGTTAAAATGTCTGTTATTATATCCTCCCTTACTGTAATGGATGAATCTATATCGGAACCATAGTGACCAATAGCATGACTTGTATTAGTTGTCCAGTATCCTAGATTGAAAATTTCAGCTGAAATACTCGAATCAAAGATATGATTCCGACTTGTTGAATAGAACACAAAATCACTTTCAAAATAATTATTCCCGTTCAGTAAAATATCTAAATCTAGAGTGTGAGTACTTGATTGAATAGAACTACTAATTGGTACTGAATCATTGATGAAAAATGAATGACTCAAATTATTCCACCCTTCTGGAATTGTTATTGTTTGCGTTCTAGTATGACCACTATATTGCATGATATCTACTAAAGGAGTAAACCAGTTAATACTCCAAGATACACTATAATCATAAAAAGATGAATTGAGTACAGAATAGGTTGACTGACCAACCAATGTTCTACTAAACGAATAATCATTGTTCATTTGAATATTAACAGAAGTGTTTGAAGTAATGTCATGAACACCTATTCCACTTATCATCTGATTAAACGAAGTAATATCTATTCCATTGTCTCTTAATTGTATTTCTGCAGGATCTGTAAATCTCATTACTGTCCCATTTTCATATGCAGGTGTTAGTTCTGGAGCCAAGACATAGTCTTTGTTTACAATAGAAGACCAAGCTGTTCCATCATGTGTATAAGAATCACCATAAACTGAGCCTTGTTGCCCTCTCCAGTTAAACCCATCTCCATCATTTGCATCATAACTAGAAGCATTTGCAACAAGATAGTATTTACCAGTTGAAAGTGTGACGTCACTAAAGGAATAATAAACAACGTTTCCTGTAGTACTTTCTGTAATAGGATTTGAGGAGTTGAAAGGACCGTCTATTGCACTACTCAAAACAGAAGACATATCTGGTTTTCCATCAGAGATACTTGAATTCACAAGAAACAAATCTAGTTCATCACCACCTATGGCAGTTTTAATAATAAGATATATTTTTGCTCCTGAGAATATCGCCGCAGGCCAAGTAACATCAAAGCTCTGTGCAATTCTGATGACAGATGATGAAGGAATTTCATCTTTATTGTGAATAGTCTGTTGATAATCAAAATAGCTGGTTGCCGAAAGAGATGAGATATTGTATTGCGATGAATCAACAGTATAATCGGTTATCTCCGATATTGTGTATGAATCAGTATAGCTATTGTCAGAATTTAGTGACAAATTAATTCCATGTTTCACTTGAAGATCATCTGAAACAAAAAAGTCATCCCCAGTCCCATTTGAAGTAAGAACAGGAGTATAGGAATACTTCAACATTTGATCAAATGGAGAACTTATTTGTTCATTCAGCATATTGTTTAATGATACTTTATAGCTGTCTACATTATTTTCATTGACAATTAAATCAGTAGTTGTTCTATTCAACACTCCACTAATCGTGATAGGTAAAGCAGAGAGAATAATAGTATAAACTATAAATAGAGAAAAAAACTTCCTATATTTGAAACTACAAAGCAATTTAGCTCATCTCTCTTATTCTAATAGATAAATAATAACTTATGACTTAAATTCTTTTTCTATTTTACAATAGTTTGGAAGAATAAAAGGGAATTATGGGGATTAGCCATTAAATGATGAAAATTGACTTCGATGTAAAAATCCTTTATTTACCAGACTGAAAACAGCTGTAAGTGTGTCTTCCATTTCATAATCACTGTATTTCTTCAGCAAAACACTAATCGTTACTTCTTCTCTTTTCTTTGCAAATTCTGCTATTCTAATCTCCATTTTATCCAGTTTCTTAATCTCTTTTAACTTTTGTTTATTAAACTTTAGAGGGAAGTAAATCCAGAAGTACAAAGATTCAGCTACCTTATCTTCTATAAGCTTCTTTCTAGTATTGAACATTTCTTTTTTGCCATCCCATATCTTATCTTTGATCTTAAAGCTGTATTCAAACCACATTATTAAATCATAAAGTCTGTTTTGGAATTCTTTTATCAGTTCATCTGAAGAGAATAGGAAAACTGTATAAGTTTCTGAACTGGCTCCTGTAACTACGAAATTTCTATATTCAAGTCTTCTAATTTCACCTGTGTTACTTCCACCCAAGGTTTTACCCATTGTATCGACAACACTCAAGAAACCTGAAACTAATGCAGAGTCAATTGCATGTGCTCCACCAATATCCAATTCAAATACAGGTAAACTAGTTTCAGTGTGAATAAATAGAATCTTTCTCATTGCTAAAACACTATCTAGTAGTCCTACAACTGCAGATTTGCTTCTAATATCAACAATTGTTTCAGCAGATTTTCTTGTTCTTGACAGTGCAATAATTCCGATTAAAAGAGTTAAAAGTAATATTCCTCCTACAATTATTATTACTATCAAGTATGGGGGGAAGGCATCGGAAGGCGATACTTTTACAGTAAAATCAAATCCAATTGTATCATCTTGATAAGTCGCTCTAAAACCTGTTTTAGTAACTTCTACAGTCACTGTATGAGTACCTGAGGCTTGCATATTGATAGTTAAAACAACCCAATCTCCATCTATTGACTGTTCATAAAATCCTTCAGCTAATAGTTCACCATTAATATACACTGTAATGTCATCAGGTAAAATATTACCTTGGAGAGGATCTGTCATATTAATTAACTGGAATCTTAATACAGCTTCATCAGTATTGTTTATCTCTATTGATGCTTCGTCTGGAACAATCTGAAATTGATTAACTACTTCTAGATTTAGAACTGCATCCTGAAGTCTGCATTGAGAACTATTAGCTTCCAATGTAATTGAGTACAAACCAGCATTGATGTCTGCTGGAATTGTTGTGTTGAAAACAACACCATTTTGACTGAAGTCACCAGAAAGTCCCCAGCTAGTATGGAATGAAACTGTAGAATTTGGAAGAAGAATCCCTTTAGCTGTTAGGAAAGCCTCACTGATGGAATAAAAATCTGAACGTAATCTTAATGAATCTCCATTTATCCTTAAGGCTGTAACAGCTAATGTAGTTGTCCAGGCATCACTGTTAGGAACAGTTTCCCAAGAAGGCTCAAAAATAACTGCAGGTTCCACACAAATTGTTTTTGTGAATAATCCAACTTGAGATCCGTTAGACCAATAAACAAAAGCAGTCCAATCACCTGCTTCATCAGACCCGTAAACTGAAGGATCGAAGATGAGATCAGAGATAAATATACCAGAACCACCTGAAAGAATTCCACTTTTTGTATAATCAGTTAGGTCGGTATATGAGAGGTTAGTATCAAG
>JAEOSZ010000139.1 GCA_016840095.1 Candidatus Heimdallarchaeota archaeon
ACCACATAAAAAAATATTTTTGTGGTAAGATTCACCGAATGAGAAACGACTTGAGTTCAACTTGAGTTGGCTGCTTAAATAATTGGCAAAATTGATTAGTTACTTATATATGTCGGAATGATTAAATAGAGTTAGAGGGAATGAATTTCATGGAAATTTCTGAAAAAGAATTAGAGAGATTCTCTGATCCAGAATATTCAGCTTTAGAGTTTGAAGGTAAGAAAATTATCTTCAAAAATTTTAAAATCTTTTTTCTCATTTGGGTTGGTATTCCCTATATCCCTATTGCAGTCAATGGCTTCAAATCTCTTAACTACATAAGGATGCTAAAAGATACAAAGAATGTAGAAAAGCTTACTGAGCTTGCTAAAAAGAAAGAAATTACAATGTATCATAATGTCTTTAGTATACTAGCTCTTGTCGATTTAGATATTAAAGAGATAGCTCATTATATAGATATAGCTCTGTTAACTCCTACTGTTTACAAAGATAAACCCTCAAGAGTAGCCTTACAAAGAACTTTGAAAGCAATGGCTGTAAAATATGAGTATAAATCAGTTGAAGAAATGCTAAAATCAATTGAAAAACCAGAAAAGGAATTTGGTAAAAACTTCTGTGAATTTTGCGGTGCAAAATTAGCTAAAGATGCTGTAAAATGTCAAGAGTGTTTTGCACCAGTGAGAGATTAATTATCTCAGCTAAACTTAAACAGTTAATGAAGAGAACAGGGATTTTAATTGATAGACAATATCCTCAATAAGATTAAAGATAAGAAACCAAACTCTAAGTTATCCATTGTTCTTAGACACCCTAAAAGGGAAGAAATAACTGATTTACTTAATTCAATTGATGTTCCTTTGGTTGATGAAGGAAGAGAAATGGCTAGGGAGCTAGGAAGAAATCTACCAAAAAGATATAGCTACAACATTTATCACAGCTATGTACCTAGATGCATTGAAACAGCAGAACTTATTTTCAGTGAAATCATCAAATCTGGAATAGATAATAAATCAAGAATTTCAGGGCAAAGGGATTACCTTTATGGTTTCTTTTTACTTGATCTTGATTATATGCTCAATATTGCCAATGAAGTTGGTGATGAAAAATTCATTCTTCGATGGTTTGAGGATCAGTTTGAATCTGACAAAATCATTCCTTTCCAAGAAACTTCGACTATATTACTCAAGCATATTTTAGATGCAGAAGATAAAAATAATTTCGATGAAATTAATCTGTTTATAACACATGATTGGGTAATGATACCATTAATTTGCAGAATAGTTGAATACACAGATCCAAACTTCACTTGGCCTAGATACTTTGAGGTTATTTCTATAGAGAAGACTAAAGAAAAGAGCATCAAGATTAGTTTTAAGCATTTCAGTAAAAACATCGAAATAATCTGATTCTCTTATCAAGCATATCAAACACAAGAAGTCCATTAAAGGAATAGTGAATCAAACTATATCCAAGTACTCCTCCAATTCTATCTCGTGATTAGAATCCACTGTTTCTCTCCTCCTAATACTCCATTTAGATAAAAGAAAAAGCGAACAAAACGCAAAAACTATCGCAATGGGATAACCTATGATGTAGTTTTGTGTATTTGCGTAAATGTGCACAACTTTTATCAGAGGTCATCAGATAGAAACATCAAGGTGTTCTATACTCACTCTTAAGGGGTACATCACGTACCCTCCTACCCCATCAGCACGTCTAGGAGGAAGTGCATTAGGATCGCTTTTGATTAAGATATTGAAAGCAGCATTAACATCAGCATTGATTAGAAAACCTTGAGCTGAACGGAACAACCCTCGCTTGACTCTTTTACCTACATAGTGAGGATGGTGGCGAGGGAATTCGTTGTCTAGGAAACTACATTTGGAGGTGTGATTTTCAGGGATGGTCTCTACTAGTATCCCTCGTTCTGCTCCTTTGTACTTGAGAAGATGGATGATTCGTAGAAATGGAATAGTGACGAACATTTGTGTTGTTTTCTTCCAAAAGTGTACTCCTTGTTTCCACAACTCATTGTAACCTATGACCACCTCTTCTAGTCCTCGTTCTACCCACAATTCTACAAGATAGTGCGTGAGCTTATGAACAGCATCTCGGAGTTTCTTCCTCCACTTCTCTCGGAGATGGTAATAGCTTGTTCCATAATTTAATTTGTTCTTTTTTCCTTTCAAGTTCTTTCGCTGTTGATTAACATATTGCTCTCTTAACTGTGTCTGCTTCTTCAAATAGTATTGTGTAATGGATTTGATTCCTTTTCCGTGATCCTTGACAACAATCGGCTGATTCCCGAGGTTATCCACAAAGGTCACAAGATTATGTAGCCCTAGGTCTACTCCTCCTTTATTGACTCTAGTTAGTTTGTGATTGGGAATGTTTTTTAGATAAACTATTTCTAGAGTATAGCCTACCCTTCGGGGGATGACTCGTACTTCCCTTAACTTCGTTCTG
>JAEOSZ010000051.1 GCA_016840095.1 Candidatus Heimdallarchaeota archaeon
ACTAAAATGGTTGAAGCAGCTATTAAGGAAGGAGCAGAATTTCGCGATGGATACAATGTAAAAGAAGTAAGTTTTTCAAAAGAAAAGAATCTCTGGTTAATCAAATCATTTGATGAAAATCAAGAACCGATCACTGCTCGAGTTTTAATTGCTGCTGATGGAGCAGTTTCCAAAATAGCTAGGTCTCTTGGGGTAGTTAAGAACCCTCCAGATGCAGTATGTACAAGTGTATATATCAAGGCAGGAACCCATCAATTTGAGGAAGATGGAGTATGTCTGTATACAAGAAATATTCACCCGGGATATGTAGCCTTGTTTAAAGAAGCAAACGATGATTTAGTCTTCTGCTGTTACATAATCCCTGGAGGAAAATATAAAACATCAGATCTGGAAAAAGTGCATCATGAATTCTTAGAAGAAGAACCATTTCTTGTTGAAGCTCTAGGACCTAAAGCAGAAATAGAACCTATGAACGCAGCACCACTAAGGCTAGGGGGAGTGAAAAGAAGTTATGCAAACAACTTTCTTGTGGTCGGAGATGCAGCAGGACAAATAGATCCTTTAACAGGTGAAGGTCTTCAATATTCTATGGATGCAGGAGAACTAGCAGCTGTAACAATCGAAGAAGCGTTCAACAAAAACGATTTCAGTGCTCAAATGTTCAAGAACTATCAGAAAAGATGGATGAAATCGTTTGGCAAAGATTTCAAATGGTCAACAAGGATGGTAAAAGTAATAGCAAAGATGCCAATATTTCTAGATGCATTTGCACATCTATGTAAGAAGAAAGGAGTAGACTATCTAGTAGAATGGGCAAGTATAATGACAGGTTCTCAATTCAAAGTAAGCTTCTTTAAACCAAGATTAGCTATTCCTTTACTGTGGAATGCGATAATATTGAAACTAAAGAAAGAAAAATCTAAAGAGAAAAAATGAAAAATCAAGTGTAGTTTCTCTTTTTTGTTCCCTTAAGCAAACTTAGTACTGTAATTGAAACTAGAATTGAGAGAAAGAGAATGTTTGTTCTAGATCTTCTATTTTCTGGAGTACTATTAGGATCAAGCGGATCACTTCCAGCAGCAACTTCAGTGCCGTCATCGTACCCATCGTCGTCGCTGTCAAAATCCTTGGGATCTGTGCCAAGTTCACATTCTCGACCATTATCAAGACCATCCCAATCAGGATCTAAAAAATCATCTTCTTCCAGAGGATCAAGTTCATTCCCTAATTCAAAGCCGTTATGCATGCTATCACCATCGGTGTCATTTGTTGGAAAGAAGTCAATTGAACCGGAAGGTCCTGGAATTAGGTAGGGTCCCTCATTATTCCAGTCAGAGTATGAATTTCCTAGAGACAATGCGTCATCCGACCAATGATTCCCACTCCCTACATCTTCTGCATTCGTAGAATTATCCGCACCATTCCAGTAGAAGATATTGTTCAGAATTAAGATATTGGATGTTAAAGGGCCAAGAAGCAATCCCAGAAAAACATTAAGATAGATTATGTTGCTGGAAATGTTTGTATTCATACTATTAACTAGCATGACACCAAAGCCAAAGTTATTCAGTACTATATTACGTTCAATTTGAATATCCTCAACAGAATTAAGAAGCATTCCTGGTCCTGAACCATTAGCTAAAGTATTGTTGAATAAAATTATGTTATTACACTGGTGAACATAAATTCCTAAATCACTGTTATTCACTACATTGTCCTTTACTATAAACTGATTAGAATCAGATTCTATATATGAGAGAGAAATTGCTTTGAAGGGTGATTCAATATAGCAATTTTCTATAACAAAACTATCAGTCACATCAGAGATATTGATACCATCTCCTGCAGCAGCTATAATCCTGAGGTTATGAATTAAATATGGATTCTGGTCTGTTCCTCCACCTTGAAAACCTAATTGAGTAAAATTGTCATTATGAGTGATGATTATAGGATCATGAGGGGTTAGCTGGAAGCTATAGGAAAAACAATTAGTCTTTGTTGAAACTTCTTGAGTAGTGGAAAAACTAAGATAAGAAATTGTAAGTATAAGAGATAACAAGAATATCGTTTTCTTCTTCATGGAATAACCTCAACTATCCAACTCTCTTTCCAGAATAATAAGTCTTGTTCTGAAAAGGCATAGATTTATTAACAGAAGAATCCATTTTCTTGGTACAACTAACATGTAAAGAGGAAATGAAATGCAAAAAAATGATTCTCAAGATAAGCCAATGGCACCACTTCTAATACCAATTGGAATTCTACTATTAATAGGAGCAGGAATTTCTCTACATATAGCCATACTAGCCTCTGGAGTATATGGGTACATTTACATGGCAGAAGGAGTCATAGGAACTATAGGAATTTACGGTGGAATTGCACTCTTGATTGTTCCATTAGTAATTATAGGGAGTGTATATACTGAAAAGAAAGACAAAATTACAGTAATAATAGTTTTATTAGTACTCTATATTGTTGCAGAGATACTCCTTGCCTATATACCAGGAATATCTACTTTAGGTAATGGATGGGGAGGAATGGCCATCTTAATAGTGTTCGGGATATTAAGAGGGGTAACTTTCAAAAATGTTAAAGAAGGATTGGATATACCTGCAAAAGGATATGGAAACGGTTTCTTAAATCTCTATGGATGGTCTTTTCTGGTAACTACTTTTCTAACGTTTCTTTTGACTATCATAGGAGCTGCAACAATGAGTTTTACTTTACTTATGATTGCAGCATATATAATAATAGCACAGCTATACATTGATGCACTAAGTTTAGGAGGAATAGGCATATCTTTCATAGCTAATGCAGCAAATAAACCTAGATTAGCTACAGCAACAGCTTATACACCAGCTAAACCACTTGGAGCAAGTGAACCAGCATATCAACCTGTAAAAGCAGTGCAAACAGAAGAATCGGTGATAAAGTATTGTACATACTGCGGGGCGCAGAATTTCGAAGGAGGAAACTTCTGCGAGAATTGCGGAAAAAGTCTAACTTAACCTCTTTTTTCTTTTTACCTTAAATAGTCGAATATTGTCACTGTTCAAAAAAAGACATGATTTATAGATTTAATAACAGTTATGCTAATAAGTAAGAATGTGGCGTTTAAGAACTTGTAAGGCAGATTTGAGTATATAAGAGTTCTTTACCGAGTTTATATATCGATTTACAAATTTACTGTTGGTGAAAGACACATGGCTTCGTCTACATCCACTCAAAAACAAGTAATAATAAGTAAAAACGACCAGAAAGATTTCTTAATCGAATGTGTCGATATAGCAATAGGAGAAGAAACAGGTTCTCCGTATATGATAGGACTAGCAGCTGAAAAGGGAATAAAGAAGGGGGACGTAAGCAGCTGGGAAGAATTAGCAGAACACTTTGGACCAACAGATCCAAACATTTTCAGAGAAAAATCAATAATGTTCACAACTACAAAATGGATACACAAATTCTATGCAGAGAATCCAGGATACGAAATGCAAGTGGCAGAAACTGGAGGAACTACAGGAGCGCCAAAGAAGAACGTGCTTTTTGCAAATACACTGCGTAATGACTTTGACAACATGAACTACTTTGACAAAACCGTAGATACTTTCAATGTTCTAAGTAAACTCTGTGCATCTAACTTCAAAGATTTTGGTATTCCTATGGATTTAACTTATCTCGCAACTGTACCTACCGGACCACATACAATAGGTAAGTGGACACTGAAGGGTTTTGAACGAGACTTTGCTAAATCAATATTCTTGATAGACATGGACCCAAGATTCGTAAAAGTGGCAATGATGGCAGATCCCAAAATAGGAGGAATGTACCTTCAACATATGCAAGATCAAGTAGAGCGTCTAGTTAAGCAAGAATTTCCATTTATAACTGGAATGTTCACAACTGGTGTACTCATCGAAAAGATGTTCCCACTGATACAAAGTCTACGAGAAAAAGGTAACCTTCAAGCAATTGTTCATGGAGGAACTCCGCTATCTAATGAAACTCTAAAGATACTCAGAGAGGACTTAGGACTGCCCGTAATAGGATTTTACGGACAATCACTCTTCGGAACTGCCTTTGAATCTCCTGATCATGAAGGCTATCACATCGACTACTATCCACACCCACGTATGAACATGTTTGTTATTGACAATCCTGGAGATATCTCTTCTAGAGTTAACTATGGTGAACAAGGAACTGTAGTTAGTCAGAGAATCAGTCCTGAAACAGTTATTCCTGCTTTAGTACAAACTGGCGATTTAGCTACTCTAATCAAACCAAAAGGCAAGTTCGGTTATGCTGATGGTGTTAGAGATCCTCACAGAGACTTAACCGGCAATCAACAAATGGGCGTCTATTAGTCCTTTTCATTTTTTCAACCTTAGGGAGGTTGTGTTTTCTTTCTTTTTCTTATTCTTTTAACAAAGAAATAGGTTCCAATCCCTATTCCTCCAGCAACGATAACAGCACCAGTGATAGGTAACACCTTCTGAATAACTATAGCTGTTCTTTTCCATTGTTTGAAACTATCAAACCCTTCATCTGTTGTTTCTTCAGAGAAATAATCAGCCATGGGAACAGCTTTAGATCCAGAGAAATCTAATTCGTTTGTAACATTAATTGTTGCTGTTTCATCAAATTGACCCATGTAATTTAAGTAGAGCATTTGATTTACTGGATCAAAAGTATTAGAATAATGTGTGAAAGAACCTCCTCTTTTGGGAAAATGAACAGCTTCTAGAACTTCTTTATACTTTGTAGGTGTGAGGTCTTCTTCACTCTCTATTTCATTTAATAAATTGTAAGAAGCTTCATAACGCCAACAAGGATATTCACCACTTTTATTGTTAGCTCTGTTGAAATTTGTTTGTGTAAGAAATCCATCTTCACCGATATTCTTTCGAGTGAACACAAGATTACCATCAATCCCTGGACTAATTATTACTATATCTCCAAAAGCATCTGCAAAAAGCCATTGATACCACCAATAACCTGACCAATCACAACTCATCATGAAATCAATAAGTTCACTAACGTTGGCATTTAATCTTAAAACATCCTTCATTATCCAACTTCCAGCAACAGTATAAGTTGCATTTGGTGGAGTATTTACAGGTGTATCAGGAATTCCTGTTAAATCATAACATAGACCTTGATCATTCATCCCTCCTTGTATGCTTATTGAGTAACCTTCCCAATACCACCCAACAAAAGCACAACCATAACCTTCAGAATCCGCACTATAGTAGAACGTGTGACTACTTAAAGGATCAACGCTGAGAGGATGAGATAATCCTCCATCCTCACTATTTCCAAAGAGCACATTATTGTCAAAAGAAGCAGCAAAATTGGTGCAAGAGAGGTCTTTACTTGGAAAACTACTAGTTTGAGCAGCAATTAGAAGACTATTGGATAATAAAAATGATAGAATTATCGAAGCACATAAAATTAGTTTTGATGAATTACGCATTGATCTTTTCATATAACCACTTTTTTATTTTAACCGTAAACAAACCATTGAGAATATGCTCTTGGAAACTTATAAAGCTGATTAAATAGAAACTAATTGCATTCAAGAAAAATAAGAACAAATTAAACAAACCTGAATCTTATGTATCCTATTCTATCTTTCTTAAAAAAACTTCTAAACTTTAATCCATTAGTCCTAGTGAGTCCGAGTTTTCTATTCTTCTATTTCTATCAAAAGTCTTAAGAAAATAGTACTAATTGAAGACTGATGAATTCCACGATAGCTCAAAGTATAAAGAAAAATAATGTTAGCTTTATTGTACTTGTTCTATCACTAGGAACCGGTTTTTTTATGATAACTTTTGATATCACTTCAATTTTTCTACTTACAGACACTATAAGAAACTATTTTGGAATCCAACAGAATCAATTGCAGCTGGAAACACTTACGTATCTCCTGATCATTCTATTCTTCACTGTTTTTTCAGGTGATATGGGAGATTATTATGGTGAAAAAAAGATTTTTCAGATTGGTGTTATACTTTTTACTTTAGGAAGTTTACTCTGTTTCTTCTCACATTTATACTTATTTTTTATCTTCTCAAGAGTAATCCTTGTTATTGGTGTTTCATCTATTTTATCAAATGGGATGGCAATTCTTACTCATTATACTTCAAATGGGAAAAGAGGAACAGTTTTCGGTTTTATCTTCTCCATTATGGGATTATCAATGCTATTTGGGAGTCTATTAGCTTATCTTCTAATTACACGATTTAGTTGGAAAAGTATTTTTTTGGTTAACATGCCAATAGGGATAGTATGTTTCTTTTTAGTACATTTCCTTGTTCCTAAATTTTCAGAAATATCTTTTGCCAAGAAAAAGAAGAGAGACTGGATATTCGACATCACTTTTGCTTTGTTCTTAACTACTTTCACATACAGTCTAAGTATTATAGTGGAATCAGAATTTAATCGTGGAAACCTATGGCCAGGAGTTATGTTAATTATTAGTTTAGGAGGAGTTTCTTATTTTGTATTTGTAAGACGAACTCGCTTAAATCCTATTGTAGGTAAAAAAATACGTAAAAATAAGAATATCTCTAAAGGTATTATTACGGCTGCTCTAACAGCTTTTAGCGTTACTGCATTAGTTTACCTCTTTCCCTTTTATCTTCAAGAAATATTAGGAGTTTCGAACATTTATCAAGTGTATTTAGTATTATCAGGTCTGCCAATTGGGTTAGTATTTTCAGTGCTTGTTTCAGGAAGATTATCAGATATTATAGATGCTAAACTACTCACATCACTAAGTCTAACTGGAATTGCAACTATATTTCTAATACTACTTACTTCAATACAAATAGGCAGTCCATTATGGCTTCTTATTCTTACTTCAACTCTTTTAGGAGTTTTTTCTGGAACGATTCTTTCACCGAATCAGAAATCAATCATGGAAGCTGCTCCTAAAGATAAATTAGGAGTAGCCGGAGCATTAAGTATGGTTGCTCTTGTTGTAGGAATGATACTCAGTATAGCATTTTCATCACTAATATCTTATCTAGCAGAAAGAATACTAGAGAAAAGAACAGGATTGGGTTTAGAACATCCACCAAACTATTTAATTTCAATGCGAGTAGTATTTCTTATCTTCTTAATTATAATCACAATTGGAG